>JANMLW010000016.1:0-23803 GCA_031372765.1 Hyphomicrobiales bacterium
AGGGAATAGCCGTTCGAGGTCACGCAGTTGTAGAAATCTGGAGCGCCGGGCATTTCGCCAAGGATCGGCGCGCCGTCGATGTCGATATTCATGGCGGCCCAGACCCGCACGATGTTGAAAGCCGCAGCGGCTGGCAGTACATGAGCAGCGACCCATGCATTGCCCTCAATGCTGGCCATCTCAACATTGCTGGCCCCGGTTTCAGGATCCATGGACGCTGGCCATGCTCCCCCTATGATCAACCCGCCCGTGTCGGCCTGTTTCAGGCTCAGGTGACGGCCAGCATGGGCGATGAGGTGTTTGATCAATTTGGGTCCGGGTTCGGTCACGATCATTTGCAAGGGTGCACCGGAAACAGGGATCGGCGCGGCAGCCATGGCCGCTATTCGCGATGCCCAGCCACCCGCGCAGTTCACAACGCGCCGCGCTGTGATGATGCCGGCCTCCGTCTCGACCCGCCATCGCTTGCCATCGTGCTGAAGCCCTGTGACGCCTGCAAAACTCTCGAAGCGGGCTCCAGCCTGCTGCGCCATCCGGACCACGGCAAGCGTCGCAGTCAATGGGTTGATCTTGCCCTCGTCACGGCAATATGCTGCCCCCAGAAAGCGGTTTGCCAGATGGGGCTCAAGCGCACGCAGTTCGTTGGCACCTATGATATGCGCATCAATGCCATAGCTGCGTTCAAGCTCAACCTTCTGACGGAGGAAGGCCATCTCGGCTTCGGTTTCGCCGACCATCAATCCGCCGGGTGTCGAAATCTCGAGATCTTCACGCGCCGCCAATTCGATCTCTTTCCACAAGCTGATGGCGGCAGGGGCAATCCGCAGAACTTCTGCAGCTGGTTGGCCTCCTGCCTGCGCCTTCTTGCCAAAATCAAACGACAGCAGTTGCACATGCAGGCTGCCAGCATTTGCGCCAGAGGCCTGTACATTGGGCTCGTTACGGTCGACCACGATAACGCTCTCGCCCGCCAGTGCCAGTTCCCGGGCTACGCAAGCACCGACAACTCCAGCACCGATGACAACAGTGTCGGCAACAAGCGGGCCGAACGGGGCGCGCCGCCCCATAATGCGGGGGGAGCGCGCCGGCGGAACTGTCTGCCGGTGGCCACCCCATTCGGGCTTCTCGGTGGCAATTGCTCCAAGTGGTATAGGGCGGGCAGGGGGCCTTGGCGCGAAAAACGCCGATATATCAGGGGGCGGACCACCTTCCGCATGAACCAACCGCGTTAGTGTTGCCGCACAGAATCTGCCCTGGCAACGGCCCATGCCCGCACGGGTCAGACGCTTGACTGTGGCAAGTGTCGGAGAAGCACTGCGGCACACTTTTCGGACTGCCCCTGCGGTTACTTCCTCGCAGCGGCATAGGATCGTGGTGTCGTTGAGACATGCAGCATCGAAGTGGGCCTGCCGGAAAATGGTCCACAATGCTGCCTGAAACGACTTCGCCCGGGTAAGTCTTTGCCGTGCTGCGGTGCTGTCATCGCCTTGTTTCAGACCTAGCTCTCGGCTGATCGATGATGCCGCAATTTCGGCGCGTGCCATAGCAACCCGTGCCCCAGCAATTTCCGCTCCATCGCCGATGGCGTAAATGTTCGGAAGACTGGTGAGCCCGTTTTCGTCGGTGACAACCATCAACCCTCCGACATGATGGTCGACATAGCTCAGCGCGCAGCCAAGCTGACGGGCGATCTCCGTCTGCGGAATGAAGCCTGCATTCTGCGCAACGATATCGCAGGCCAGCCATTTCTGCTCCCCTGCAGCGTCGAGACTGACGCCCGTGACGTGACCCGTCCCGTCGATACCGGTGAGCCTGGAGTTCCAGAGTATCGGCACCCCCGCAAGACGAAGGCGTGCCAGATAGCCAATTCCAGTTACTGTGGCTGCCGGATCAGCCGCTGCCATAGCAACCAAGGCTGACACTGTCGAAAAGGAAGGGCCCGGCCCTTCATCAAGCACGGCCAATGGTTTATGACCAAGTTTCAGAAGCTCGACCGCAAGCTGGAGGTTGAGCGGCCCGGAACCTGCAATCACAACCCTGCCAAACGGGACGATCTTTTGTGCGCGCACGAGTGACTGCAAGCCGCCTGTTGTCATCACACCGGGCAAGGTCCAGCCGGGGACCGGGCATGGCCTCTCGGACGCACCCGTTGCCAGCACGGTGATGCGCGGTTCGATGACATGGGCACGACCCTGGTATATAATGCCAATTCCTTCAGTTGCTGACGCAAACCAGCTGGTCGCACCGGTCCAAATGTCCGCACCCGAAGCGGTAAGCCGCCGTGATAGCGCCAAACCCTCCTGAAATTGCCGATCAATAGCCTCCTGTGCATCAGCAACCATGAGTGGTTTGTAGTATTGCCCCCCTGTGCTGCCGCGTTCATCGCAGACCAGAACCGAGGCCCCAGCTTCAGCCAGAACACATGCTACCACCGCACCGGCTGGCCCGGCACCAATAACGAGAACATCCACATTTCTCCGTGGAAGCGCTTCCGTTGGCATTTGCACCAGTGGCGAGATTTGATCCGCTGCGGGTGACGTACTGCTGACGACAATGCCCGCCCTTGCCTTCTCAAGGCATGCGCGGATACTGCCGCGGCCATCTACCGTCACCACGCAATCAAAACAGGCTCCCATGCCACAGTGCAACCCGCGCGGGGCGCCATTGCGGGTTTTTCGCAAAACAAGAACATCATTTGCGGTAAGCGCGGCACCGATGCTCTGGCCTTCTTTTGCGAAAATCTGCTTGCCTTCAAAGGTGAAAATGAATTCTGAAACAACTGGCGTCTCTGGAGCGTGATCGACCAATTTCATCGCGACTTTCACTCCCCAACACGCGTTGCATACAATTGATATACGACATAAGAGTTCCCACAGTGAAGCGCTGTAGGGAGATCATGCATGCGACATTTTCGCGGGACATACACTGTTCTGGTAACGCCATTCACCGCTGATGGTGCATCAGTCGATCTTGAAGCGCTGAAGCGGTTGGTTGAGTTCCAGATTGCAGAAGGCATTCATGGGCTCATCCCGCTTGGTTCGACCGGCGAGTTCCTGTCTGTCACCCCAGACGAACGCACAGCCATTGTCGAAACCACAGTGCGCGCAGCCGCCGGCCGTGTGCCTGTGCTGATTGGCACAGGGGCAGAATGGACACGCGATGCGGTGACGATGTCGCGTGAAGCGGAAGCGCTCGGTGCTGACGGCGTGATGATAATCCCGCCGTTCTACAGCGTCCCGACAGAGGATGAGCTTTATGTTCACTACAAGGCCGTTGCTGACGCAATCTCGATCCCGATCATGGTCTATAACAATCCGGCCACCGCCAACGTCGATCTGCTGCCTGCGTTTGTTGCAAGACTTTCGACCATTCCCAACTGCTGCTACATCAAGGAATCAACGCTCGACGTGACACGGGTGCGCGACATCGTCCGGATGTGTGGCGAGCGGATGACAGTGTTCGCTGGGGTGCTGGGTTTTGAATCATTCTGGCTCGGCGCGGAGGGTTGGGTCGCAGTTTGCTCGAATTTAGCACCGCGTTTGTCGGCCCAACTGTTCGAAGCCTCAGTTGACCGTCGGGATCTGGACGAAGGCACCGCAGTGCATCGTAAACTCCTGCCCCTGCTGCCGTTTGTTGGTGGCCCGCGCTATGTCGCCGGCACAAAGGCGGCATTCGAGATGATGGGTATGCCGATGGGTCCGCCCCGCGCCCCGCGCTTGCCATTGCCTGACGGCGAACGGCCTGCCTTGCGCAAGGTTCTGGCCGATATGGGCATGTTGTCGACTGCTGCTTCAGCCACGGGCGGATGAGTATCCGACGGTCAGCAAGCGGCGGGGGGTGTCCACCAGCAACGTATCGATCTCGGCTTCGTGCCAGCCACGGTCGCGCATCAGCGGCCTGACATTGGTGAGGATGTGCCTGTAGCCATGGCCGCCATGGGCGATTAGCCGGGTCAACGTGCAGATGTCATGGGATATGCAGACCCGGTTCTGCAAGCCAGCCTCGAACAGCGCACGCAGGGCCCGCAAACGGAGCCAGTCATTGGGTAGGTCAACCGCACCCATCCAGTAGTTTGATGTCTCGATGCCGAAGAAGTCGTACTCAACGACACAGCGCCGGGCAAGGGCAATGACGGCGTTTACGTCCTCCGGATGCGTGCGATCCATATGGCTCATGATGACGCGCGACAGGTCTGCACCGGCGCTCTCGAGAACGTCGCAGATCTCGGCGCAGGCCAGCGGATGCCGACCGGGATGCACGTTGATCGCGGCACCTGTCACCGCCTGTGCCATTGCTGCAGCAATCAGATTGCGCCGCTCAAAGGGTGTCATTGGCCATGACACGCCGATCTCGCCAATGATTCCGCAGCGCACCGAAGTGCCCCAGGCGCCCTCCAGCACCTGCTTGATGATCGTCTCTGCGAGACGTTCAACAGGCCACTGTTTGATCGCCTCATCAACATAGCCATCTGTGTAGTAGCCTGCTCCCAGCACGATGGTGACGCCGGTGTGTTGCGACAGACGTCGCAAGCCTTCCGGGTCAGGGCCAATGCCACCAGTGGTGAGATCGACGATGGTGCTTCCGCCTGCCTGCTTGAAGGCGTCAAGGTCCGCCGTGGCAACCGCTTCATCGAAAAGCCGGTGATGCCCCGGAACCATGGGCCGGTAATCAAGTGCAAACCGGTTAGACAAGGCAATGTCCAAAGCAAAAGGCTGCTCGGTGCGCCAGGCGGGATTGGTCAGGTCGCACAGCACATGCTCATGCATCAGGACATGTCCCAGCCGATCAGGTGCGACGGGTCCGGTGACGGAGATCACTACGCCCGGCCGATTGGTCTTTGGCATTGTCGCCTGCCTTTATGGATCAGATGGCACTATCATGCTTGCTCGTCGCTCCATACTCGGTATATGATATGCATACAATTATAGAGGGGCGTTGATTAGCAACATTCTGTCAGTTACCGGCCCGGCCTTTATGTCGCTCTTGCCCGGCTTACGGGCGTTACCAGGCTGGTTTTATGCGTCCCGTTTCCAGCTATCACCTCAGGAGGTTGCAAAATGACATCGACCATATCCGGAAAATCCAGCCAGATCAGCAGGCGCAACCTCATGCTCTCTGCAGGAGCGTTGGGCATTGGAGGCTTGCTGCCGCGTTCTGCCGATGCGCAATCCAAGGTGGCTGCTGCAAACCTGGTCAAAGCCGGCACGCTGGTCATGTCAATGAACCCGACGTTGCCGCCCTTGCAGTTTGTCGATGACAGGGGCCAGTTGCAGGGCATGCGATGGGAACTTGGTAACGAAATCGCCAAAAACCTTGGCCTGACGCCGGAATATGTCCGGATTGAATTTGCCGCCATGGTACCCGGTCTTGCGGCCAAGCGCTGGGACATGATCAACACTGGTATCTTCTGGACGGAGGAACGCTCCAAGCTGATGTACATGGTGCCTTATGAGCGTGCCGCTGTCAGCTTCCTCGCAACGCGGGGTAACCCGCTCAAGATCGAAAAATGGGAAGATCTCGCTGGTAAGGCTGTGTCAGTCGAACTCGGTGGGATCGAGGAGCGCCGAACCCGCGAGGTCGATACGATGCTAAAGGCCAAGGGTCTTGCCGGGATTGATATCCGTACCTTCAACAACTTTGCCGAATCGTTCCAGGCGCTGCGGGCAGGACAGGTTCAGGCCGCAACGGCAATCGATGCAACAGCGATGTTCATGCAGTCGCGCGGGGATTTCAGCCGTGCGGTCGCTGGCATGTTTCCACAGGTTGCAACCTTTGCCTTTGCCAACAAGGCGCTGGCAGAAGCAGTTGTCGGAGCACTGAATGACCTTAAAAAATCAGGTTACTACGATATGCTGTTCGATAAGTTTGGGGTGCTGAAGATAGAGGGCTCGACCTTTAAGATTGACGGTCCTGGGCCGGTCTGACGCAGCACTTCACCATCTTCGGCAGGGGCTGGATGCGGGCAAAGAAGCCTGGTGTTTTGAACCCCGCATGCCGCACATCCAGAAAACAGGAGCGGTAGAATGCGGGCATGGAACTGGGAGGGCTTTTTTGGCTATTTTGCCAATCCCTATCTTCTGGAAGGCGCGCTTGTAACTCTCTTCCTGACTGCCTCGACGCTGCTTTTCGGGTTCATACTTGGCCTGATCCTCACGCTGATGCGCCTATCGTCAAACAGCCCCATCCGGAACATTGCCAAGACGTATGTCTGGATTTTCCGTGGTACGCCACTGCTCGTGCAACTCATCATCATCTACACTGGCTTGCCGCAACTTGGGCTCGTGCGATTGAGCGTCCTACAATCCGCGATGCTTGGCCTCGCGCTCAACGAGGCGGCGTATCTTTCGGAAATCCTGCGTGGCGGCATTCTCTCCGTCGGACAAGGACAGCGCGATGCGGCTCTATCGCTGGGCCTTAAACGGGCGCAGGGCTTCTATCTCATCGTCATGCCGCAGGCCCTTCGTGTAACGATCCCGACACTCGGCAATTCCGTGAATGGTCTGCTGAAAACGACATCGATCGCCTCCGTCATCTCGATGGAAGAATTGCTGCGGCGTGGCCAGATCCTTATGCAGCAGAGGTTCGAGGTTCTGGAGGTCTTCATGGTTGTCGCCATCCTCTATCTGGCCATGACGACGGTTTGGGATGCAATACAGCAGCGCATCGAAACGCATTACGGAAAAGCCTATGGGCCTGTGATCAACAAGATGAACAATCGGGATGACCATTGACATGAGACCACCGTGGCGTCTTGGTCTTTGGCAACAATCGAGCCCGAGGCGATGAACACGACAATGTCATTCGATGATCAAGACCGCCAGCCGGATGAACCACGTGCTACCGCTGGCCTCAACTTGTCCAATCTTGCCTACCGCGCCATCTCCGAGATGATCCGTGACCGCCGCCTGAAGGGCGGGGAGCAGGTTGTCGAAGCGAGATTGGCTGATGTTCTGGGAATTTCGCGCACGCCTTTGCGCGAAGCGCTTCAGCGGCTCGAAGGCGAAGGGCTGGTGCGCAAGTTCGCAAACCGCTCCTATCTCGTTCGCAGTGTGGATCTGGCCGAATACCTGCACAGCCTCAAGGTCCGTGAAATTCTCGAGGCTGAAGCGGCGGCGCTTGCAACGGGGCGTATCCCACGGGAACTGATAGCTTCCGTCAGGCACGAGATCGAGCAATTGCGCGCTTCAACCGCGTATCACACGGCGTCCCATTGGCAGTCTGACGACAACCTGCACGGTATCTACATTCAGCATTGTGGAAATCCAGTCATCGGCGAGCTGATAAACGCGCTCAGGGTGACAACAAGACTGTTTGAAATTGCTCAACTCAAAGATCGCCTGGAGCCTGACTCACTCGAGCATCTGGCCATTCTGAGCGCGCTTGAGGCCGGGGATGTAAAGGCTGCACGCCATGCCGTGGCTGCCCATATCCGCAGTTTGAGAGACTTCGCACTTGCAACAGTGCGCTGAGCTGAGCCACGCTGCAGATAAACCGCTTGCTGTCTTCCGCAGATTGTACAACAATCGTATACAAAGCTGACAGAGAGGGCGCTTGCCATGACTGAGAACATCTATCAACACATTTCTCGCAGAAGCCTTGTGGCAGGTTTGGCAGCGGGGGCCGCAGCGTCCACGATGGGTATGGATGCTTCGGCGAAGCCGTTGGCCGAAGTGCTCAGCACCAAGAAGCTGCGGGCCGGGATCAACCCGACATTGCCACCCTTTGGCGTTTTCAACGCCCAGAACCAGATCGACGGGTTTGACGCTGACATAGCGCGCGAGATCGCGCGGCTGATGAAGGTGGAACTTGAGATCGTTCAGGTAGGCAGCCCGGACCGAATTCCCTTCCTGCAGGCTGACCGGATAGACATCGTGCTTGGAGCGATCACACGGACAGTTGAGCGCGCTCTTGTGATTGACTACACCGTGCCGCTTCATACGCAGAGTGTCGTGGTGCTGACCAAGGGCAGCGGTACCGCTGTTCCGATCAACAAACCGTCCGACCTTGCCAATGCGCAGGTAAAGCTGGTTCAGGTGCGCGGAACCGTCGGTATTCCGTGGATCCAGGCCAATGCGCCGCAAGCGCAGCTGACATTGCTCGACAACTATCCCGATACATTTCGTGCGCTTCAGCAGGGTCGGGCCGATGCCATGGTCGACGTGCTTGAATCGGTTGTGGTCCCCATGAAAAACTTCCCGGGCGTGCCGTGGAAGGTGCTCGATGATGTGCTCGCCAGTACCTGGGTCGGTATCGGGGTACAGAAGGGCAATACTACGCTCAAGGATGTGCTGAATGTTGTTCTGTTTGAAATGCACAAAAGCGGTTTTGTCGCGACTGCGTGGGAGAAGTGGTTCGGCGTGCCGATGAAGACCCCCGTTCCTGTCAACCCGATGTTCTGACAGGGGCAAGTTCGGCAATGGCAAGCGCGACTATGCGGACGCTCTGATGCAGCTGCAATATGGACAGGTCGTGGGTTATATTCCTGACTTCCTCACAGGAGCGGCCATAGCACTCGGGCTCGCTTTCGTGGCGTTCGCGCTTGGCATGATCATCGGCCTCACAGGGGCGAGCATCAACGCGTATGGTCCCAGACCAGCCCGTCTCGTTATCCGTGCCTATGTCAGCTTCTTCACCAACACACCGCAACTGGTGCAAATCTTCTTCCTGTTCTTCGCACTGCCGGAGTTTGGTATCCTGCTGGCTCCGATCCAGGCGGTACTCATCGGCATGACGCTGAACGCCGGAGCCTATCTCACAGAAATCCAGCGTGCCGGCTTCCAGTCATTGCCAAAGGCCGAGATCGAGGCAGCCGAGACACTCGGCTTCACACGCCTTCAGACCATTCGCCATGTCATCGCCCCGCATATCGTGAAGGCGCTCTATCCCTCTTTGTCGAACCAGTACATCATCATGACCCTTGGCACTTCGATGGCTGCTATCTTTGGCGTGGAAGAGCTGACTGCGCGCGCATTGAACGCCAATGCGATCAGTTTCCGCTCGATCGAGATTTTCACGATGACAGCGGGCATCTACATTGTCCTGACGATTGTGGCTTCCGCCTTGCTCTATGGTCTGGGTCGCGGTCTGTTTCGGGTTACTGCGAGAGCGTTCTGATGGGGGCATTGCAACAACTCGTTCAGGAGGCGCCGCGCTTCTTCACCTACTGGAACATGGTGTTCCTGGGGCAGGCTGCGCTCAACACCTTGCTGGTGTCCTTCATCGGCTGTGGGTTAGGCTATCTGCTTGGTTTCATGATCGCAACACTGCGGCTTCCAAGGGTCATGCCTTTCGTGCCCCTCCGAGCGCTGCTGATCTTCTGGACCGAGGCTATCCGGCGCATCCCTTTTCTTGTGTTGCTGATGTGTGTATTTTTCGCTTTCCAGCTCTCGGGCGCCAATACGACCTTGTTCGTGATCGCAGTGACGGCTGTCACCTTGCGCATGTCTGCGCTGGCCGCTGAGAATGTACGTGCCGGCTACGAGGCCGTACCCCTACGCCAATGGGAGGCCGCGGAGGTTCTGAATATCCCGCCGTTGCAGGCACTTTTCCGCATCATCCTGCCACAGGCCTGGAAGGTGATCCTGCCGCCTTCGACCATCCACGCTGTCAGCATGATCAAGGAAACTGCGCTTGTTTCGCAGATCGGATTTCTGGAGCTGACCTTTGCTGCACGCATGCTGAACCAGCGCGGGTTTTCGGCACTGATCTGCTTTGGCTCTATTCTGATAATGTATTTTGCGATCTCGTGGTCGTTCGGGCGTATTGGCCGCTATGCCGAGCGCAAGCTCGTTACGAACGCGCGGGGCTTCCGCGCGTTACCAAAAGCGTGTGATCATGGCTGACGCTGACACAATGATCGAAATTCAGCTTGATGGGCAGCCAATGCGCATCAGCGCACGTGGCAGTGTCGCTGGCGCATTGCTTGAGGCCGGAATTGTATTTCTCAGATCCAGCCCCCGCGATCGCAGTCCGCGCGGGGCATTTTGCTTCATGGGAGTTTGCCAGGAGTGCGCAATCCTGATTGATGGACGCGTCCAGCAGGCCTGCCTTGTCAGCCCGCATGCTGGGATGACCATCGAACGCGGTGGAGTCATATGACCGTGCCAAGCCGCTTTGATCTGATCGTACTGGGCGCGGGGCCGGCCGGTGGGCGCGCTGCCCTGGCCGCAGCTGCGACAGGACTGAATGTTGTGGCGATTGATGAACAGATGGCAGCTGGGGGGCAGATCTGGCGCAAGCCTGCGCAGGCAAAGGGTGCTCGATCATCGTATAGCACGGCGGGTGACGGCCTTCGTGCTGCACTGGCCAGTTCTGGCGTGACGTTGGCGTTCGGACACCGTGTCTGGTCCGTAACCGATGGTTTTCGTGTGGATTCGGTAGGGCCTGACGGCCCGGCGTCTTTTGTGGCCGACCATTTGATCGTCGCTACCGGTGCTTATGAGCGCGTAAACCCATTTCCTGGATGGACGATACCTGGCGTGATGGGTCTTGCTGCAGCCACGATCCTGCTCAAATCGGAGGCACGCCTTCCCGGAAAGCGCGTCGTTGTTGCAGGCAAAGGACCGCTGATTGCACAGGTGGCAGCAAACATTCTGGCGAAAGGCGGCGACGTTGTCGCGGTGGTGGACCGCATGCCACTGACGAACTGGCTAAAGGTGACTCCCGCGCTGGCGACACAGCCTGCGCTTTTGGCTCGGGGCGTTGGTTGGATGGCGCGCATCCTGACCAGCCGCATACCGTGGTTGTTTGGGCACTCGGTAATTGAGGCCAATGGCGTGGATAGTGTCAACAGTGTAGTGGTCGCTTCGTCTTCTGGTATCAAGCGCGCATTCTCCTGTGATGCCTTGGTGGTCGGCGATGGACTTGTACCGGGCGCTGAGGTGCCAAGTTTGCTCAGGGCCAATATGCGTTTTGACCACTTGCGGGGTGGCTGGATCCCCGTGCTAACGGCGGATTTCGAAACCAGTGTGCCTCGCCTGTTTTGTGTCGGCGATGGAGCAGGCATACGCGGAGCGCTGCTGGCGGGGACCAGTGGTGAGATCGCCGCTTTTACCGTTGCCCGTCGGCTCGGCCGAACTGTCAGGAGTGATCATTCAACCCGCCTGCAAAGGGAGTTTGCCCGCGGCATCCGGTTCAGCGATGCAGTGGCGGGAATGATGGTCGGCCAGACAACGGATATCGCAAGGATTGGACCCGACACGATTGTGTGCCGCTGCGAAGATGTGCCCCGACGCGAGATCGATGCTGCAATGGCAGATGGCATCCATGATATCAATCAGCTCAAACACGTTACACGCTGCGGTATGGGTCCGTGCCAGGGCCGGATGTGCGCAGATACTGTGCAGGAACTGGTGGCGCTTAAAACAGGTCGATCACGGGAAGAAGTCGGAACATGGACTGGTCGGCCGCCGCTAAGACCAATGCTGCTTGGCGAACTGGTTGGCACATTCGATTATGCTGACATCCCCGTGCCGGAGCCTGCTCCGCTATGAGTGTTCCATACGATCTTTGCGTTGTTGGCGGTGGTATCCATGGCTGCACGGTGGCTTTGTTTGCGGCCCGGGGCGGCATGAGAGTGGTGCTGCTCGAACGTGGCAGCCTCTGTCGTGAGGCGTCCGGCGTGAATGCAGGCACCTTGACTATGCAGATGACCCGCGTGGCATTGATACCCTACGCGATGAAGGCTCATGCGATGTGGGAAAGCGCTCCGGCATGGCTTGGCCATGATGTCGGCGTGGTGGTCTGCGATGGGCTTTCGCTGGCGTTCACGCAAGCCGAGGCGGAGATGCTAGCCGTTCGCGCTGGCAAGCGCCGTGAGGCAGGTGCACCGATCAACCTGATTGACGCAAAAGCCGCCCAACTCGTCGAGCCAGGTCTTGGGCCAGGTGTAGTACTGGCGGGGCACTGCAAGGTCGATGGATTTGCCAATGCCTACCTGACCGGTCTGGCCTATCGCCGCGCCCTCATCGAAGCGGGCGTGACAATACTCGAAGAAACTGCAGCCACCAATTTCCAGCTTATACAAAGGCAGTTCGAAATCAGCACTTCCGCTGCACCTGTCAAGGCCTTGCGATTGGTGATTGCGGGAGGTGTCTGGATCGAGGAGATGCTTGGCTGGCTCGGGGTCAACCTTCCGATCAAGGTGCTGGTCAATCAACTTGCCGTCACCGAACGCCAACGACCGGTCATGCGAACAGTGGTTGGCATCGCCAGTGGTCTGCTATCGCTCAAGCAATACCCCCATGGCACAACGGTGATCGGTGGAGGTTGGCAAGCGCGGGGGAACCGCGAGAGCGGTGGTTTTGAACTCCTGCCTGAGAGTCTTGTCGGCAATATCCGCCTTGCCTGTCACGCCATACCCGCCTTGAAGAACGCGCGTCTTGCACGCGCCTGGGCCGGGCTGGAGGCAGAAACCCGTGATGCGCTTCCCGCCGTGGGACCGGTGCCCGGTGTGCCAGAGGCGTATGTTTGTGGGAGCGTACATTCTGGATATACCAGTGGGCCTTATCTGGCGAAGCTTCTGGCCGAACGCATTTTGGGCCGCGAGCCAGCCTTGCCGCTTTTCCCGATTGATCGATTGCTGAACCCTGTCGGAATCGCCGCATGAAACAGCTTACGGCAATGCCTCTGAATGGAATTCACGCCGCCACCGTGGTGCCGATGACAGACAGTTTCGCGATCGATGAAGATCGCCTTGCGCAGCATCTGACTGAAGTCTCTCATGTACGCGGCATCCACGGGTTGCTGATCAACGGCCATGCAGGCGAGAATTTTGTCCTGAGCGCTGCCGAAAAGCGCCGTGTGGTACAAATTGCCCGTGCGAGTGTTCTTTCTGGCTGCCTGTTATGCTCGGGTATCAATTCTGAATCCAGCCTCGATCTGGCGAAGGAGGCCGCGGCTGCGCAAGATGCAGGCGCTGATCTTCTGTTGGTTTTCCCGCCAAACAGCTTTGCACTCAGTCACGATCCGCAAGCCGCGCTGATCCATCACCGATACGCACTGGATGGGTGCAGTCTGCCCATGTTGATTTATGGCGCTCCGGTTGGGGCGGGGCAGCTTGCATATGATAACCCGACGTTACGGGCTCTTGCGTTGGAGCCTCGCATCATCGGCATCAAGGAAGGCAGCTGGGAAATCGCCGCATATGAAGAAAACTTGAGGCTTCTCAAGGGTATCCGCGCCGACTTCATTGTTCTCGGTTCAGGCGACGAGCATCTCTTGACCAGCTATATGATCGGCAGTGCCGGCAGCCAGGTTAGTCTTGCTGCTGTGGTGCCCGAGTTGGTGGTTGCTCTTTGGGAAGCATCGCAGCGCCAAGAATGGGCTGAGGCCATGCGCATTCACCACATGATCTACCCACTTTCGGTCGCGATCTATCGTGAAGCTCCGGGCGGAAGGGCTGCGACACGTCTCAAGGCTTGCCTGATGCTGATGGGCAAGTTGCCATCGGCCACCGTCCGGCCGCCACAACCTCCTGTCACTACCAACGAGTTGGCAACTCTACGAGATGCTCTCGTCCATGCAGGAGTTCAACTGGTGAATTAAGGTAGGGTTGGGGCATCCGCGTGCTACCGGATCCAAATCCGGCATAAGGTATTTTTTCACGAAGAAACACAAATACCATTGCCATGCATGGCATTTTGATGGTCGAATTCTCCGTTCGTAACAGCAGGGAAAGCCGCTTCAAATCAATTCGTAGCGAATGTCCTGCGCGCCTTCCCACAAAATCTTTCGGCCAAGAGCGTAAATGTTCTCGAGCCCGGAGGTCAGCGTGATGAAGTGGTTGCCCGAGAGAGGACCTGCTTTCGAGGCGAAACTGACGTTACCATATGCCATCAGGACTTCTGTTTCGCTCACGCCGCCTGGATAAAGGATGATCTGACCAGGAGCGGGGTAGCAAGTATTGTTTTCATAGCCGACACCGAAGTCAAGATCACCTAGGGGTGACCAAACGGCTTCCCCACTCCAGCGCACATGAATGACCTTGCTGACGAATGGCATAGCCTTGATAAAGGCCGCACATGTTTTCGGTGCCAGCACTTCCTCAAAATGTCCAGCGAACGTAAAGGGGCCGACAATCACTCTTACGGGGGTCATGACTTCAATTCCTGCTGTTTGATGAAAATAACATAAGCCTTCGAACTCTGACGGGCAATTAACGAAAGCGCTTTTTTGGCAATTATGTCTTTGAGTGAGCAGATCGCCACTCTTGCCAATACCAATGTTGGAGATGCGTTGTGGGAAGCGAAAAAACGGAAATAGTAGTTACCGAAGATATGCTTAGAGCGGGGCGGGGTGCCTGGGTTTATCGTGATACTCACGATTGTCAGGACCATAGCCAACGGGCGCATCCTTCCACTGAAGTCCATGTTTTATAACGTAAATTGTCCCGCTGACGACCCGAAGATCATCCACGCGCTGGATGCCATGGGACAATGGGAAATACGGTCTGATCCGATTGAACTGGACCCGTAACAGCAAATACAAATAACCCATGGTATCCTCCTGCCACGAATGAATCAGGTCAACCCTGATTTGGGAATCCCAAACCGTTAATTAATAGGGCCTGACCCTAGTCCTTTACGCCGTCCCGATCCCGTGGTGATGAACCCTGCACTATGAACGCGGTATCCATTTGCAAACCCATATTATGGTTGTGATCTAACCTTGTATCCGCGGGCATTCCGCGAAAATGGCGGATGAGGACATTAAAGAAAGTCATGATCAGACGGTTTCAGATTTGCTGTAAAAGCGTGCATCCTTCCATTGGGGCTGTTTTGCGGTAACATGATCCACGATGGAAAGTGTAGTAAAGTCATAGCCTGTGGGGAGCGCCCGTGACCAGTTCGACCGGAAACGGCTCGAGCGTTTGGCGGCGTGCTACATCTGGTGGACGCCAGCCGCACGTACGGTAGACGGGAAACGGCGCGGCCCTTGATGATGTACCAGCTTTTCGGCATCGTGTATGGCGATGAGGTCAATCGGCGTCCAATGTTGACCTTATTTGAAAATTCCCAGTAAGGTAATAATTCCTAATAGAGTGTCAAAAGAGAATTTTGAAACAGAGCCGCTTTCCGTCTTGCTTCCCACCTTGCCCTACGCTTCCGCAATGCCCATACATACCGGCATGTCAAACCATCCCGATATGAAGCCGCTGGATCAGGGCAACCTGTCCAACCTTGATGAGCGCTCGCGGGAGATTTTCCGTCGCATTGTCGATGGCTATCTGGCCAGTGGTGATCCGCTGGGATCACGCCAGCTATCCAAGATCATCCCCATGACCCTGTCTCCCGCCTCTGTGCGAAATGTCATGGCTGATCTGGAGTCGGCAGGCCTGATCTATGCGCCGCACACCAGCGCTGGTCGCTTGCCCACTGAGTTGGGCCTGCGCTTCTTTGTCGATGCCATGCTGCAGGTGGGTGATTTGACCGCGCTGGAGCGCATCAATATCGAGGATCAGGTCAGCCGTTCGGCCAAAGGAGCGGGAACCGTCGAGGAAGTGCTGGCGCAGGCCTCGCAGATGCTGTCGGGCCTCTCACGTGGGGCGGGTGTTGTGACGACGTCAAAGGGCGCGCGACGGCTCAAGCATGTGGAGTTCGTGCGCCTGGAGCCCACACAAGGTCTGGTAATCCTCGTGGGCGAGGACGGGCAGGTGGAAAACCGCGTGGTCGCCCTGCCGGTTGGCCTGCCAGCCAGTGCGCTGGTTGAGGCCTCGAACTATCTCAATGCCCGCATACGGGGCCGAACCTTGACCGAGGTGCGCAGCGAGGTGGAGGCCACGCAGAAGCAGACGCAGCAGGAACTGGATGGCCTGACGCAACGGCTGGTGGAAGCGGGGCTTGCCTCCTGGGCAGGCATAGAGGGCAGTGACCAGCAACTGATCGTGCGGGGGCAGGCGAACCTGTTGCAGGACCTGAATGCCGCCGCTGATCTCGATCGCATCCGCATGCTGTTTTCAGCGCTTGAGACCAAGAAGGACGTGATCGATCTGCTGGGCCGCGCCGAAACGGCCGAAGGTGTGCGCATCTTCATCGGCTCGGAGAACAAACTGTTCTCGCTATCCGGATCATCGATGATTGCGGCCCCTTTTCGGGATGGTCAGCAAAAAATCGTCGGTGTGCTGGGTGTTATCGGGCCAACGCGTCTGAACTATGCCCGCATCGTGCCGATGGTGGATTACACTGCCAAGGTTGTGGGGCGCTTGCTGGGGTGAAACCCGGTCTTGACCTCCCGTATAGGTCAGTTAGGTTGCCCCAATCAAAATGAAAGTCGGACAAGATCCGGCTAATGGAGGAATAATGTTGAACCGTCGCAAGCTGCTGGCTGGCGCATCCGCTGCCCTGTTGCCCATTTCGTTGAAAGCCCAGGCGGCCTGGCCTGATGGCAAGACCATCAAGGGCGTCGTGCCCTTTGCCGCCGGTAGCGCGACAGATACAATCGCGCGGGTTTACGCTGACCAGATGTCGCGCACGCTCAATGCCTCCATCATCATCGAGAACAAGGCCGGTGCCAGTGGCATGCTGGGTGCTGACGCCGTGGCAAAATCCCCCGCGGATGGCCTGACAATCCTGTTTGGCACCAATTCTACCAACGCGGCTGCAACCGCGCTGTTCAAGACCGTGCCCTACGATCATGAAAAAGACTTTGCGCCTATCTCCTACATGGGGTCTGTGCCGCTCATCGTCTGTGTCGCCAACAAGCTGGAAGCAAAAACATTGCCCGATCTGATCGCGATGGCCAAGGCCAATCCTGGCAAGCTCAACTTTGGGTCAGCGTCTTCCTCCCAGCGCGTATCGACTGAAATGCTGATGAGCATGGCGGGCATAAAGATGAACCTTGTGACCTACCGCGCCTCGCCGCAGGCCGTGACCGACCTGATCACCGGTCAGATTGACGTGTTCGTGGCTGATCTCGCTGTCATGCTGCCACAGATTCAGGGGGGCACGATCCGCGCGCTTGCCGCGACATCCGCCAAGCGGGTGCCACAATTGCCTGAACTGCCTACAGTAGAGGAAGCCGCTGGCCTGAAGGGTTACGAACTGATCGCCTGGTTCGGGGCCTTCGCGCCTGCTGGCACGCCACCTGCTGTTATTGCCAGACTCAACGATGCCATCGTCAAGGCATCGGCAAGTCCTGAAGCTAATGACAAACTAAGCAAGGGGTTGGGCATTGCGGTCGCCTCGTCAACCCCTGCGGAACTTGCCGAGAACGTCAAGCGTGAAAGCGCCAAGTGGAAGAAGGCGGTCGAGGACGCAGGAATCGAGAAACAATGATTGATAAACGGTAATTCCGCTGACGATGAAAAGCATCCGCATTGGCGCCGGTGCTGGCTACGCGGGGGACCGCTGGGAGCCGGCACTGGAGCTGATCGAGACATCTCATCTGGATTACATCGTTTTTGAGTGTCTGGCCGAGCGCACCATAGCGCTGGGCCAGTTGGAGCGGTTGCGCAATCCTGACAAGGGCTACAACCCCTTCATGGAGGACCGCTGGCGGGCTGTGCTTGGTCCTGCCATGGCACGTGGCGTCAAGATTATCACCAACATGGGGGCAGCTAACCCCATGGCGGCCGCACGGCGCACGGTTGCGCTGGCCTGTGAGCTGGGTATTCCCGCGCTTAAAGTGGCCGTTGTGCTGGGTGACGATGTACTGTCGCTGGTGCAGACCTCGCCCCATTTGACGATGATGGAGACCGGCGCGCCTGTCGGCAGCCTCGGGAACAGCGTGATTGCCGCCAACGCCTATCTCGGGGCTGATCCGATCCGCGACGCACTGGCCACTGGCGCGGATGTCGTGATCACCGGTCGTGTTGCCGATCCGTCGATGTTTCTGGCTGCCATGATGCACGGCCTGGTTTGGCAAAGCGACGATCTCGACAAGGTTGCGATCGGCACAACCCTTGGCCATCTGCTGGAATGTGCGGGTCAGGTAACGGGGGGATATTTCGCTGATCCCGGCGTCAAGGATGTGCCGGGGTTGGACCGTCTGGGCTTTCCCTTTACCACTGTTCAGGCTGATGGACAGGCCGTCATCAGCAAGCCTGTTGGTTCTGGCGGTTCGGTTACAGCGGCCACCTGCACGGAACAGATACTGTATGAATGTGGCAATCCTGCCGCCTACATTACTCCCGATTGCGTGGCGGATTTTACCGGTTTGCGGTTTGAGGAGATAGCGCCGGATCAGGTCCGGATTTCAGGGTCGCGGGCATTGGGGCGGACGGATACCTTGAAAACCAGCGTCTGCTACCGGGCAGGTTATATCGGCGAGGGCCATGTCAGCTATGCCGGACCCAATGCTCGGGCGCGGGCAGAGCTCGCCGCCAGCATTGTCCGGTCGCGGCTTGCGCAGCGCAATCTCGATCTGGAAGAATTACGGATTGATCTGATCGGCCTGAATTCGCTGCATTGTGCTGCGTCACGAATGCTTGAGGAACCCTATGAAGTGCGGGTGCGCGTGGCGGCCCGCAGCAGCAACCGCAGGCATGCCGATTATGTGGCGCAGGAAGCCCAGTCCCTACTCACCAATGGGCCTTATGGGGGCGGTGGTGACTTCATGCAGGTGCGAGAGCTGGTAGGTGTTCGCTCCATACTGTTGCCGCGTTCGATGGTAACACCCACAATCCGTGTGGTGTCCGCATGAGATTGCATGAGATAGCCACGGCACGGGCTGGGGATAAAGGCAATACAGCCCAGATCGCCGTTATTGCCCGTGCGCCCGAGCATTATGCCTTCCTGTGCCAGAGATTGACCACGGATGTGGTGGCTGAAGCCTTCAAAGGAATCACCCATGGGTCTGTGAAGCGGCATGAGGTGCCAAATCACAACGCTCTTGTTTTTCTGCTGGAGCAGTCATTGGGCGGTGGCGTTGCGATCTCGCTGGCGGTTGATCCGCATGGGAAGAGCCTGTCGAGCCTCATTCTGGGTATAGAACTGCTCTGATCATTGTCTTAAGGCGAGCCAGATGACATGGCGCGCGCCACTCTTGCCGCGATGGGCGCGAACCCGCACTTCTTCCACCTTGAAACCGGCCTGCTTGAGCCGTGTGGTGAATTGCGCATCGGGCCCCGATGACCAGACCGCCAGTACGCCACCCTTTGACAACGCTGCATGGGCAGCCGCCAGTCCCCGGCTGTCATAAAGCCGATTGTTGGAGGCGCGGGTCAGCCCGTCAGGGCCGTTGTCCACATCCAGAAGAATGGCATCGTACCGCGCGTCGGCCGCTTGGATAAGTTGCATCACATCGGCCTCGACAACCGTGACACGTTTGTCTTCGAGACAGCCGGCAAAAAGCTCTGCCATCGGACCCTTTGCCCAGGCAATTACAGCGGGCACCAGTTCAACCACTGTGATCGGGGTGGTGGGTCCAAAAACGGCAAGGGCAGCGCGCAATGTGAAACCCATGCCCAAACCACCGATCAGGATATGCGGGTTGGCCCTACCTTTCAGTTTTTCAGCAGTCAGAGTGGCAAGAGCTTCCTCCGATCCGCTGAGGCGCGAGTTCATCAGCTCTATTCGGTCCAGAAAAATGGAAAAATCTGCTCCGCGGCGCTTGAGCCGCAATTCGCCACCGCCGGGGATGGAACCAGTATCAAGGTGCTGCCAAGGGATCATTATCGCTTCCGTTCCTAACTGACGACAAGTCCTAAAAAGCTGCTGGAAATGTCTGCTAGCGTCAATCAAGATAAAGTGTGTGAGGGTTATTCGCCCCGGAACAACCGGCGCGCCAGACGGTTGTGCTGTTCCACATGCACTGGCACATCCAGCGTGGCAAGGTGTCCGTTTCGCACCACAACCCGGCCGTTGATCACCGACCAGTTGACATTGGCTGGGGTGCAGAAAACCAGCGCCGCCACCGGATCATGCAATCCGCCAGCAAAGGATAGTGTGCGCATGTCAAACGCGATGATATCCGCCGCCATGCCGGGTTTCAGCGCACCGATATCGTTGCGGTTCAGCACGGTTGCGCCGCCCAGAGTGGCAATCTCAAGCGCATCGCGGGCTGACATCGCATCGGGGCCGAAGCCAACCCGCGCCAGAAGCATGGCCTGACGGGCTTCCCCCAGCAAATGCCCAACATCGGTGGAGGCGGAGCCGTCAACACCCAATCCGACCGGCACGCCCGCGCAACGCATGCGCCTGATGGGCGCTATGCCAGAGGCCAGTCGCATGTTGGAGCAGGGGCAATGTGCAATGCCTGTGCCCGTGCGGCCAAAGAGCGTGATGCCGGTCTCGTCCAGTTTTACGCAATGAGCATGCCAGACATCCGGCCCCACCCACTCCAGATCCTCCACATACTGCGTCGGAGTCTTGCCGTAACGGTCAAGGCTGTAGGCGATATCATTGTCATTCTCGGCGAGATGCGTGTGGAGTGAAACACCGTAGCTTCTGGCCAGATCACGCGATTCGCGCATCAGGTCATCGCTCACCGTGAAAGGCGAGCAGGGGGCCAACACCACGCGCAGCATCGCGCCGTGGCTGGAATCGTGGAACCGCTCGATCAGGCGCTGCATTTCTTTCAGCACCGCCGGTTCCTTCTCGACAATCGCATCGGGCGGCAGGCCACCAGCGCTTTCGCCGACACTCATGGCGCCCCGTGCTGCATGGAAACGCAGGCCCAGATGATGGGCCGCCTCGATGGCCTGTTCAAGCGTCGCGCCGTTCACATAAAGATATTGATGATCGCTGGAGGTAGTGCATCCCGACATTATCAGTTCCGCCATGGCGGTCTTGGCCGCGACGTGGAACATCTCCGGCGTTATCCGCGCCCATATGGGATAATGCGCTTTCAACCAGCCAAACAGCTCAGCGTCCTGCCCGCCCGGTGTTGCCCGCGTCAACGACTGGAACATGTGATGGTGCGTGTTGACCAGACCGGGCATGACAACATGCCCTTTGAGATCGATGACCTCATCGGCGGTTTGCGGCAGGTCCTTGGCCGCACCAACCGCTGATATGAGATTGCCTTCGATCAGCACGCTACCGCTGGCTATTTCCCGACGGTTCACGTCCATGGTGACGACGATATCGGCGTTTTTCAGAAGGAGCTTGCGGGGCATCGGCATCACTCCAATCCCGCCAGACGGCGTTCGGTATCGCTCACAACCGCCGGGCGGGTGATTGCCGTGCGGACAATCGCATCGGCCTGCAGGCGTCGGAAAGCATCCTCCGCACCGTCCAGCATACCCATGCGGATGAGCTGGACCAGCGCCTCTGCATCGGACGGAAACGGCGAGGGCTGGGGCACAAGGGCTGCCACGTCGCGCTGTGTCGCGGCGTGATAGTCCGCCAGGTCAAGCTCCCGTTGCGCCATGCCCAGCGCACTGGCCACCATCAGGCCGGCAAAGCGTGCCTCCCCCTCGGTTGCGGCAAGCACCTTGTCACGCAACAGGCGCTCCGCTGCGGCGATGAGTTCCGGCAATGCCGAAGAGTGTTTCATGACAGGTGCCCTGTCGCGAGTGGCTCGTACCGCAACCGCCAATGGTCAGGTTTTGTCAAACGCAACGCCATCAATTCCAGTTCCTCGGCCATCTTGCCGGTCAGCGCGTGCTCAAGGGATGGCTCACGCCCGGATGTGTGCCGTTCTCCTTGTTGCAGCGCTATGATGGCCCAGCGGCAATGCGAGAGGACCTCGTAGGCCCGCACGGCGGCATCATCAATCTTGCGTCCGCTTTCCATTTCGTAGGCCGCGTAGAAATCCGCCCGTGATCCGATGCCACCTGCCTCCAGATCAGGGCGGCTAAAACGCCAGCATTCGGCCATGAACCAACCGATATCGAACAACGGATCACCCCAGCAGGCAAACTCCCAGTCCAGCACCGCAGTCAACTGGCCATCATCAACCATGTAGTTGCCGGTGCGGAAATCGCGGTGGATCAACGTGGTCTCGCGGGGCTTTAGACAGTGCAGTTCGCACCAGCGCAAGGCCCATTCCAGGCCAGGCCGCAAGAGCCTGAGACGGTCCATCCAATCCCGCAACAAGGTTATCTCGGCGATGGGGAAGTCAGCAGGTGGCTTGCCTAGGCAGGTCAAGGACATTCGGGCGTTGACAGGCGTCACGGCGTGGATGCGGGCCATCTCGCGGACGAGTTGCCGGGTCAAACCAGCGCGCGCGTCATCGGTCGTCACTTTCACCACCTTCGGCCCCAGGCCAAGGCCTTTGACCTTTGCCATCAGCGCGAATGGTCCACCGAGAATCGACGGATCATTACAAAATCCAATGGGTTCAGGCACCGTGACACCGGCCGCATGAGCAGCTTTGATGATGGCAAACTCGTCTCGGCGCGAATGGCTGGCATCGATGGTTGATTGTGCATCCTTGCGCAGTACGAAAGCGCGGGGATTGCCGTTCACAAGTGTCTCGACCGTCCAGTTTTCCTGAATACCGCCGCCCTTCAAGGGAGCCATGGACACGATGCTGACAGAAGCGCCAAGCGCATCGCACAGCCATCTTGCCAGAGTCTGTTGCCGCGCTTGATCAGGCGTCATTGGCCCCAGCTCCAGAAAGCGTCTCCCTCGGCTTGGTAGAACCTTGCCAGCACCATGGAATGAACCTCCGAGGCGCCATCCACCAGTCGCGCCTGCCGTGCGTAGCGATATATCCATTCCAGCACGGTGTCCTTGGAATAGCCCCGTGCACCGCAGAGCTGGATAGCCGTATCCGCCGCCAGATGCAGCGTGTCGGCCACATGGTTTTTTGCCATGGAAACTTCCTTGCGGGCGAAATCCCCGGCGTCAAGTTTCCATGCAGCTTTCATCACCAGCAGACGGCCGATCTCGATGCTCGCTGCCACTTGCCCCAGTTTGATCTGCACGCTCTCGCGGTCTTTCAGTTTGACGCCAAAACCTTCGCGCTCGTTTACATACAGCTGTGCGATTTCCATCGATCGCTTGGCAAGGCCGAGCCAGCGCATGCAGTGGGTGAGGCGGGCAGGGCCAAGGCGTATCTGCGTGACCTTGAGCCCGTCGCCAACGCCCATCAGCACAGCGTCGTCCTGCACCTCAAGACCGTCGAACAGAAGTTCGCAATGGCCGCCATGCTCCTCAGGCCCCATGATGCCGATGCGCCGCACGATCTCCCAACCGGGCTGGTCCCGGTCAAACAGGAATGCCGTGAGACCCTTGCGTGGATCATCCGAAGTGCGGGCCATCAGGATGAAATGCTGTGCCACACCTGCTCCGGTGATGTACCATTTGCGGCCTGAAATTACCCAGCGGCCGTCCTTGCGCTCGGCTTTTGTCAGCATCATGCCAGGATCTGACCCACCGCCGGGATGCGGCTCGGTCATGGCAAAGGACGAGCGGACAGTGCCTGCAACGATCGGCTTCAGCCAGCGCTCTTTCTGGGCGGGGGTCGCCACCTGCGACAGCACCCGCATGTTGCCATCATCGGGCGCAGAACAATTGAAACAGACAGGCCCGAAGATCGAACGGTTGGCCTCCTCATACATCGCGGCCTGTCCGACAATGGGTATGCCCATGCCGCCTATGTCCTTTGGCACCTGCGGCGACCACAGGCCTGCCGCCCGCGCCTTGGTCTGCACGGCCTTGAGCACTTCCATGCGGATGTTTTCGTGGCTGTCATAACTCAGCGGATCGTTTTCCAGTGGCAAAATATGCTCGGCCACGAAAGCACGCGTGCGCAGGCGGATCGCATCAAGCTCAGGGGGAAGGGTGAAGTCCATTGTCGATCCAACTTTCCATCAATTTCCGATATCGAACGCATCCCAGTCAGGTTCCGACCTTTTGAAAAGCTCCATAAGTGATCGACCTACAAGCCTTCTTCCATCTTCCAAGACTTCCTGCAC
>JANMLW010000031.1:0-6576 GCA_031372765.1 Hyphomicrobiales bacterium
ATCGCATCCGGTCCCTGCTCCCAGATTTCCTGTGCATCGAGCAGAATATAGGCTTCCTCTTCTGCCAGTGATACAGTGCCGCCTTTCATGATGCGCTCATACCACGCAATCCAGACTGGCTCTTTTTTGTGGGTTGAGCGCAGGAATTGCTTCATAGCCTCCCAATGCCGCTGAATATCGCTCTTCAGCCATTCCTCTGAACCAATAGGGGTGGCGATCGTGGCGACGGCACCCAGTTCCTCAATTAGCGTAGCATTGCGGCTGATCTCTCTCCAGGCAGCGGAACGAGCGGTATCATTTGATTGCGCGGCGACGGATTGAGCGGCGGAACGGGCGGAAAAGGTGGTGGAACCAGCGGAAACAGCAGAATCGGCAGTACGGACGGAAAAGGCGACAGAATCGGCAGCGCAAAAGGCAGTGGAATTGGTGGCCTCAAAGACTTCAAGAAAGTCGGAAAATGCGGAAAACGCGGAATGGACGGCGGTCGCTAAAGCGTGGTTAGGAGCAATCGAAAAAAACCGCGCAATTGTGATCGTACGAAAACTGATCTCCGTCAGTTCGGCAAAAATCCGTTTGCTAATAACATTTCTGCTCCATTCGCGACTAGGCGCGACGTATGGCAGAACACGTAACGCTGCCCTGCTCGCCAACACCACAGCGTCTTGCTGGCGTGTGGCTTCTGGCCGTCCATTCAGCCAAGCTGTCACATCGTTACCAGATTTTAGTTCAACCACGTTTCTTCAATCCTCCGGCCTCGATTTCGTTCAGCTATGACAGAATAGGCAGGGGCTGGATTCGATGCAAGCTGCGCCAGCTGCGATCTGATCCTCCCCACTTGGGGGAGGTGGCGCGCAGCGCCGGAGGGGGCTTCGTATTTATCCGATTAAATCGTAAGCCCCACCCGTCAGGCTACCGCCTGCCACCCTCCCCAAGAGGGAGGGATCACCCTCACCACTTCGGCCAAACCGCCCCACTTCGCGCTTTCCATTCCGCAAAGCCATCGCGCTTTTCAAACATTTTTTCCAGCATCGGCACGCCGGACACCTTGATGATCAGGAAGGTCATCAGCGCCGGACCAACAAAGGCCAGCGGGTTGAGGGTAAGGCCAAAGGCGATGAGGCCGAGACCCCATTGCAGCATGAGCTCGCCCAGATATTGCGGATGGCGGATGCGGGCGTGTATACCTGTCATCAGCAATTTTCCCTTGTTGGCAGGATCGGCCCTGAACCGGCGCAAGGCAGCATCGGCCCAGACTTCCAGCAGGAAGCCCGCCGCAAAGAGCAGAAATCCGATGTGCAGCAGCGGCTCCATCGGGTCCGCATCCGATAGCGTGGCCACCAGCACAGGCGAAGACGCGATCCACTGGATGGCGGCCTGGAGGCCAAACACCATCCACAGGCTCCAGCGGGCAAAACTGTCCCCCCGCTCAGTACGCATGGCGGCGTATCGCGGGTCTTCCCCCTTGTGACGACTCAGGATGTGCCAGCCAAGGCGCAGGCCCCACAGGGTCAGCAGCGCCACCAGAATGAGATTGGCCATGCTGCGATCAGCTGAAAGAGCGTAGGCCAGCCAGCCGATGACGGCAAAGCCGGGGCCCCAATACATATCAACGATGCTGGCGTCCCTCAGGCGCAGGCTGATGATCCAAAGCGTGAAAAAAGCCACAAGCGTGATCAAGAGCGTCGAAATCAGCAGGGTCATCGGGTGTCAAACCCCTCACAAAGCGGTGATTGCCATATTTCAGCCGTACTGGACCCTGACGCAACGGCTTCATTTCGCATATAAGAATTCATCCGGCACAGTCTGGTCAGCGACACGGGAAACTCTCCATTAGGGTTATCAGTGTAGAAACGCCACAGTTGTGTATTGGTTAGGTCTCTGAGGGGTTTGGTTATGGCTGTACGTTGGCAGAATGCAAACGGTTCGACTTCGGCAGGTTTCGCGGACTGCCCGGTTTCCCGCCGTCAGGTGATGGCAGGCTTTGGTGCCGCGCTCGCCGCGCCACAGGTTTTTACATCAGCGGCTTATGCTGCACCGGTTGACACTCTTTCAGGTGGTCAGGCCGAATGGAGCCAGGGTTATGATTCCGGCTCGCGTGTCATCAATGTCCGCTCCAGTGCGCCTATCCTCTCGCCCGCCACCGTGCAGGCGACGGAAGCGGCCATCCAGCAGTACCAGCAGATCGTGGGGCAAGGCGGCTTCGTGGGCGTGCCGCGTGCTGAGCGCCTGCGTCTGGGCATGCGGAGCGACGGCGTCGTCGCCATCCGCCGCCGCCTGATTCAGGGCGGCGATCTTGACCGTTCTCTGGCCACATCGCCCGTATTTGATGCCTATGTCGAGGCGGCTATCAAGCGCTTCCAGGGGCGGCATGGCCTGGGCCAGACCGGCGTAGTGGCTTCGCAGACCTATGCGGCAATGAACACATCCGCCGCCAGCCGTCTGAAGCAGCTTGAGATCAACCTGATCCGATTGAAGTCACTCGCCATGGGCAATCTTGGTAACAGGTTTGTGCTGATCAACATTCCTGCCGCCTATGTCGAAACCGTCGAGGCCGGTCAGGTAGCAACCCGTCATACTGCCGGTGTCGGCAAGATTGACCGCCAGTCGCCAATCATGAGCGCCAGGATTTCGGAAGTGAACTTCAACCCGTTCTGGACCGTGCCCGCTTCGATCATCAAGAAGGATCTGATCCCCAAGATGCAGGCGGACCCGAATTATCTGCGCGAAAGCAAGATCCGCATCTTCAATGGAGCCGGACAGGAAGTCCCTTCCGAACAGATCAATTGGCGTTCGGATGAGGCTACGAAGTACCGCTTCAGGCAGGATCAGGGTGGGGAGTTCAATTCGCTCGGCTTCATGCGCATCAATGTGCATTCACCGCATGGTGTTTACATGCACGATTCGCCAGCCAAGGGCATATTCGGCGATGACTTCCGTTTTGTGTCGTCGGGCTGCGTGCGCGTGCAGAACGTGCGGTCTTTCGCCGAGTGGCTTTTGAAGGACGTCCCTGGCTTTGACCGAGACGGTATCGAGAACGCCATACGCTCCGGCCAGCGGATTGACGCCAAGTTCAAGGAAAACATCATGACCTACTGGGCCTATATCACGGCCTGGGCAACGCCAGAGGGCGTAGTGCAGTTCCGCGATGATATCTACAACCGCGACGGCTTCGGCCCGGGTGAACTGACCCGCGCCCTGCAGGCCGGTGACGATCAGGTGGAGTGAACCAGTTCACCACGCCAATTGCGGTTAACAAATGATCGTAAGTTTATCCGAAAATTAAACATAACTTTGAACGAAATATACAACCCCTGACTGTATCTTCATATCCAAGGGCACATACTCCTGCCTTTACGATGTTTGGAGATATGACAATGAAACAGGGTTGGAAGAGATTTCAGGGCCATCAAGGCGGCAATGTATCCCTGATGTTTGGCCTTGCAATCGTCCCCATCATTGCTGCGGGCGGAGCTGGAATTGACTACTCGGCCCTCAGCAACGCAAAAACCAAGATAGCCAGCATCGCTGATGCTGCCGCTCTCGCCGGTGCTTCAAAAGTAGGAAAGACCTTTGCGGAAAAGAAGGCTATTGCTGAAAAGGAATTTAATGCGCTTGTCCAAAATCAAGGGCTGGCCGGACAGGTTTTCTCCAGCATCACGGAAATCAAGGATGGCGTTCGTGTTGAAGCCTCCATCACCATAAAGCCCATGTTCATGGGGCTTGTTGGAGCGAGCGCCCAGACTATCAAGGCAGCAGCTGATGCCCAACTTGCCATCGGTAATGTCGAGATTGCGCTTGTGCTGGACAACACCGGCTCCATGAAAGACGACATGGTGGGGCTTCGTGATGCGGCAACCAGCTTCACGGATACGGTTTTTGCAAGTGGTTCCAATGGCACTGTGAAAATGTCATTGGTTCCTTACTCTGCATCGGTCAATGTAGGCAGCACGAAACTGTCGATGAGTCAGATGGATACCGGCGTCAACAGCCAGTTTCATGGACGTGCCTTGCGCTACCGGCAGGCTGGCTATTTTCAGGACTGCAACTGGAACCCGGGTGGCGGTGGCGGTGGCGGCGGTCCATCACCAGACCCGGGCGGAAGTGGCAAGAAGGGTGTGAGCCTGCAGGACCCGCTGAAAAACTTTGCCGAGGCGGCACGCGAGCTTCTCGGCATCAAGCCCGCTTATGCCTCAGCTGTCGTTACACCCAACACGGACCTGACCACGGCCGTCATCAAGAATGAGTCTGTTGATCCGCCCTACGCTGCAAAGAAGACAACGGTTGGTGTCCCCAATGGCTGGATTCATACGTGGCATCCCTGCGGATTATATAATCCAGAGAAAGTCAGCAACTTTGACATGTTCAACCGTATCAAGGGCGCCAAATGGAAAGGTTGCGTGGAGGCGCGGCCAGAGCCTTATGATGTGACGGACGAGCCCCCGACAGCTGGCAAGCCTGATACCCTGTTTGTGCCCTACTTCTGGCCTGATGAACCTGACAAGGACCCTAACTGGCCAGATTATGTCAACAACTACCTCCCTGATGGCCCTTCGCCAGTGGGGTGGAGCAAATGGGAGTGGGAGCGCTTTGGCTCACTCTTCAAGTACGATGGCAAACAGACGGCCAGCATCAAGGAAACCGCACCTGACACATCAGGACCCAACAAGGCCTGTGGACAGGAACTGACTCCATTAACGGCTGACAAACCGACGTTGATGAACGAAATTTCCAAAATGAACTTCTGGAACGGTGGTGGAACAATTTCATCTGAAGGTCTGATGTGGGGTTGGCGTACGATAAGTCCAAAGGGGCCTCTGGCAGTCAAGGGCGATGCTTATGACAAGGTCAAGAAGTACATCGTACTGATGAGCGATGGAGACAATTCCATGGGCGAACAGCATAAATGGGGACCCGTCATGAGCGAATATGGCGCCTATGGTTTCCTGCGGGATGGCCGCTTTCCGTCTGAAAATTATGCCCAGATGGATAAATATCTATCTGACAGAATGGATTTGGCCTGCAAGAACGTCAAGGCAGCCGGAATTACGGTAGTCAGTGTCTTGTTCAGGGTTGATGACAGCTCGACCAAGCAGAGGATGCGTGATTGTGCATCGGGCAAGAACAACGCTTATGAGGCAAAGGATGCAGCCAGCCTGAAAAAGGCTTTCGCGTCAATCTCCGGCGATATTTCCAAGCTGCGGCTTACCAAATAGAGGTGGCACGGAAAATCTGGACAGCAGGGATTAAGTGGAGTTTCTGCCTGAGATCAGCGTAAGTTGCGTTGTGAACTGTAGCCAAAATTGCAAGATGAACACGCCTGAACCACAGCCTTCAAGTCAAAGGCAACATTGGCTGCGGGCAACGTCGAGAAAAACTGTCAGAACTGGCGCAGCCATTCCACGTCCACACCAACTATATCAAACAAATAAAGGCGATTAAGGAGCAATCGTCCGGGTTGCAAAGCCAGGATAAAAATACCGTCATAATTCTTGGGCAATAATTTGGTGGAGGTAAGCGGGATCGAACCGCTGACCTCTTGCATGCCATGCAAGCGCTCTCCCAGCTGAGCTATACCCCCACACGTGTTCCGGTTCTGGGTAACATTCCACCGGCTGGAATTACAGTTGGCTTTAACAACCGCTACGGGTCGTTTGTCACAAGCCGTTGACTGATGCAAGACTTTCTCTGCCTAAAACATAAGGCAGGGAAAATATCGAAATTCCGATATCAGGTTTCCTCATCGCCTTCGATTTCACCATCGATCAGACCAGCAACATCATCGTCGCCTTCCTCTTCCTGCTCGAGGAAAGTGTCATCATCGTCACCGGCAACAATCTCGTCATCGATCTCGATATCATCGCTGACCACATCCTTGGACGCATCCGCCTCCACATCTTCCAGGGGCACGAACTCTGCGGATGCGGCTGCCGGATCTATGCCAGAATCGTCTTCGTCGTCATCATTGTTGTTTGCAGCGCGCGCTGCGGCTCCCTTCAGCAGCGGCTCGAAAGAGGCACGCGGCCAGGATTCGCCGGAGTAAGGCGAAATAACCGGGTCATTGTTCAGGTCATAGAACTTGCGACCCGTTGTCGGGCACACACGTTTTGTTCCAAGTTCAGGTTTGGCCAAGGGGCTCTCCTGGTAATACGGCAAGAAGGATGTGAGATAAGATCGTTCGCCTAAGATGCAATCGACTGTGCTGTCAACCTGCAATAGGCAAGTTGGCAGCAAAAATCATCTTGCGGGGTTGAAACACCGTGATGGGGTGATAAGCCGGTGCCAGAGTGTTGAGGGCAATGCCCAGGTGTGAGAATCCATGATTATTGCTATAGACGGTCCTGCCGCATCGGGAAAAGGCACATTGGCCAAGCGCATCGCCGCACATTTTGGCCTGCCGCATCTCGATACCGGACTTTTGTACCGTGCGGTTGGCCAGCAGATGGTGGATCGCGGCCTGGCGCTGGATGACCATCCCGCCGCTCGTGTTATTGCCTCGCACCTAAGCGTGGTGTGGCTTGTTGAGGAACGCCTGCGCTCAGGCGAGGCGGGCAAGGCGGCTTCAATGCTCGCTCGTGT
>JANMLW010000035.1:0-9004 GCA_031372765.1 Hyphomicrobiales bacterium
GGCAGGTCCTGTGCAGGACGAATTGGGCCGGTTTGCCTCTCAGGTCTTTGAAGCCAATGAACAGGTCTGGAAGCAGGTCATTCCCGCGCAGGCCGGGCAACTGGTACGGGGCGTCGAGGGCACGAAGTATCAGGAACCCCGTCTGGTTCTGTTCAGTGGCTCAACACGCTCGGGCTGCGGCGGGGCACAGTCAGCCATGGGGCCGTTCTATTGCCCCAATGACCGCTCGGTCTACCTTGATCTGTCCTTCTTTCAGGAAATGTCGACCAAGATGCGCGCAGGGGGCGATTTTGCCTACACTTACGTGATTGCCCATGAGATCGGCCACCATATCCAGAACCAGCTCGGTATTCTGCCACAAGTGCAGGAGCGCCAGAAGCAGGTATCCCGTCGCGAGGCCAATGCACTGTCTGTTCGGGTGGAATTGATGGCGGATTGTCTGGCTGGCGTCTGGGCCCATCACGGGCGTGGCCTCATCAAGCTGGATGAAGGGGATGTGCGCGAGGCCATGAACGCCGCACAGGCCATCGGGGACGATAAATTGCAGAAACAGTCACAGGGCTATGTCGTGCCTGACAGCTTCACCCATGGCAGCTCGGAACAGCGCACCCGCTGGTTCATGCAGGGATTGCGCGCGGGCCAGATGGGCCAATGCAACACCTTCACCGCAAGGGACGTCTGACAGGGGCCTGTTGGATCAGGCCGCTTTTTCGAGCATATCATCCTGAATGGCAACCAGCGCTGTCTGCTGCAGTTCGATTGAAAGGCGATCGATCTGACGCACCAGCATCAACGCCTCATCGGTGGCCATGCGCAGATAGACTTCGATGGCACCACGGGCATCAGTCATCACGCCACAGCGCCGCCGCATGTCCATGATGGCTGTTGTTGCCTGACGTTCGCATTGCAACGCCGCCGCTAGCACGGCAGCCCCTTTGTCCAATCGCCCAGCCAGCAGGTTCATGGCTGCGGTGAACCCAAAGCCAAGACGGCGAGAGGCGAACAGGGCCAGTTCCGCGACCCGAAGATCAGCAGCCAGAGACACAACCACATCCCCGGTTGACATGCGAGCTTCCTCGACAGCTGTCAGATAGCCATCCACCCCGGTCAGTATCTGGCCTTGTCGATAGGCATTCACCAGATCCGCATTGGCCTGCTCGAGTGCCGTCTGGGCGTTCCTGTCGTTGAACAACGCTCCCGACAGGAGCACGCGGGCCTTTGCCTCGGTGTTGAGGTAAGGCAGCATTCTCTCGATGATCACTTCAGGCAGATCATCGCGCTGGATCAGCCCCTGTTTGATCATCAGATCACTGGGTGCAAGCTCCGCAAGCATTGTCAGGCTTGAGCGCGCAAACCGGGCTGTTGGGTTTTGCAATGCACGTACAATCGCCTGGCGGTCACCCCGCATGACAATCACGCTCGTCAGCGTCTCAGGCAGATGGGCTACCGAGGCAATCTGCATCAATTCGCCAGGCGAGGCGCGGCGTGCCAGGGTGACGGGATTGTTGGCATCAAGCACAGGGTCACGGGGCTCTGCCCGGCGCTCCGCAGGTGGATATGGGGGGCTACCTGGCGGTGTCTGGATGGCACGGTCCACCTGCTGAACATATTCCGCGGTGGCAGGCTGCGGTCCCTTTTCGTCAAGGGCTGTTTGCAGAGCTGAACTTTTTTGAGGGTTTTTTGCTTCATGCAGCAGTTCGTGTTGTATCGGTTCATGCTGTATCAATTCCTGCAAAACCGGAACCGCGCTGGTTCGTGCCCTGATTTCATGGGCGCGGCTGGCAATCGTGGATTTGAAGGCGGGCAAGATACCCGAAATCTGCTGAAGCTCCGGTTCCAAGAAGATCACGACCGTGTCATCAAGATCAACCGCGAGATTGGCCATTACCTCGTCAAAGAGTGCAGTCGTGGTCTTCTCGCCTACGTGGCCGACTTTCATGAACAACGAGCAAATCTGGCGTAGCACCAATGTGCGGCGTCCGCCGGTTCCGTTCTGTATCAGCGCATCGAGTGCGGCTAGCATTCTTGTTGTCTCCCGAAGGATAAACCATGATCACAACGGTGTTAACGGGCTTTGAAATGCTTCCAATTTGAGGCAAATCCTTCCCATTTATGCTTGCTGAAAGGTTGACGTCGCAGGCCCCATGCATACGGTGTGCTATCAAAGGAACAATCATGTCGCGCCTTGACGAAAGCAAACCCTTCATACCCGTCAGCATAGCCGTATTGACTGTATCGGACACGCGCACACCGGAAGATGACCGGTCAGGCAATGTGCTGGTGGAACGGTTGACTGCTGCAGGGCACAGGTTGATGGCAAGGGCTATCGTGCCAGATGATATCGATGGTATTCGCCAGCAGGTTGGTTTTTGGATTGCCGACAAGGATATTGATGTTGTCATCACCACAGGTGGCACCGGTTTCACGGGCAGGGATGTGACACCCGAGGCCGTGGAACCGCTGTTCGAGAAGCGCATGGACGGCTTCTCATGGGTGTTCCATCAGGTCTCTTTCGGGAAGATAGGTACGTCAACCATCCAGTCCAGGGCGACCGCCGGTGTAGCGGGCAGCACCTATATCTTCTGTCTTCCTGGTTCGCCCGGTGCATGCAAGGATGGCTGGGATGCAATCTTGTCCATGCAGCTCGATTTCCGCCATCGCCCCTGCAATTTTGTCGAGATCATGCCGCGTCTGGACGAGCATCTGCGCCGCACCAAGGCTAAAGGCGCAACGGCTTGATTCCGATATAAGAAAACCCCTCGCCATGTCTGGCAAGGGGCTTTTTTCTCGATAACCGGGATTGAAAATCAGGCCCAGTCGTCGCCACCACCGCCATCGTAGTTACTGCCATCGTCGTAGGAGGCATCCTGCGCGTAGGCCCCATTGCCTGGTTCTTCATAAGAGGCTGGCTGCTGTTGTGCGCCTGGTGCCTCAGGCGTGGCACCGGCTGCCGATGCGGATTGTCCGGCATCCTTGCTACCCGAAAACATGTTCGAAAGGGCGTTGGCCGCCAGCATGCCGCCCGCAACACCGGCTGCGGTCATCGCTGCTGTGCCCAGAAATCCCATGCCGCCACGCTGCGGCTGGGCTTGTTGCCCCCATGGGCCGGGCGCTGGTCCACCAGGTTGCTGCCCCCAAGGTCCGGGTGCCTGTTGCCCATAACCAGGTTGGCCACCCATTGGGCCTCTTGCCATGGGTGCGGGAGGAGGGGGAACCTGACGCGCACCACCACCAAACAGTCCGCCGAGGAAACCACCCGAACCCTGTGATTGCTGCTGCTGGACCTGCTGTGCATACTGCTCAAGCTGATGGACCTGCGCCTGCAACTGTTCGATCTGCTGTTGCTGACCTGTCAAAGCCTGTTCCTGAGCATAGATCGACTGCGCCATCACATAGGGTGCATAGGGCTGCAATTTGATCTGGTCGGCGATGAACTTTTCCGCTTCGGCATCGCGCTGGGTGGTGGCCGCACCCTTCAGACGCTCAAAAATGCCGCCAATAATGGTCTTTTCTTCAGGTGACATAACGACATCCTCCGTAAGTGTGCGCACTGCATATCACTTCTGCCAGCTATATCTAGGAATTGTGACAGGATTTGTCATGAGGGGCACACTATTTTTTCATGTAAGGGCATATTTCCCCGTTCTGCGGGCCTGAGGGAATATATGCTTGCCTCGCGCGAAAAGTTTGGCTCATCTATCCTCATGCAGGTGACACTGGAAAAGCGCGGCTCCATCGCGATCATTACGGTCGATAATCCGCCCGTCAACGCGCTGTCCACGCCTGTCAGAATGGGTCTGATTGACGTCATCAACACGATCAACGCCGATCCGGAGTTTGAAGCGGGCATCCTGACAGCGACAGGCCGTACCTTCATTGCAGGCGCAGACATGCGGGAGATGGAGCGCCCGCTTGAGGCGCCGTTTTTGCCTGATGTGATTGCAACCATTTCAGGATCGGCAAAACCGCTGGTGGCTGCCCTCTTTGGCAGCGTGCTGGGGGGCGGATTGGAGATCGCACTGGCCTGTCGCGCGCGCATCGCGCAAGGCGATACCGTAATGGGCTTTCCCGAGGTCAGGATTGGCCTTGTTCCTGGTGCTAGCGGCACGCAGCGATTGTTGCGCATGACCGATTTTGCCACATCAGTGCGGCTCGTCACCTCAGGCAAGACTGTACCGGCAAACGAGGCATTGCGGCTTGGTCTGATTGACCTGATGGTGGCCAGTGACCCGCTCGGCGCCGCGATAGCCTTGATCGAAAGCGGTGCAATGGAGGACGAGACGCGTTATCCGCTGTCGGCCGATATTGAGGCGCGCCCTGCCGCACAGGCGGATCGTCTGCTTTTGGATACTTTGCGTTTGTCAGTGATCAAGGCGGCAAAGGGGCAGACAGCGGCCCCGGCGGCGCTGGCGATGATGGAAGCGACAACCATGCTGGACTATCAGCAAGGTGTTGCCGCCGAGCGCGCCCTGTTCGTGCAATTGCGCGCCAGCCGCGAAGCCAGGGCATTGCGGCGCCTGTTTATGGCGGAGCGTAACGCCGGACGCATCAGCCTGCTGGACGGCGTGATTCCGAAATCCGTACACAGCATCGGTGTTGTGGGAGCAGGCCTGATGGGCTGCGGTATTGCTTTTGCGGCCTTAAGCGCAGGGTATCGGGTTGTACTTGCTGAAGAGAGTGATGCAGCCCTTGAGCGGGGGCGTTCACGGATGGCGGATCTGATGACCGGTGGTCTGAAATCTGGAAGGGTGACGGTTGAAAAGCAGCGCGAACTGGAAGAGAAACTCACTTTTTCGACGGACTATAAAGCCTTTTCAACCTGCGATCTGGTGATTGAGGCGGTCTACGAGGACATGGCTGTCAAACGCAGTGTCTTTGAAAAACTGGACCGCGTCGTCAAGGCCGACTGTCTGCTTGCTTCCAACACGTCCTATCTTGACCTCGATGCGATAGCGGCACTCACCCGTGACCCGTCGCGTTTTCTGGGTCTGCATTTTTTCAGCCCTGCCCATATCATGCGTCTGTGCGAGGTCGTGCGTGGCCAGCACACGGCCCCCCTTACTTTGGCAACGGGTGTTGCCGTAGCCCGCAAACTTGGAAAAATCCCTATCGTGACAGGTGTTTGCGAGGGCTTTTGCGGCAACCGTATTCTCAAGGCGTACCGCATTGTGGCTGAAACCATGGTGGAAGATGGCGCTTTGCCTCAGGATGTCGACAGGGCCATGAATAATTTTGGCTTTCCCATGGGCCCCTTCGCCGTGCAGGATATGGCCGGACTGGAAATCGCCTATGCCAACCGCAAATTGAACCCGGCATTGCGTCCGGATGGCCGCCCGCTGTCACTGGTGGAGCGACTGGTTGACGCAGAGCGGTTGGGGCGCAAAAACGGCAAGGGTTGGTACTGTTATGACGAGGGCGCAAAAACCGGCATACCTGACCCTGCCGTGGCCGCTCTTATTGCCGAGAATGCCACTTTTAAAAATCTGCCGCAGCGCCATTTCACTGAATCCGAAATTCGCGAGGGATTGCTTGCTGCCATGACGCGCGAGGGTCAGGTCATTCTGGATGAAGGCATTGTTTCGAGTGCCGAAGATATCGATCTGGTGCTGGTGCATGGCTACGGTTTTCCAGCCCACAAGGGCGGGCCGATGTTTTTGAAAACATAACGCATTGTTCCGCTTGCCCTGCCTTGACGCAAGTCACCGTCAAGCGCACTCAAGGCACTCGATCAGACAGGTGTTCCCATGCTCCAGACAACAATCGCCGGCTCATTACCCAAACCATCCTGGCTGGCAGAGCCGGAAAAATTATGGGCTCCATGGCGGCTGGAAGGAGATGATCTGGCCAAGGCGAAGCGCGATGCCACCATTCTTTCCATCAAGTTGCAGGAGGATGCGGGCATCGACATCGTGGGGGACGGCGAGCAGGCCCGTGTTCATTTCGTGCATGGTTTTCTGGCCAATCTCGAGGGTATCGATTTCACCAAGAAAACCCTGATGGGCATCCGCAACAACCGCTACAAGGCCGAGGTACCGACGGTTGTTGGTCCCATCCGTCGCAAGGGCCCTGTGCATACCATGGAAGCGATGGCCGCACGCGCCCACACCACCCGGAAACTGAAGTTCACCCTGCCCGGTCCCATGACCATCGTTGATACAATCGCTGACGAGCATTATGGCCGCCGCGAGGACCTCGCCATGGCTTTCGCCGCCGTCCTGAACGAGGAGGCCAAGGAACTTGAGGCCTTGGGAATTGACACTGTGCAGTTTGATGAACCCGCTTTCAATGTCTACATGAAGGAAGTCTCCGACTGGGGTGTGGCAGCGCTGGAGCGCGCTGCGCAGGGCCTCACCTGCACCACGGCTGTTCACATCTGTTACGGCTACGGCATCAAGGCGAACATCGACTGGAAGGCTACCCTGGGCGATAGCTGGCGGCACTACGAGGACACGTTCCCGGCGATCAGCAGAAGTTCAATCCAGCAGGTTTCGCTGGAATGCCGCAACTCCAAGGTACCACTGGAGCTTATCAAGCTGCTCAAGGGCAAGGATGTGCTGGTGGGTGCGATTGATGTGGCCGACAACACCATCGAAACACCTGAACAGGTAGCCGCCACCATTCGCGAAGCCATGCAGTTTGTGGCACCGGAAAAATTGTTTCCCTGCACCAATTGCGGATTGGCCCCGATGACGATGGATGTCGCCTATGGCAAGCTCGCGGCGCTGGCAAAGGGCACGGCTCTGGTGCGCAAAGAATTGAAGGGCTAGGATCATGCCAGAGCAGAGCAGGCCAAATCCAGGTTCGCCGCGCGGTGAACTGACACTGCGCATTTCCGCCATGCCGGCGGATACCAATGCCAACGGCGATATCTTCGGCGGGTGGGTTATGGCCCGCATGGATCAGGCGGGTGGCATGGCTGCGGTCGAGCGGGCGCAAGGGCGCGTAGTCACGGTCAAGGTCGATGCGATGCACTTCATCCGGCCCATGAAGGTGGGCGATGTTCTGTGCGTTTACACCGATGTCGAGCGCATGGGGAACACCTCGCTCACACTGCATATTGAAGCCTGGGCGCAGCGGTTCCAGACCATCGTCATGGAAAAAGTAACGGAGGCGACGTTCATTTTTGTGGCTGTTGATGACAGCGGCAAACCAAGGGTTGTGCCACGATAGGGGTGGTCCGCTTGCTGTCCAACTCCATCCCTTCGGCGACCACCGAAGCATCGGCATCGCTCTTGCAATAGTGTTGTCCATGCAGTCTTGATGATTGACTGACGGGGTAGTGGAATGGCCGGGAATACCAACGCTTCGCGGGAAATGGACCCCGCAGCCAAGGCGGAACTGAGCCGCTTCCTGCCCAAATTGGTGACGACATACCGGCAAGGCTACACGGCGGCAGATGCCCGCGCTGATGCTATGGCTGGCCTAACAGTGGCCATCGTCGCCCTGCCGCTGTCCATGGCACTTGCCATCGCCTCCGGCTTGACACCGGAACGCGGTCTGTATGCGGCTATCGTTGGCGGCTTCCTGGTTTCACTGCTGGGCGGCAGCAAATTCCAGATCGGCGGTCCTGCCGGTGCCTTCATCGTTCTGGTTTACGCTACGGTGGAAAAACACGGCTACGAGGGGTTGGTGCTTGCAACCTGTCTGGCTGGCATCATGATGATTCTGGCTGGAGTCTTGCGCTTGGGAGCCTATATCCGCTTGATCCCGCCGCCGGTTGTCACGGGATTCACCTCTGGCATCGCCATCATTATCTTTGCCAGCCAGATCAAGGATTTGCTGGGTCTGGAGATCGCCAGGGAGCCAGCGGCACTGTTGCCAAAACTGGGCGCGATCCGGGACAGTCTGGGTACAGTGAAGCCGCTGACGACAGCACTGGCCATTGGCTGCGTCGCGGGCATTCTCCTCTTGCGACAATGGCGCCCCAAGTGGCCTGCCTTTTTGATTGTCGTTGGTGCCGCTGCTGTGCTCACGGCGCTGCTGTCCCTTGATGTAGCCACCATCGGCACACGATTTGGCTCCCTTCCCAGCGGCTTGCCTGCTCCGTCCTTGCCGATGATATCAGTGGACAGGATAATTGCCGTTTTACCTGAGGCCATTGCCATCGCCTTGCTGGGGTGCATCGAGTCATTACTTTCAGCCGTTGTTGCTGATTCCATGTCGGGGGACCGGCACCGCGCCAATGGCGAGTTGGTGGCGCAAGGCGTGGCCAATATCGCCACAATGCTGTTTGGCGGCATGACCGTGACGGGCACCATTGCCCGCACAGCCACCAACATCAGGGCCGGCGGCCGTAGCCCTGTCTCTGGCATGCTGCACGCGGTCTATCTGCTGGTGTTCATGCTGGTCGCGGCACCCCTTGCCACGCATATTCCGCTGGCCGCACTCGGCGCTGTGCTCGCTGTGGTTGCCTGGACCATGTCCGATCACCGGGCGTTTGTGGCCATCCTGCGCTCTGGCATTGCGCCTGCAGCAATGCTGCTTGCCACGTTCCTGCTGACGATCTTCGTCAACCTGATTGCCGGTCTGGCGGCAGGCCTTGGCCTTGCCATCGTGTTGCACCTGTTCGGCAAACGGACAGGACCGGATCAGCTGCCACGGTAGGTGGAGTAGCTCCAGGGCGTTGCCAGCAGAGGCACATGATAATGCCCCTCCGGCTCGGCGACGCCAAAACGCAGAGGCACAGTGTCCAGAAAGGCAGGCTCTGCCGTTGGCACGCCCTTGCTGCGGAAATAATCCCCGATGGCGAATTCAAGCTCATAGGTTCCTGCCCGCAACGGGCCACCCGCCATCAGCGGCGCATCCGTGCGGCCATCTGCGTTTGTGATGGTCTGCATGATCAGGCTGCGCGCTCTTTCACCCTCCTCGAACAGGCGGATGACCACACCGGGCGCTGGCTTGCCTGACAGCGTGTCGAGCACATGGGTGGACAGCCGTCCATCGGTCTTCGGCATGCCGGGGCCATCAACCTTGGCGACCAATCGAAGCCGCGTGATATGGCTGA
>JANMLW010000101.1:0-3939 GCA_031372765.1 Hyphomicrobiales bacterium
GAGACTGTCAAACGGCAACGTATGCCCAAGCACATCTGAAAGGGCACGGGCAATGGCCCAGTCTTCCTTCGCTTCACCCGGTGGAAACACAGCCCGGTTGGCCACTTGAGGGCGACCTTCAGTATTCACATAAGTCGCGGACTTCTCGGTATAGGCTGCACCGGGCAGGATGATATCGGCACGATGCGCGCCCTTGTCACCGTGGGTGCCCTGATAGATCACGAATGCACCGGCTGGAATGTCCATTTCATCTGCACCAAGGTTGAACAGCACATCGACACCGCCCTTGACCATGGCAGCGGTGTCCAGACCGCCCTCTGAGGGCACAAAACCGATATCCAGAGCACCGACCATGCTCGCAGCGCTGTGCAGAACATTGAAGCCGTTCCAGCCGTCCTTTACTGCGCCGAGCGCTTGGGCAGCCTTGGCCGCAAGGGCCATGACTTGCGAACCGTCAGCACGGTTGAAAGCACCCTCACCGATGATCATCATCGGCTTCTCCTTCTTGGCGGGCGCATGATCCGCAAACTGAAGCAGTACATCCGGACCATCACCCAGATAATTGTAAGCGTAGGTTAAATCGGATTCTGAACCAACGACGCCAATTAACGCCCCACCCCGGTTGGCGCGCTTCAGGATGCGGGCATTCAACACCGGCGCTTCCTTGCGCGGGTTTGAGCCTATGATCATGATAGCATCGGCCTGTTCGATGCCTTCAATCGTACTATTGAAGAGATACGAAGCGCGTCCACGTGCAGGATCAAGCCCGCCCCTGCCCTGCATATCCGTGTTCTGGGAGCCAAGAGCATTGATCAGCATTTTGAGCGCAAACAAATCTTCCACGCCAGCCAATGCACCACCAATTGCGCCAATGCGCTCTGGTTTCGTTGCTTTCACCTTGCCTGCGATCGCAGCAAAAGCCTCAGGCCAGGTTGCGGGGCGCAATTTGCCATTCTCGCGGATGTAAGGGCGATCAAGACGCTGGGTCTTCAATCCATCCGCCACGTGGCGTGTCTTGTCGGAAATCCACTCCTCGTTCACCGCTTCGTTGACACGGGGCAGGATGCGCATGACTTCCTTGCCACGCGAATCCACGCAGATGTTGGAGCCGACAGCGTCCATCACATCGATGGACTCCGTTTTGGAGAGTTCCCATGGCCGCGTGCGATTCTGATAGGGCTTCGAGGTCAAGGCACCAACCGGGCAAAGATCAACCACATTGCCCTGCATCTCGGACGCCATCGCCGCTTCCAGGTAGGTGGTTATTTCCATGTCCTCGCCACGACCGATGGAGCCCAGATCACCAATGCCCGCCACCTCTTGTGTAAAGCGGACACACCGCGTGCAGTGGATGCAGCGCGTCATCGTGGTTTTCACCAGCGGGCCGATATACTTGTCCTCAACCGCGCGCTTGTTCTCGGTGTAACGGGAGTTATCCACGCCGTAGGCCATGGCCTGATCCTGCAGGTCACATTCGCCACCCTGATCGCAGATCGGGCAATCGAGCGGGTGGTTTATAAGCAGAAATTCCATGACGCCCTCGCGGGCCTTCTTGACCATGGGTGACTTGGTGGAAACCACCGGCGGTTCACCGTTGGGGCCGGGCCGCAGATCACGCACACCAATTGCACAGGACGCCTGCGGCTTGGGCGGGCCGCCCTTCACTTCAACCAGACACATGCGACAGTTGCCCGCCACAGACAGGCGCTCGTGAAAGCAGAAGCGCGGCACCTCGGCACCGGCCTCTTCGCAAGCCTGCAACACGGTATAGTGCGGCGGCACGTCAACTTCGATGCCATCGATGATGAGTTTGGTCATGCCCTGTTGTTCCTATCGAACCGGAATCACGGGTCGCCCCGGATTCAACGGCGCTACACCACCAACCGGATCAGCAGGACGGGACGCGGAAGCCGTACGCGGAGCTTCTGACTGTTGCTTCAGATCAGCCAGTGATTTGTTGGCGTCCTGAATGTCGGTCTGTGTCAGGCGCAACTGACAGCTTTGCGTACCGCCATCAATGACGAACCGATCTTCTGTTACGGTCGTGCCCGGACCATTTGGCAAGGTCTCAAGGTAGACGCGCAAATTGCGACCATCGCGATGTTCACCGCATTGTTCTACAACTACCGGGGAAGAGGCCTTCAATGGCACTTCCAGTGTCACGCCCGTGCGGTTGGCACCTACAATGGTCGTACCGCGCGACTGGGCGCGCCGGATGATCGCATCCTGAACGCGCTGTACGGGCGCATTGATGGTCATGTTCGGCTTTTCACCAGTGGTTTGTGTGACAACCGGTAACTGTTGCCCCGGCACAGACACGCCAACCGACGAGACGCGCGCAGGCGGCTGTGGATTTCCGAAGGGTACATAGAAAGACGTGGCACCTGCCGAACAACCACCGAGGATCGCTCCAAGCAACAACACGACGGACACTTTCTGCATCTTCTTCATACCGACCACTCCTGTGCGATGATCCCCAGCCATCGTTATTCTGCCGCCATCAGTGTGACAGCACCCTTGCGCACCGGATCGCTATGCGGATTGGCCGCATACTGATCAATCCGCGCCTCGATTTCATGACGGAAATGCGCAATCAAACCCTGCACCGGCCAAGCCGCCGCATCACCCAGCGCGCAAATCGTGTGGCCTTCCACCTGCTTGGTGACATCCAGCAGCATGTCGATCTCGCGCTTTTGCGCCCGACCTTCGGCCATACGCGTCAGCACGCGCCACATCCATCCCGTTCCTTCGCGGCAAGGTGTACACTGGCCGCAGCTTTCATGCTTGTAGAAATAGCTGATACGGGCAATGGCGCGGATGATGTCGGTCGATTTATCCATGACAATGACCGCCGCAGTACCAAGGCCGGATTTCAGTTTGGAGAGAGAATCGAAATCCATTGGCGTGTCAATGATCTGCTCGGCAGGCACCATGCGGACTGAAGATCCGCCGGGGATGACCGCTTTCAGATTGTCCCAGCCACCACGCACACCGCCGCAATGCTTCTCGATCAATTCGCGGAAGGTGAGGCCAAGCGCTTCTTCCACATTGCACGGCGTATTCACATGACCTGAGATGCAGAACAGTTTCGTGCCATGGTTGTTGGGGGTGCCGATGGCCTTGAACCAGCCAGCACCGCGCCGCAAAATTGTGCCGGCAACCGCAATCGATTCCACGTTGTTGACCGTGGTTGGGCAGCCATAAAGCCCCATGTTGGCGGGGAATGGCGGCTTCATGCGCGGCATGCCCTTCTTGCCTTCAAGGCTTTCGAGCAGAGCGGTTTCCTCCCCGCAAATATAGGCCCCTGCTCCATGCGCGAGATAAAGATCAAACGGCCAGCCGTTCTTGTTGTCCTTGCCGATCAGTTTGGCTTCGTACGCCTCATCAATGGCCTTTTGCAGCGCTATGCGCTCGGCTATGTATTCGCCCCGGATATAGATGTAGCAGGCATTGGCATTCATCGCGAAGGACGCAAGCAGACATCCCTCAACCAGCAGGTGTGGATCATGCCGCATGATCTCCCGGTCCTTGCAGGTGCCCGGCTCCGACTCATCAGCATTGACCACGAGATAATGAGGACGGTCCGTGACGACTTTGGGCATGAACGACCATTTGAGCCCGGTGGGGAAGCCAGCACCGCCGCGACCGCGCAAGGCGGATGCCTTCATCTCGTCAATGATCCAGTCCCGCCCCATGGAGAGCAGCATCTTGGTGCCGTCCCAGTTGCCGCGCTTGATGGCAGCCTTCAGGCCAGCATCCTGCATGCCGTAGAGATTGGTGAAGATGCGGTCACGGTCAGCGAGCATGATTATCCCTCACTTCACTTTCACTGGAGCAGAATCTTTCACTTGAACAGAACTGGCAACATTTTCACTGGCCACCTTATCAGCTTTAGCGGCTGTCTTGGCCGCCAGTTTCTTGGCTGCATCCACTTTCTTC
>JANMLW010000124.1:0-5406 GCA_031372765.1 Hyphomicrobiales bacterium
CATCGCGGTCGTCGAAGGGACGGGTGATCACGGCTGCGAATACATGACGGGGGGTGTCGTGGCGGTGCTGGGTCAGACCGGGCGCAACTTCGCAGCGGGGATGAGTGGCGGCATCGCCTATGTACTGGATGAGGACAACTCGTTCCGCAAGCGCTGCAATCTATCGATGGTTGATCTGGAGCCGGTGGAGGAAGAGGAAGAGTTGTCGCGCAATCACTACCACCATGGCGGCGACATGGAGACCAAGGGCCGTATAGACATCATGTCCAACATGGGCGGGCAGGATGAGGAGCGCCTGCTTAACCTGGTGCAGAACCACCTGAAGTACACCGGCTCAACCCGCGCCAAGCATATCCTCGACAACTGGGCGGATTTTCGCGGCAAGTTCGTCAAGGTCATGCCGGTCGAATACCGCCGTGCCCTGAAGGAAATGGAAGAAGCACAGCAACGCTGGGCGGCGGAGTAAGACGATGGGTAAGGTAACAGGCTTTCTCGAAATCGACCGGCAGGATCGCAAGTATGCGCCTGCTTCGGACCGCATCCGCCATTACAAGGAATTCGTGCTGCCGCTGTCAGAGGCCGCAACAAAGGATCAGGCAGCGCGCTGCATGGATTGCGGCATTCCGTTCTGTCATACCGGCTGCCCGGTCAACAACCAGATTCCAGACTGGAACAATCTGGTTTACCAGAGCGACTGGGAAGAGGCCCTTGCGAACCTCCACTCCACCAACAATTTCCCGGAGTTCACGGGCCGTGTCTGCCCCGCGCCCTGCGAGGCAGCCTGCACCCTCAACATCGAGAACGCGCCTGTCAGCATCAAGTCCATCGAATGCGCCATCATCGACAAGGGCTGGGAGATGGGCTGGGTCAAGCCCGAGATTTCCACCGGCAAGACAGGCAAGAAAATTGCCGTGATCGGCTCTGGCCCCGCAGGCCTTGCAGCAGCACAGCAACTCGCCCGCGTGGGCCATGATGTGCATGTCTATGAAAAGGCGGCACGGGCCGGTGGTTTGCTGCGTTACGGCATTCCTGATTTCAAGATGGAAAAGAAGCACGTAGATCGGCGCGTTGAACAGATGGAGGCCGAGGGCGTTACATTCCACTACGGTGTGAATGTGGGTATCTCCATTTCAGCCAAGGAGATGGCAGACACGCATGATGCCGTGATCCTGTCGGGCGGCTCGGAAAAACCGCGTGATCTGCCCATTCCAGGGCGTGATCTGAAGGGTGTGCATTTTGCCATGGATTTTCTGCCCCAGCAAAACCGCAGGGTCAGCAACGAGGGCAGCACCGTTGAGCCGATTCTGGCCGGCGGCAAGCACGTGGTGGTGATTGGCGGCGGCGATACGGGCTCTGATTGCATCGGCACGTCCGTGCGACAGGGTGCCCTGTCGGTTACCCAGCTTGAAATCATGCCGCAGCCACCGGAGCTTGAGAACAAGGCGCTGACCTGGCCGAACTGGCCTTTGAAATTGCGCACCTCATCCAGCCATGAGGAAGGGGCTGAACGCGCCTTTGCCGTACTCACGCAGAAACTCACGGGCAAGGACAAGGTCGAGGCACTGCATTGCGCCAAGGCTGATGACAGGATGCAGGTGGTGGTTGGCAGCGAGTTCGTCCTGCAGGCCGATCTCGTGTTGCTTGCCATGGGTTTCGTGCAGCCGGTGCATGAAGGCATGGTGCAGGAACTTGCACTTGCCACGGATACCCGTGGCAATGTGAAGGCAACCGACAGGGACTACCGCACTTCCATGGACAAGGTGTTTGTGGCGGGCGATATGCGCCGGGGTCAGAGCCTTGTGGTTTGGGCCATCCGTGAAGGCCGTCAGGCAGCACGCGCTGTTGATGAGTTCCTGATGGGTGGATCTGTGCTGCCGCGTTGAAATTATGTTTCGACGCTGGGATTATCTTGTCAGAAAATCGTCAGCCCGTCCCGGTTTGGCAAATGGAACGCGGCCATAGCCAAGGGCTTGCTCAACCAGAATGGTCATTTCGCTGGCAGGGGTGGCGGCGCGACCATTTAACAACTGGCCGCCCGCTGTCACGGGTGGTTCTGTGAGCACCATGACCGGCCCCGCCAAAGGGCGCTCGCGGATGACAGGCAGCAACGGCAGGGTCTCTGGCAAAGGCAAGGCGCTCTGGAGACTATACGGCGCAAGGCCGGGCGCGTCTCTTCTGATCTGCTCAGACAGGTCGGAAGGCAGGGCTGCAATGCTCGTTTCGCCCGGTATGCGGCTGAGCAGACGGTCGATATCCTTGGCGACAAAAAATCCAAGTTTCCTCTGGCCAGCCTTTGTGAAGTGTACGCCGTCCGCCGTCCGCAAGCGCACGATCTCACCGTTCACATCTGGCCCTACAGCAGCATACTGCCCCTGATCGCTGGCAAAACCTTCCCATATGTCCACGTAAGTAGAGCCACTCCTCGCCACGCGTTCACGCAGGATGTCATTGAGATACAGCATGTCTGTTGTCAGGCGCTGGCTTTGCATGACCGGCAGTCCAACCCAGATCAGCGGCACTTTTTTCTCCTGTACGATGCCCAGAAGATCATCGAGGCGCTTAGCATAGATTTCGCGCCAGCGGTCGGTGCGAAATTCATGATTGCCTGTTTCATCGCGCAAGGGTTGCCTGTCATTCGATCCAATCATCATGACCAGGAGATCAACCTTTTCAGAGCCTGCAAACAGGTCCCGCAAACCCTTGTTCCAATCATAGAAGTCATCCCGCACAATGCCTGATGAGGACCGGGCCTTGCGCAAGACACCGATCTCGCCCTTGTCTGCAAGATGCTCCTTCAAGCCCTGTGCCAGCAATTCCGCAAGGGAGTCACCAAGCACATGCACAAAGACTGACACAGGTACATATGGCCTGTCGGATTGAGGCAAAATCGCAAGGTCCTGCTCGGAACGCGGAATCATCAGGCGACGTTGTTGAAACTCGCCATCCTCTCTTGAGCGGGGTCGTGCCACACGCGGCGGAGAGACCGGGGCGCGACGCAAGGCGGGATCGGTGCGAAACAGGGGCCGCATGGATGACGGATTCTGCCTGAAGAAATTCAGGGCGTCGCTTTCCTGTGCATCGACAACCGGTCCTGCGGTCAAAAGAAGCAGGACCGCGACAACCGGCAACTTGAGAGGATGAAGCATTCTCATGCGGGCATAATAGATTAAATACGCTTTTGCAGCCAGTCAGAATTGCCAATCTCGTGACTTCATCGGCTGATAGCATGAGAAGAAAGCGGTTTGCCCGTCTTGAACGGGTTTACGCCAGAGGTTGCATGGGGTTCTATGGCACAGCATTCTCATCACCCCGTTTGTAACAGGCAGCTCTCCATTGACCAATCTCAACCCAGCGCCCTCCCACGCCGATCTTGCCAAACTTGAAGCTGAACTTGATCCTGAGATGCGGTTCCGCCCGCTCCTGCCCTTGGCAGGCTGGATCGTGGCTGGACTGTTGCTGAGCCTGTCGCTGTTTCACTACTATACAGCCGGGTTCGGCCTGCTGCGGGAAACCACCCATCGCGGCATCCACATGGCGTTTGTGCTGGGACTGATCTTTCTGGTCTTTGCTGCCAATCAGCGAGGCAACACGCAGACACCTGTTTCGGGCGTCATGCGCCCCCTTGGCATTCCCCTCTATGACTGGCTGCTGGCGGTAGCGGCGGTCATCAGCAGCATGTATGTGCCCTATATCTTTGACGACATGGTGTTTCGGGTAGGCAATCCCATGCCGATCGACGTGCTCATGGGATCAATCCTGATTATCGTACTTCTGGAAGCCACGCGCCGCTCCGTTGGCATGGCGCTGCCCGTCATCGCGGTCTGTCTGATGCTTTATGCCATGTACGGACAGAGCTTTCCGGGCATTCTTGTGCATCCCGGCAACACCTGGAAAAGTGTGGTCAATCACCTCTATCTGACCAGTCAGGGTATTTTTGGAATCGCATTGGGGGTGGTTGCCACTTACGTTTTTCACTACGTACTGTTTGGCGTGCTGGCCACCCGCATCGGTCTTGGCAAATTCTTCATCGATCTGGCCTCGGCTGCCTTCGGACGATATGTGGGAGGCCCCGCCAAGGTCTCGATTTTCGGCTCGGGCCTGTTTGGCATGATCTCCGGATCGTCCATCGCCAACACCGTCACGGTCGGTTCGCTCACCATCCCCGCGATGATCCGTCTCGGATATCCACGCCATTTTGCTGCGGCCGTTGAATCGACAGCTTCCACTGGCGGCCAGATCACGCCACCCATCATGGGAGCAGCGGCGTTCCTGATGGTGGAATATCTGAATGTGCCCTACCAGACCGTGATTCTGGCAGCGATCGTTCCTGCCTTCATGCATTTCTTTGGTGTATTCTGTCAGGTCCATTTTGAGGCCAAAAAGAAGGGCATGCGCGGCATGGAACCGCATGAGATCCCGCGTGTGGCCGATGTGCTGCGGCGGGACTGGCCAACCTCCATTCCTCTGCTTGTGCTGCTGATCGTGCTTTTTTCTGGCTACACACCCTATCTGGCCGCGTTCTGGGGCATCACCGCCTGTATCATTGTCGGCATGACGGACAGGCACCCGCTGGTGGCGCTGGCCACAGGCGCTGCCGTTCTCGCCGCTGCATTGACGGGCGGCCTCTCCACCGGCCCCGTGACCATCGTTCTGTTTGCGGCAGGGGCCGTTGTCAGCGGTCTCTTTGCCCTGCGTGACGCTGCTGGAAAGGCCCGTTTTCTGGACATCAGTGACGCTTTTGTGGTTGGCGCCAAATACGCCATCGCCGTGGGAGCTGCCGCCGCAACGGTTGGCATCATCGTCGGTGTCGTGACCTTGACCGGCGTCGGTTTCAAGATTTCCAACATCGTCACCAGTTCAGCCGCTTATCTGGCCGGTGGACTGGGCACAATCCTGCCCGCCTTTCTCTTCAACATGCAGGCTTTGACGCTGTTCTTCACGTTGATCATGACTGCCATCGTCTGCATCCTGCTGGGCTGTGGTGTGCCGACAACGGCAACCTACATCATCATGGTCACGGTGGCCGCACCAGCGCTGAGCCAGTTGGGCAGCGAACCGATCATCGCGCATTTCTTCGTGTTCTATTTTGGCGTGCTGGCTGATATCACACCGCCGGTGGCACTGGCGGCCTATGCCAGGGCCAGCATGGCAGGGGCTGATCCGTTCAAGACAGGTAACACGGCGTTCCGGCTGGGCATGGCCAAGGCACTGGTGCCGTTTGCCTTTGCCTACGAACCCGCGATGCTGATTGTCACCAGGAATTTCACCTGGATGGCCTTCACGGAAGCCACCCTCACCTGCGCCATCGGCATCGTCTGTCTGGCTGCTGCCCTGACGGCCTATGCCCGGACATCACTGGCGGGCTGGGAGCGTATACTGCTTGGCATGTCAAGCCTGCTGTTTCTG
>JANMLW010000137.1:0-37144 GCA_031372765.1 Hyphomicrobiales bacterium
GTGGTCCGCGTACCGACGGGGATCGTGGATTTGGGGATCGCAATTTTGCAGATCGTGGCCCGCGCCCAGGCGGTGGTAGTGCTGGTGGTTTTGGTGATCGTGGCCCCCGTCCGCCCGGTTCATCTGGTGGTTTTGGCGATCGCGGCCCCCGTCCAGCTGGTGCTGCTGGCGGCTTTGGAGATCGTGGCCCCCGTCCAGCCGGTGCTTCGGGCTTTGGTGACCGCGGCCCCCGTCCACCCTGTGCTGCTGGCGGCTTTGGAGATCGTGGCCCCCGTCCAGCCGGTGCTTCGGGTGGCTTTGGTGACCGTGGCCCGCGCCCACCCGGTGGTGCTGCTGGTGGTCCCGCGCGGTTCGGGTTTACACGTGGCCCGGCTGCTGGTCCTGCAGAACCTCTCATTCAGGAAAATCGCCGTTCTGCACCTCCGGCCGTTGGTTCGCGCTCGCGCAGTGTCATGGATATGGATGGCCCGGTCAGGCGCGGCGCAAAGGGCGGGGTTGTTCCTGCCAAGACGGAGCGCACAGCCAAGGCAGGTGATGGCAAGGACAGGGGCCGTCTGACGGTCTCAAACGCCTTTGAATCGCAGGAAGAGCGCACCCGCTCCGTGGCGGCTTATCGCCGTCGCGTGCAGCGTATGAAGGGTGGTGCCGACGAGCAGAAGGAAAAGGTTTTCCGCGAAGTCATCCTGCCAGAAACGATTTCTATCCAGGAATTGGCCAACCGCATGTCGGAACGCGCCGTTGATATTATCCGCATGCTGATGAAGCAGGGCCAGATGCACAAGATCACCGATGTGATCGATGCTGATACTGCTCAGTTGATCGCAGAAGAAATGGGGCACTCGGTTAAGCGCGTATCCGAATCCGATGTCGAAGAAGGCCTGTTTGACACACAGGATGCCGATGAACTGATGCAGCACCGTCCGCCGGTTATTACCATCATGGGGCACGTTGACCACGGCAAGACATCGTTGCTGGATGCTATCCGCAAGACCAATGTGGTTTCGGGTGAAGCCGGTGGCATCACCCAGCATATCGGTGCCTATCAGGTGAAGTCACCTCTGGGCGGCATGCTGACCTTCATCGATACACCGGGACACGCAGCCTTCACGGCTATGCGTGCCCGTGGTGCCAAGGTGACGGATATTGTTGTGCTGGTGGTTGCCGCAAACGATTCGGTCATGCCGCAGACCATCGAGGCCATCAACCATGCCAAGGCGGCCAAGGTGCCGATGATCGTGGCGATCAACAAGATCGACCTTCCCGATGCCAAGCCCGAGAAGGTTAAAACCGACATGCTCCAGCACAATGTGCAGGTGGAAAGCATGGGCGGCGATACGCTGGAAATTGAGCTGTCCGCCAAGACAGGCCAGAATCTCGACAAGTTGCTGGAAGCCATCCAGTTGCAGGCCGAAGTGCTGGATCTCAAAGCCAATCCGGACAGGATGGCCGAAGGTACCGTGGTGGAAGCCAAACTTGACCGCGGTCGTGGTCCTGTAGCCACCGTTCTGGTTCAACGCGGCACGCTTGTTCAGGGCGATATCGTTGTGGCCGGATCGCAATGGGGCCGTGTGCGCGCGCTCATCAACGACAAGGGTGAGAGCGTCGAATTTGCAGGACCATCAGTTCCCGTTGAGGTTCTCGGCTTTACCGGAGCCCCTGAAGCAGGCGACCGCATGGTGGTTGTCGAAACTGAGGCCCGCGCTCGTGAAGTGACGGATTATCGTATTCGCCAGAAGCGCGATAACATGATTGCCCGCGGAGCAGGGGCCACCCGTTCTCTGGCCGACATGATGAGTCAGATCAAGATTGCCGGGAAGAAAGAGTTCCCGCTGATCATCAAGGGTGACGTGCAGGGCTCGGTTGAAGCCATTGCAGGCGCTCTGGAAAAGGTGGGCAACGAGGAAGTTGCAGCCAGGATCATCCATTCCGGCGTTGGTGGCATCACCGAATCCGACGTCACATTGGCTAACACAACCGGAGCTGTCATCCTTGGCTTCAATGTGCGCGCCCACAAGGAAGGCCGCGAGGCTGCCGATAGGGTTGGAGTGGAGATTCGCTACTACAACATCATCTATGACCTGGTGAATGACATCAAGGATGCGATGTCTGGTCTTCTGGCCCCCACAATGCGCGAGCATATGCTGGGCAATGCCAAAATTCTGGAGGTGTTCAACATCACCAAGACCGGCAAGGTGGCAGGTTGCATGATCACCGACGGCAAAGTGGAGCGTGGAGCGGGCGTGCGCCTCATCCGCGACAATGTTGTCATCCACGAAGGCACCCTCAAGACCCTCAAGCGCTTCAAGGACGAGGTCAAGGAAGTGCAGACGGGTCAGGAATGTGGCATGGCCTTCGAGAAGTACGAAGACATCCGCGCTGGCGATGTCATTGAGTGCTACCGCGTTGAGGAAATCAAGCGGTCGCTGTAAGCGGTCGTCCGTCTCTGTAGAAATATGGTGGCCTTCTGCTTTGGCAGAGGGCCTTTTCCCTTTCATCCGGTTCGATCCCGTGAGAATGGACAATGGTCAAAAAAGCATCATCTTCCGAGCCCTCCCAGCGCCAACTCCGCGTCGGTGAAATCCTCCGTCATACCCTTGCAGGCATTCTGGCGCGGGGGCAAATCATGGATCCTGATCTTGAGGGCAAGATCATCACCATCCCCGAGGTGCGGCTTTCGCCTGATCTGAAGATTGCCACGGTCTATGTCATGCCGCTGGGTGGCCTTGGCGGCAAGGTTATCGTCAAGGCGCTGGCCCGCAATGTGCGTTATATCAAGGGCGAGTTGGGCAAGCAGCTGAAGGGCATGAAGTCGATGCCGGGTCTGCGCTTCCGTTTCGACGAGCAGTTTGATGAAGCGGCTCGCATCGACAAGCTCTTGCACGATCCGCGTGTGACGCGGGATCTGGCAAGAGACGATTCTCCAAAAGACAGTTTCGACGATGAGTAAGCCACGGCGTGAGCGATTGAAGGTCGACGGCTGGATTGTCCTTGATAAGCCGGTTGGCATCACCTCCACCCATGCCCTGTCCATCGTCAAACGTCTCTACAAGGCGGACAAGGCTGGCCATGCCGGCACGCTTGATCCGCTGGCCTCAGGCATTCTGCCCCTGGCCTTTGGCGAGGCGACCAAGACTGTTCCTTATGTGATGGACGGGGAAAAAGCCTACCGCTTCACCGTCACCTGGGGCGTGGAAACCAACACCGATGACAGCGACGGCGAGATGGTCAATTCCTCCGCCGAACGCCCAACCGAAGCCGCGATCCTCGCCATCCTGCCACGCTTCATGGGCGTCATCATGCAATTGCCGCCTCAGTTTTCAGCCCTGAAGGTGCAGGGCGAACGGGCCTATGATCTGGCGCGCGAAGGCGAGTTTGTGAAACTGGAACCGCGCGAGGTGGAAATCACATCGCTCCGGCTTGTGTCTCGCGATGAGGAAACCGCCACTTTTGAAGCCGAATGTGGCAAGGGCACCTATGTGCGCGCACTTGCGCGTGATTTTGGCCGCCTGCTGGGTTGCTTTGGCCATATCACGGCGCTGCGCCGCACCAGGGTTGGACCCTTCACAGAAGCAGAATCCGTCAAGATTGACGACCTGAGAACCTACGGTGAAGAAGGGCCACAAGCCCCAGACCTTCTGAGCGTGATGCAACCGGTGGAGCGCGGCCTGACCTCACTGATGGCCATTGCTATCGGTAGCCACGAGGCGCAGCGCTTGAAGAACGGCCAAAGCATTATCCTGCGCGGCCGCGATGCACCCATCGTGCTGGGCCAGGCCTATGCCACGCATAACGGCACATTGGTGGCGCTGGTTGAAGGCGAAAACGGCGAGTTGAAGCCCAAGCGCACGTTTCATTTGTAGGCAAGGATTATGCCGCTCCCCCCGCTTCCGTCGCCAGCCACGCCCCGCCACAAGCCTTGGCCAGTTCACGTACACGCAGGATATAACCCTGCCGATCCGTGACCGAGATGACGCCGCGTGCATCAAGCAGGTTGAAGGCATGGCTGGCCTTGATGCACTGATCGTAGGCGGGCAGGGCCATCAGGTGCTTCGTCTTGTCGGCGTCCCATCCTGCAGCCAGATACTTTTGGCAGGCGCTTTCTGCCATCTTGAACTGTTCAAACAGCATGTCTGAATCCGAATGCTCGAAATTATGGCGGGAGTATTCCTGTTCGGCCTGTAAAAACACGTCGCCGTAGGTCACCTTCTCGTCGCCCTCAAGGCCATTGAAATTGAGATCATAGACGTTCTCCACGCCCTGCACATACATGGCAAGCCGCTCCAGACCATAGGTCAGTTCCCCCGCGACAGGGGCACATTCAAAGCCTGCAACCTGCTGGAAATAGGTGAACTGGCTCACCTCCATGCCGTCGCACCAGCATTCCCAGCCAAGGCCCCAGGCGCCCAGCGTAGGGCTTTCCCAGTCATCCTCGACAAAACGGAAATCATGTAATTTAGGGTCCAGGCCAATGGCAAACAGCGATTCCAGATAAAGCTCCTGAAGATCAGGCGGCGAAGGCTTCAGGATCACCTGATATTGATAATAGTGCTGCAGGCGGTTGGGGTTCTCGCCGTAGCGGCCATCCTTGGGGCGGCGTGAGGGCTGCACATAGGCGGCCTTCCAAGGCTTTGGCCCAAGCGCCCGCAGGGTAGTGGCGGGGTGAAAGGTGCCTGCCCCCACCTCCATGTCATAGGGTTGCAGGATGACGCAGCCCTTGTCCGCCCAGAAGTTCTGCAAAGTCAGGATCAGACCCTGAAACGAGCGCTCCGGGCGCATATGGGCGGCAACGGTCATCAACGCAGTCCTTGTTCTTTCGTGCCTTGTTCATCCGTGCTTTAGCCCTGCGCGCCGGAGGCCACAAGTGGGGTTGCCTCTCGACAGTACGGCCCGCCCGCTTTAAGCGAAAACCATGTCTGATCTTCTGCTTGAACTTTTCTCCGAGGAAATCCCGGCCCGCATGCAGGCGCGTGCAGCCGAGGACCTGAAAAAGCTGGTCACTGATGCACTGGTCGCGCAGGGCTTTCTCTATGAGGACGCCCGCACCTTCGTCACGCCCCGGCGTCTGACCCTCGCAGTTCATGGCCTTCCCGCCAAGGGCAAGGATGTGAAAGAGGAGCGCAAGGGCCCGCGTGTTGGCGCGCCCGAAGCAGCGCTTGCCGGGTTCCTCAAGGCTGCTGGCCTCACCTCCATTGATCAGGCGACGATCCAGAGCGATCCGAAGAAGGGCGATTCCTATGTCGCCATCATCGACAGGCCGGGCCGCCCTACCACGGCTGTGCTGGCGGAAATCCTGCCCGCCATCATCAAGGCGTTTCCTTGGCCAAAGTCCATGCGCTGGGGTGCCGACAGTGCGTCGGGCGCCAGCTTCCGCTGGGTGCGACCTTTGCGCTCCATCCTTTGCACCTTTGGCTCCGAGCACGAGGAGCCGGAAGTCGTACCGTTTGAAGTGGGCGGCCTGACCGCCTCCGACATCACCTATGGCCACCGCTTCATGTCCGACGGCCTGCCGATCCGCATCAGGCGGTTGGATGATTACATCACCAAGCTGGAAGCCGCCAAGGTGATGGTCGACCCGGAGCGGCGCAAGCAGACGATCCTGCACGAGGCAAGGCAACTGTGCTTTGCACAAGGGTTGGAACTGGTGGAAGACGACGCATTGGCGGACGAGGTGGCCGGTCTGGTGGAATGGCCGGTGCCGCTGATGGGCAGCTTCGAGCCGGAGTTTCTGGTGGTGCCGCAGGAGGCCGTGCGCCTGACGATCCGCGCCAACCAGAAGTGTTTTGTGGTGCGCGATCCGAAATCCGGCGCGCTGGCCCCCCGCTTCATCGCCACGGCCAATGTAGAGGCCAGCGACGGGGGCAAGCTGATCATTGCAGGCAATGGCCGCGTCATCCGCGCACGCTTGTCCGATGCGCGCTTCTTCTGGGAAACCGACCGGAAGGTGAAGCTGGAAACGCGGGCCGAGAAATTGAAGACCACGCGCTTTCATGAAAAGCTCGGCACGCAGTTCGAGCGGGTGGAGCGCATCGCGGCACTGGCCGAAGAGATAGCGCCGCTGGTAGGTGCTGATCCGGCACTTGCCCGCAAGGCGGCGATGCTGGCCAAGGCCGATCTGGCGACGGAAATGGTCGGCGAGTTCCCCGAATTGCAGGGCCTGATGGGCCGGTACTATGCGCAGCTCGAAGGCCATGAACCGGAGGTGTGTGCAGCAATAGAAGAGCACTACAAACCGCAGGGACCGGGCGACCGCGTGCCGTCAAATCCGGTGAGTGTTACCGTGGCATTGGCGGACAAGCTAGATACGCTGGTGGGCTTCTGGGCGATTGATGAGAAACCGACGGGGAGCAAGGATCCGTATGCGTTGCGGAGAGCGGCGTTGGGGGTGATCCGGTTGGTGGTGGAGAATGGGCTTGGGATTGGGTTGATTTCCATTTTTGTTGCACACGGTCGACGAGTTGACAACCATACCACTGCCTCGCTTCGTGAGGCGCTATCGGGCGAGATTGTAGATAGCGGAAGCTATGGTCCAAAAATTGATCAATGGAATAGCAAAATGCTCTCTGCTTCTATTGAAAATAGAGCACGATTGGTTGTCCACTCAAATAGATTCAATAGTTCCGTATTGAATGAACTTCTCTCTTTCTTTCACGACCGACTGAAAGTCATGCTGCGCGAACAAGGCGCAAGACATGATCTGGTTGATGCGGTGTTGGGGGCTGGCGCATTTCCCTCCCCCCACGCCAGTGGTGGGGAGGGATCAAGGGTGGGGGGCACACTGCCTGCCGCTGGCACTGAAACCCCCACCCCAGCCCTCCCCGCCGCAAGCGGGGGGAGGGAGAGCAACGACGACCTTCTTTCCATCGTCACCCGCGTCAATGCGCTGTCCGCCTTCCTCGCCACCGAAGACGGCAAGACCCTGCTGGCGGGCACCAAGCGCGCTGGGAACATCCTGCGGGCGGAGGAAAAGAAGGATGGCGAGGGCGCGTTCGAGGGAGTGATCGAGGCAACATTGCTGAAGGAACCTGCCGAGCGTGATCTGCATGCTGCACTGGTTGCCGAAGGTGCTGTCGTCGTTCAGGCTGTGGAAGATGAAGACTACACCGCCGCCATGACCGCCATGACGCGGTTGCGCGGGCCGGTGGATGCCTTCCTCGACGGCACGTTCGTCAACGATCCTGATCCGGCCATCCGCCTCAACCGCCTGCGCCTGCTGGCGTCACTGCGCCGTGTCACGGCAACCGTGGCGGATTTCGGCAAGGTGGCGGGGTGAACAGCTGATCTTTCTGCCTGCCCCCGCTTATGGTATGAAAGGCACGAATGGGATGGCAATTGCCATCATCATGCCTCCGCCTTCAAGAACCCCATGCGGCGCAAGGCCTGCATCAGTTTGTCCCGGCCTGACAGGCTTTCCGGCCCCGCCACGCGTTTGGCGGAATGCTGCGACCAGTTGCCATTCACCCGCATGTTCTGTTCCTTATAAAACGCATCCATCGCCGTATTATAGCGGGCAATAGCTGAATCCTGACTGGCCAGTTCGTAGGTTTCACGATGCAGCACGGCCTCTTGCGGAAGGCGCGGCTTGATGGCGCCTTCCTTGCCCTCGACCGCGTAACCCACGCACAGGCCGAAAACCACTGCGCTTGATTCGGGCAGGTTGAGCAATGTTGCCAGCTCTTCCGGCTTGTCGCGCATGCCGCCGATATAGACCGTGCTGAGCCCCAGGCTCTCGGCCGCCAGCACAGCGTTCTGCGCTGCGAGCGACGCATCAATGGAGGCCATCAGGAACAATTCGAAATAATCCGTACCCGCACGCGGGATAGCCACCGCATCCGCCACCCGGTTGAGGCGGGCAAGGTCCGCCATGAACAGCAGGAACAACGGCGCATCGGCAATGTGCTGCTGGCCACCGGCCAGGCGGGCGCAGGTGGTGCGTGTATCGGGGTTTTCGACCGCAACCACGCTCCAGGTTTGCAGGTTGGAAGACGTCGCTGCCGACTGGGCCGCCGCAATCATCGTTTCCAGTGCACCGGCAGGCAGCGCATCGGGCCTGTAACTGCGCACCGAGCGGTGGTTCAGCATCAGGTCTACGACCGGATTGTTGAGCGTCACTGTGGGTGCATTGTTGCCACCATAACGCTGGTGCAGCCGCGAAAGAGACGTGTTCATGTCAGGAAAATCATTTCTGCAGGATTGGAGTTTGAAGCCTAGTGCTGGCTGATATAGTATCTTGTCAGCTTCTTTCCAAACAGGCTTTCCTAAAAGAGCATAGGACCCATGTGCGCATTGTGCGATCAGCAGACAGACCGTGTGAAAGCCGTTATCCGGTCTGATATCTCCGCGTTTCTGGCTGATCTGTCTGCGCGTGGATTGGCTACGCCTGAACCGGCGGTTGTCGGCATTGAGGAGGCCCGCCGCCGCAATGTGGCGTATTTCGAGGCGATTGCGTCGCCACGCGCTGAAGTCAAATCTGTATCGGTTGAAACACTGCACACTCCGCACGGGCACGATCTTGATGTGAAAGTCGCCGTTCCGCAGGGCGTGAAAGCGGGTTCAGCCTCCATTCTCTATTGCCATGGTGGCGGATATGCCTTTGGCGATCTCGATACGCATGATCATGTCATGCGCCATCTGGCATCCTGCACTGGTATGGTGGTATTTGGCCTGCATTATCGCCGCACGCCCGAGCACGCCTATCCGGCACAGATCGAGGATAGTTTGACGGCTTATGCCGCTATGCGGGGCTCAAACTGGCAGGAGAAGTTCGGCATTGATCCCGATCGCATCGTCTTTCTCGGTGATTCTGCAGGTGCGCATCTGTGCCTCACATCAATGCTTACCCTAAGGACCCTTGGTCTGCCGCAGCCGTGCGCCGCCGCGCTCATTTATGGCATGTATGCGCGCCGGTTCGACACCTGGACGCACCATGCCTATGGGGATGGCAGTTATGGCCTCTCGACACTGCGCATGCGCTGGTTCTGGGATCAACTCATGCAGGGCGTGCACAACTCCATTGCCGACCCACTTGATGCGGACCTGACGGGCTTGCCGCCGCTGGCTCTTTTTGGTGCGGAGTGTGACTGTCTTCTGGAAGATACGCTCGATTTTCGCGAGGCCTGCAAAGGGCAGGATCATGCCCATACGTTTGATCTGCTACGCGGCATGCCACATGCGGTCCTGCATCTCTGCTCGGTGCAGGATGCAGCTCGCGAGGTGATGGACATGGTCTCTGCACGGTTGCGCAAGCTGCTTTGAGTGTTGCAAATGCTTGATCTGACGGGCAGGGCATGCAAGCAGGGAGCGGGGCATACAAGGAGCCTGATATGAGCCTGAATGCAGACACCATGGCGGAGCGCCGCCGCCTTACCCGCAAACTCTCGCTCTGGCGCGTGCTGGCTATTGTTGCCGGTTGTGTCGCGGTCATAGGGCTTGCGGTCGGGCTCATCGGGCGCAGCAATCTGACGGGCTCCGGCCAGCATATCGCCCGTGTCACCATCAGCGGCGTCATCACCGGCGACCGTGCATCCCTGCGCCTGCTGGAGAGCGTTGCCAAGTCCAGCGCCGCCGCTGTTTTGCTCGTGGTGGACAGTCCGGGTGGCACGGTTCCCGGCTCCGAAGCGCTGCATGAGAGCATCCGCTTGTTGTCAGCAAAGAAGCCGGTTGTCGCTGTCGTCAACAATCTGGCCGCATCAGGCGGTTATATCGCTGCCATGGGTGCCGATCGCATCGTTGCGCGGCAGACATCGCTTGTCGGTTCCATCGGTGTGCTGTTCCAATTCCCCAACGTGTCACAATTGCTGGACCGGGTGGGCGTAAAGGTGGAAACCGTACGGTCCTCGCCTTTGAAGGCGGCCCCGTCGGGCGTTGAACCAACCTCACCGGAAGCACGCGCAGCTGTCAATGCACTGGTTGTCGAAAGCTATGACTGGTTCAAGGGCATGGTGAAGGAGCGTCGTTCCCTGAATGATGCTGAACTTGCCATTGTGGCCGATGGTCGGGTGTTCTCGGGCCGTCAGGCGGTTGGCTTGAAATTGATCGACGAGGTTGGCGGTGAAAAAGAAGCGATTGCCTGGCTGGAAAAAGAGAGGAATCTGGCCAAGGATCTTCCGGTGCGCGAATGGCGCAAGCGGTCAGGGTTTGAGGAATTGGGCCTTTCCGGCGCAATGGCGCGACTGGTGAAAGGGCTCGGATTTGAGAGACTTGCCGGATCTCTGGAGAGGTTTGGTGTAGGCGCAGAAATTCTGTCGCTTGACGGGTTGCTTGCAGTTTGGCAACCTGTATTGGAAAATTGAATGAGTTCAATACGATAGATGCGCCGTAAAACAGCGGGGACACAATGATCAAATCCGAACTGGTATTGAAGATCGCCGAGCGTAATCCGCATCTCTATCACCGTGATATCGAGACTATCGTCAACACGGTCCTGATCACGATCACGGATGCCCTGAAGAATGGCGACCGGGTGGAACTGCGCGGCTTTGGTGCTTTTTCGGCCAAGCATCGCAAGGCCCGCGTCGGGCGTAATCCGCGCACGGGTGAGAGAGTACAGGTTGAGCAGAAACTCGCACCGGCCTTCAAAACAGGCAAGGAGCTGCGGTTGCGCCTTAACGGGCGCATGGCAAAGCGGGCCTGATCCAGGATGCGCTATCTCAAGCTCCTGCTTATCCTGCCTGTTGCCAGTGCCATTGTCGGATTGGCTGTCATTAACCGTAGCGCTGTCAAACTGACATACTGGCCGCAGCAACTGGGTGGCGAGTTGTCACTTACGCTGCCCTTGTTTGTTGTTCTGATGCTTGTACTCATGGTTGGTGTGATGTTGGGCAGCATGGCGACATGGCTGGCCCAGGGCAGCCACCGGCGTGCCGAAAGGCAATACCGCAAGGAAGCAGAACGTCTGAAATCGGAGGCAGAGCGGCTAAAGGCCATGCAACCTGTCAGTACGGAAATGATGCTTCCTGCCCTGAAAGCGCGTTGATGCGCGTTGTCAGCGCTGCGGAGATTGATGCGGCACTCGATTTTCCGTCTCTCATAGAAGCCCTTAAATCCGCTTTCGCAGGCAACATCGTTGTACCGGTGCGCCATCATCACACGGTGGAACGGGATGGTGGACAGTCAGCCACCCATCTGTTGATGCCAGCCTGGACCAAGGGTGCGGGGATGAACTACCTCGGCACCAAGATCGTCAATGTCTTCCCCGATAATGGCAAAAAGGGCCTGCCAAGCATTTATGGCACCTATCTGCTGATGTCGGGGGAAACCGGCGAAACGCTGGCCGCTATGGATGGTACACGTCTGACGGCCTGGCGCACTGCTGCTGCCTCGGCCCTTGCTGCCAGCTATCTTGCCCGCGAGGATGCCTCCCGCATGGTCATGATCGGGGCAGGTGCGCTGGCGCCTTTCCTGATACGCGCCCATGCCAGTGTGCGTCCTGTTCGGCATGTCACAGTGTGGAACCAGAATCGTGCACGCGCTGATTCTCTAGCGCAAGCCCTGCAAAATGATCTAGCGGGCTCTGGCCTGGACATTGTCGTATCGGACAATCTCGAACAGGCGGTGCGTGAGGCTGATATCATTTCTGCCGCTACACTCTCGTCAGTTCCGCTCGTCAGGGGCGACTGGCTGAAGCCCGGCAGCCATGTTGATCTGGTGGGGGCCTACAGCGCCTCCATGCGCGAAAGCGATGATGTCTGTATGCGAAAAGCCAGGATTTTTGTTGATACCCGCGGCGGTGCGATGAAGGAAGGCGGCGATATCGTGCAGGCCATCGCCTCGGGCGCCATTGCAGCGACGGATGTAAGGGCCGAACTGGCGGAACTCTGCCGTGGAGATGTGCATTTCCAGCGACATCAGGATGATGTAACCCTGTTTAAATCTGTTGGCACGGCTGTCGAGGATATCGCTGCTGCGATGCTCGTATGGGAGCGTATCAACACCAGCCGGTCCTGAGGAGAAAGCATTGGCACATGATCACGACCATGCGCACAACCATGATCATAGCCACGATCACGATGTCATGGCAGCAGCCGAAGCGCATTGTGCCCGGCGTGGTCTGAAACTGACCGAGATGCGCAGGCAGGTGTTCGAGGCTCTGGCCAAAACGCCACAGGCCATGGGAGCCTATGACCTCATTGATGCGCTGGCCAATCAGGGGCACAAGCGTTTGGCACCGATTTCGATCTATCGTGCCCTGGATTTCCTCCTCGAAGCCGGTCTTGCCCATAAGATCGAGAGCCGCAATGCTTTCGTCGCCTGTCCGCATCAGCACGGAGCCCATGAGGTTGTCGTCTTCATGATCTGCGATGCTTGCGGGCGTGTGGCGGAATCCACCTCCGATGCAGTCGCCAAGTCGCTTGCCGGCGTCGCCCGGGGCATGCACTTTGCCCCGCGTGGTCAGGTGATCGAGATGCATGGGCGCTGCGCCGCGTGCGGAGACAGTGCGGTGATGACGGCCTGATGACTACGGCAGGTACGCAGGGTTACGGCGAAGATGCCGCTGCCTTGAGTATGCAGTACGAGAGTATTTCCTTTGAAGATGTGCATGCCCTGACGATGCATCTGCATCCTGCCTCTCCGGCTCGCATCCTTGATATTGGAGCGGGGACCGGACGCGATGCGGCTGCACTGGCAGTCAGGGGTCATGCTGTTATTGCCGTAGAACCGACCCGCGCCCTGCGGGAGTTTGGGCAAAAGCATCATGCTGCCAAGTCGATCACCTGGCTGGATGATCAACTGCCGGTGCTTGCTGAGACTGTCAGTCTCGGCCTGACTTTTGATCTTATCCTGTTGACGGCTGTTCTGATGCACCTTGATTGGAATGATCGCAAGGTAGCCATGGCCGTGCTTTCGACGCTCCTTGCACCTGAGGGTCAGCTTATTCTTTCCCTTCGACATGGCCCTATTCCGGAGGGGCGCGTGATGTATGACGTTACCGATGGCGAAATGCTTGAACTGGCACAGGTCAATCGCCTCAGCACGGTCTTTCTCAGTCAAAAGGTGGATATGTTTGCGCGACCCGGCGTCAGCTGGTCGGTCCATGCAATGAAGTCAGGGCGTGTCGTCAGTTAGTCAAAAAGTGGGTTTTCCCGTCAATGCCGCAGTATAAGCAAAGAATGATACTGTAAGACTTAAAGTGATGGTGGGCGCGACAGGGATTGAACCTGTGACCCTTCGCGTGTGAAGCGAATGCTCTCCCGCTGAGCTACGCGCCCTAAACCAATCTTGAGGGATTGTTCAGGTTCAGCAGCGTTTCCGGTGAATTCAGGTGGAAGTCAAGCCGAAAACGCGGGCAGGGGATCCTCAGGCGGCGCAGGCCATGAAACCCTTCTCGATTTCGGCGCGCTTCAATGCGCGGCCTATGAAGACAATTTTTGAGGTGCGCTTCTCGCCGTCTTTCCAGTCCCGTTGCAAATCGCCATCCAGCACCATGTGAACACCCTGAAACACAAAGCGTTTCGGTTCGCCCTTGAAAGCCAGAATGCCCTTGGAGCGGAGGATGCTCGCCCCGTCGGTTTGCACCAGATCATTGATCCACGGCATGAATTTCTCAGCGTCGACATCACCGGGTATTTCCAGCGCGACAGACTGCATGTCCTCGTCGTGATAGTGTTTCAGGCCACCGTGCGCGTGTTCTGCATGCGCATGGCCCGTGTGTGACTGGCCCGTGTGCGACGGGCCGTGTTCATGCGTATGGTGTTCATGCTTGTGGCTGGGATGGTCACAATCCGGGCCGGTGTGATCATGGTCGTGATGGTGATGATCATCCTTGTCGAGAAACGCCGGTTCTATTTCCAGGATACGGTCCAGATCAAAAGCGTTACGGCCAAGCACATCCTTGATATTGACGGCGGCTTTCACGGTGCGGTGCAGTTTGGCATAGGGGTTGATGGCGCGTATGCGGGCTTCCACCTCGCGCAGTTGTTCGGGCGTAACCAGATCAGTCTTGTTGAGCAGGATGACGTCAGCAAAGGCGATCTGGTTCTTGGCTTCCGGTGCATCCTTCAGGCGGTCCTTCAGCCACATGGCATCGGCCACCGTGACGACCGCATCAAGGCGGGCCTTGTCCTGCACATCCTGATCCATGAAGAATGTCTGTGCCACCGGTGCCGGATCAGCCAGTCCGGTTGTTTCGATGATGATTGCATCAAACTTGTCACGCCGCTTCATCAGGGCCTCGATGATGCGGATCAGATCACCGCGCACGGTGCAGCAGATGCACCCGTTGTTCATTTCAAAGACTTCTTCATCGGCACCGACGATCAGTTCATTGTCGATGCCGATTTCGCCAAACTCGTTGACGATAACGGCGAACTTCATGCCGTGCGGCTCGGTCAGGATGCGGTTGAGCAAGGTTGTCTTGCCTGCACCAAGATAACCGGTGAGCACTGTGACAGGAATTTTTTCGGAGGCAGTCGTTTCTGACATGGTCATCTCTCGCAAGGGCTATCAGCTTGTAACGCGCAAGGCATCGCTGATCATCTTCAGGTTATGGCGCATCATACCGATGTATGTGGGGGCGGGTCCATCGGCTTTGGAGAGGGCATCGGAAAAAAGTGTGCCGCCAATTCTGGCCCCGGTTTCTGTGGCGATCTGCTGGATCAAGCGCTGATCCGAGATGTTCTCGACAAAAATGGCCGTGATTTTCTCATTCCTGATCTGCGTGATCAAGCGGGCCACATCTCTGGCTGATGCTTCCGATTCAGTCGAAATACCACGAGGCGCCACAAATTGAATACCATAGGCATCGGCAAAGTAGCCAAATGCGTCATGGGAGGTGATGACCTTGCGACGGTTGGCGGGGATAAGTGCGATAGACGCCTTGATGTCTTTGTCCAGCGTTTCAAGCTCCGCAAGATAACGTGTGGCGTTCATCTCATAAACAGGCTTTCCGGCAGGATCCGCCGCTACCAGTGCATCGCGGATATTGCCGACATAAAGCATCACGTTGGAAACGGACTGCCAGGCATGCGGGTCCACCCCCCCATGATTGTGCCCATGCCTGTCCGCCTTGCCATGGTTGTGTGAATCCTTTTCGACACGAGCCTTAATGTCCTTACTGGCCTCCACAAGCGTTGCTTTGCTGGCGGAAGCCTGCATGAGACGGCGCATCCAGCCCTCGAACTTCAAGCCGTTCGTGATGACCAGCTTTGCCTCTGCCACCGACTTTGCGTCTGCTGGAGTGGGCGCATAGACATGCGCATCGCCACCGGGTTGAACCAGGGTTTTCAGCACCACACGTTCGCCGCCAACGGTCTGGACGAGATCACCTAGAATGGAAAAACTGGCGACAACAGGCAGTTTTACTTCTTGCGCCCTGGCAAGGAACGCTGGCTGAATGATAAGTACAAAGGCGGAAAGCACCAGGCGTCTGGAAAACATCTCACTCTCCTAAATATGTTATACTATTACGTTAATCAGAAAGATGGCGCTGAGGCAAGAATTTCCAGAGAAGGCCCGCCTCTTTCCCTGCAAACAGCGAGATTATGTAGATGCCCCCGGCAGTCAGAATGATGGCGGGGCCCGCCGCGAGATTGAAATGATACGATAGCAATAGTCCGCCGTAGCTCGCCATCATGCCGATCAGGCAGGAAAGCACCATCATCACCGTAATGTCAGCAGACCAGAACCGGCTGGACGCTGCCGGAAGCATCATCAAGCCAACAGCCAGCAGTGTCCCCAGTGCATTGAACCCGCCAACCAGATTGAGCACTACCAGCGCCAGGAAGATGAGATGTACCGGTGTGCCGGCTCGCGACACAGAGCGCAGAAAACCCGGATCAACCGTATCCATCACCAGGGGCCGATAGATGAAGGCAAGAGCTGCCAGTGATATCGTCGCAATGCTGGCCAGCAGGACAAGTGCATTATCATCCAGCGCCAGCACGGACCCGAACAGAACGTGCAGCAAATCAACATTCGACCCTTTGAGCGAGACGATGGTGACGCCAAGAGCCAAGGACAGCAGATAAAAAGCAGCAAGCGAGGCGTCTTCACGCAGGACGCTGACACGCGCCACCAGCCCGGCCAGCATGGCGACCGCAAGTCCTGCAACAAGCCCGCCAACGGTCATGGGAACCAGCGCAAGGCCAAAAAACAGGTATGCTACCGCCACTCCAGGCAGAATGGCGTGAGCCATGGCATCTCCGGTCAGGCTCATGCGGCGCAGCATGAGGAATACCCCTACGGGACCACCCGAAAGCGCAAGCGCAACTCCGCCCACGAGGGCACGGCGCATGAACGGAAAATCGGCAAAGGGCGCCAGCAATGTATCGTAAATCATCAGGCCGCGCGCTGGCATGCCCCGGCATGGGGATCGTGCGCCTCGCTCATACGGCGGGCTCGCAGAAGGTTCTCAGGGGATAAGGTCTTTTCCGTCTCCCCCCAAGCAACTGGCGCGCGGGCAAGCAACAGTGTCTGGGGGAAATGCTGCTTCACAACGTCCATGTCATGCAGAACAGCGATCACCGTGCGCTTTTCACCATGCCAACGCTGGATGAGCGCCAGCAAATCCGCCGTTGTTCGCGTGTCAATGGCCGTGAAAGGTTCATCAAGCAGGATCAGTCGCGCATCCTGCAACAGGAGGCGTGCGAACAGGGCCCGCTGCAGTTGCCCCCCCGAAAGGCTGCCAATGGTGCGGTTCTCGAAGCCGGAGAGACCTACTGCACTCAGGGCATCGTGGACGGATTGTTTGCGGGAGCGGCCAAAGCCGCCAAAAAGGCCGGTACTGTTCCAAGCTCCGGCAGACACCAGATCAAACACCGGCATGGGGAATGAACGGTCAAGATCAGCAACCTGCGGAAGATAGGCTATGTCGCTTGGCTTTAATCCGGTGCAGTTGATCGCACCCTCAAGTGGCTTCAATGTTCCGGCCAGCCCTTTCAACAGGGTGGATTTTCCCGCGCCATTGGGGCCGACGACAGCAAGCAGGCTGCCCGCTTCGATGGTGCCGTCAAGATGATGCACAGCAGCACGCTGATCATAGCCGAGTGTCAGATTGTCAAACCGGATGAGAGAGCTGCCGTTCACGTCAAGGCCCACCAGACCGCAGCCCAGAGCAAAGATGCAATGACCCCGACGACGATCAGCCGCTCAACTGCAGACATGCGCAGCAGAGACAGTCCCGGCGACCGGACAACCACTCCATGATGATCAGAATGATCCAAGGGACCTCCACAAAACTTGGTGATGATATAGTGTAACAGTCAAGAAAACGCAAATGGCCCGTCATCCTGATTGTGAATGAGGGCATGGCTAGAGCGGATTCTGGCGTGACAGATGAACCGCGTTCAAAACCACCAGAACTGATGAAGCAGCCATGGCGGCTCCGGCAATCGTGGGTGTCAGCAGGCCTAGAGCGGCCATTGGAATGCCGATTCCATTGAACAGAAAGGCAAACCAGAGATTCTGCCTGATAACAGTGCGCGTGGCTTTGGCAACCTGGATGGCTTTGGCAACCAGTCGCAAATCAGGTCGTATCAGCGTGATTCCGGCTGTTGCGCGTGCGGCGTCAGTGCCTGAGCCCATCGCAATCCCAAGACTTGCTGCTGCGAGCGCAGGCGTATCGTTCAAGCCATCGCCAACCATGGCTACCTTTTTGCCCGACAGTTGAAGTTTGCGCAATACCTGCACCTTATCGGCAGGCTTGAGGCCGGCGTGACAGTCAGTTATGCCCAGTTTTGCAGCGATGGCCTCCGCAGCGGGGTGGCGGTCCCCAGACAGCATGACAACGTGCATGCCCTGTGATTTGAGTGCGGCAATGGCCTGTTCTGCATGGGACCGGATGCCATCGACGAAGGCAAAAGCCCCGATGATGCGCCCTGCCCCGGCCAGCCAGGAAATACTCTGCGCATCGCCAAACCCGGGATCCCGGTTGATGACCTGCTCCAGGACGCCCAATGAGATCCCTGCACCACGGATGAACTCCGCTGAGCCGAAAAGGGCATGGACACCATTGATGTCACCGCGCACACCCATGCCGGGAACGGCCGCGATGTTCAGGGCGGCATCTGTAGAAATATCCCGGTCAGCGGCCTCTGCCTTGATGGCGGATGCCAGCGGATGCTCACTGCCAAGAGACAGCGCAAGAGCGAGTTTCAAGGCGTCCTCAGAACCAATGCCGGGTGCCGAGATTGCAGCGATACGGGGATGGCCTTCCGTCAAGGTGCCTGTCTTGTCAAAGGCGATGGTGTCTATGCTTGCCGCCGCTTCGAGCGCATCAATGTCCCGGACCACAATGCCTGCCTTTGCGGCTACCCCGGTTCCGGCAACCAGCGCAACCGGTGTTGCCAATCCAAGGGCGCAGGGGCAGGAAATGACCAGGACCGATATGGCTGCAAGCAATGCTGTTTCGGAATATCCCAGAAACCACCATATGGCAGCAGTCGCGAGAGCAATGCACAGCACGGCAGGCACAAAATACCGCGCAATGGTGTCAACCAGTTGTTGAACGGGGGCTTTCCCAGTCTGCGCTGCATCCACCAATCGCGCTATGCGCGACAATGTGGTATCCTCACCGACGGCTGTCGCCTCTACCGTGAGCATCCCGGTGCCATTCATGGCGCCCGCGATGATCCTTGAGCCCGCTGCCTTGATCTGCGCCGTGCTTTCGCCCGTGACAAGACTTTCATCCATCTCGCTCTGGCCCTGCGTCACGACGCCATCGGCTGCCGCTCTTTCGCCGGGCCGAACAGCAAAGTATTCGCCAAGCCTCAGCGATGAAACGTGCACGACAATCCATGCGCCATCGCGGAATGTCAGTACGGTGGAAACCTGTTCACGCTCCAGCGCAGTCAAGGCATCCGTTGTCTCGCTGCGGGCATTGGCCTCAAGCACCTTGCCCAGAAGGACAAAGGTTATGATGGCGACAGCACCCTCGAAATAGAGGGGTTCATGGGTTTGCCCACCGGTGAGCACACGCCATGTGCTGAACCCGAAAGCCGCCAATGTGCCCAATGCAACAAGTACATCCATGTTGGGCGAGCGACGCACGGTGGCCTGAACCGCCCCTTTCATAAAACGCCAGCCGCAGATGAATTGGACGGGAATGGCCAGTGCCAGTTGCATCCGGGGTGAAAGCACGGTGTTGTGTCCAAACCCCGCCATGGCAAGGCCCATATCGATCATGAACGGCACAAAGAGCAGAACCGCCAGGGCAAGCAAGGCAACTGTGCGCCGATCACTGGCGCGGCGGTCAGCATCCAGCCGTTCGCGGTCAGCCCTGCGCTGTTGGGGCGAGACAGAGCGGCTGGTTGCGCCGTAGCCAGCGGCCTCAACCACAGCAACGGCAGCGACGGGATCAACGGCGGCGCGGATATCGGCCCGCTCCAGCGATACATTGACCGTGACATTGCCCGGACCTGCCAGGCTCTCAAGCGCACGTTCAACCGTGCCCGCGCAGCCCGCGCAATGCATCCCGGTGATATCCAGCGTCAGGACCGGAGATGGTGATGAATCAGTCATGTCTATCAGATGCGCGTCCGGAACGTGGTTCGCAATGTGCAACCCGCATTTTCAAGCTGATACGCCTGATATGGCAGCTGCAATCTCGGCGCGGATAGGTTCCGCCGCTTGCAGGATTTTTTTGACTGCGAAGAAATCAAGAGCGCTGAAACCGGCCACTTTTGGCTGAACCAAATGAACCTTTGCCGAAGCATTGAGGATCTTTGCCTCCAGAATGGCGGATTGCATGATCTGCGAGGCTCCCAATGTGGCCTCAAGCACCGATGGCTGCACCGATGCATCCAATGTCTCGGGCCCGCCGATGACATCGACCGCAATGATCAGGTCACAAATCTCGGATAACCGATCAAAAGGTAAGGGATTTGCGGCAGCACCATCAATATGCAGCCGCTTGTTGATCTCAACGGGGCGCACAAGGCCGGGAATGGCAAGCGATGCCGCAACAGCCTTGCGGATTGATCCGGTTGAAATGGCAGCCTCGTTGCGGCCATAGAAATCGGTTGAAACGGCCACGAATGGCATGCGTAAATCGGAGAATTTATCCGGCATTGAGGCTGGCCAGAACTCGCGTAACAGCACCTCGCCATCCATCTGCACCGCACTGCCGAATGACCCTGAGAAAATGTCCGAAAGTGACCCCACACGAGCACGAAACAATCGGGCCATCACATCGGCCCTGTCCCGGAAGACTTTCAGGGCATGCTCGCGGATGGCCTTGGCGGAATAGCCCGCGGCATAAGCGCCGCCGATGATGGCCCCTATGGATGTGCCGGCAATGGCAACGGGCCGGATGCCTGCCTGATCGAAGGCTTCCAGCGCCACGATATGCGCCAGACCCTTGGCTCCTCCACCGCCAAGCGCCAGGCCAATGCGGATAGGTTGCAACGTGTTGCCCATCAGGCTTGAAAGAAGGTCAAGAGGGCTGCTGTGGTGTCCGACGCATTTTCCTCAGGCAGGAAATGCCCGCCACGAATGGACTTGCCGGTTACGCCGGGTGCATAGGGACGCCATAAGGCCAGAGGATCAGGGCTTGCTGCTGGAATGCCGGTTTGTCCCCAGATTGCCAGCATGGGACAGAGGATATGCTTTCCCGCCGCACGATCCGCATCATCCGCCTTGCGGTCAACTGTTCCACCGGCGCGGTAATCCTCGCACATGGCCTTGATGCGCGACGGGTCCCCCACAAAAGTACGGTAGTGATTGAGCGCGCGGGCATCGAAGCTCTTGAGGTTCTTTGCCTCGGTCCAGCTGGCCATGGTAACGTCGATCAGCGCCGCAGGATTGAGCTTGATCCCGTTCTCGGCAATGGGGGCCGGCTGCGCCAGCGTTTTCCAGTGCGGTGCAACAGGCGAATCCGGCACCTCGATCAGGTCCCACATCGCGGCAGTTGGCACGATATCGACAACCGCCAGCTTTGACACCCGCCCTGGATGATCCAGCGCCAGACGGTAAGCTACACGTCCACCCCGGTCATGACCCGCTATATGAGCCCGCACCAATCCAAAATGGTCCATTACAGCGATGACATCTTCCCCCATGGCGCGTTTGGAGTAGGTGACGTGCCCTGCTTCGGGGCGTGGCGCTGTTGACCAGCCATAGCCGCGCAGGTCCATGCAGATGATCTGGAAATGCCTTGCCAGCACAGGCGCAACCCGGTGCCACATCACATGTGTCTGCGGAAAGCCGTGAACAAGAACAAGTGGTGGACCTTTGCCGTGGCTACGGGCAAAAATCTTGCCTGCCGGCGCTGCTATCCAGTGGCTTTCAAAGCCTGGGAAAAGATCTGCAAGGTCTGACATCTGTTTTACCCATAGCATGATTTGAGGCACCAAGGCGCTGAAGATGACGTTCTGTCTGCGGCAGATCAACCTTCAATGGCCCGCCATGCGATATCACGCCGACAAAAGCCTTCCTGCCAGTCAATCATATCAACTGCGGCATAGGCCCGCTGGCGCGCTTCCTTGATGGTTTTTCCCGTTGCGCAGACATTAAGCACGCGTCCGCCATTGGCGACGAGTTTATCGCCATCCTGTCTGGTGCCGGCATGAAACACCGTGACGCCATCAAGCCTGTCTGCGTTTTCAACACCACTGATTGTTGTGCCGCGCAAGGGTTCACCGGGGTAACCCTGGGCTGCCAACACAACTGTTATGGCAGGGTCCGGCGACCATTCTACATCAACGTCAGTCAATTGCCCTTCGGCGCAGGCCAGCAGCATTGCCAGAAGATCGCTTTTCAGGCGCAACATGAGCACTTGACACTCGGGGTCCCCAAAACGGGCATTATACTCGATCAGTCTTGGACCGGTCCTGGTCAACATGAGGCCTGCAAAGAGCACGCCTGAACAGGGCATGCCGCGCCGCACCATTTCTCGTGCTGTAGGGAGAATGATCCGCTCCATGACTTTTGCTTCCATGGCTGCGTCAAACACCGGAGCGGGAGAATATGCCCCCATGCCGCCAGTATTGGGGCCGGTGTCCCCATCGCCGACCCGTTTGTGATCCTGAGCAGCGGTAAGCGCCACCGCCTGCTGACCATGCGCGATTGCGAAGAAGCTGACCTCCTCACCTTCCATGAATTCCTCGATGACAACCACGGCATCAGCGCCAAACTGTCCGGCAAACATCCCGTCGATGGTCCCATTGGCTTCTTCAACGGTTTCCGCAACAACAACACCCTTGCCTGCTGCAAGCCCATCGTATTTCACCACGATGGGAGCGCCTGTGTTGTGCACATAGTCCTTGGCAGCAGCCGCATTGGTGAATCGTCCATAGGCAGCCGTCGGAATACCGGCAGCATCGCAAACAGACTTGGTGAAGGCTTTCGACCCCTCCAGCTGTGCCGCCGCCTTGCCATGACCGAACACCTTGATGCCAACGGCTCGAAGGTCATCTGCCAAGCCCGCCACCAGTGGGGCTTCGGGTCCAATAACCACGAGATCGATGTGCGTGTCATGACAGAACGCGACGACAGCAGCGTGATCGGTGATTTCAAGCGTGATATTCTCGCCAAATCGCGCGGTTCCAGGATTTCCTGGCGCAATGAACAGTTTTTTGAGCTTTGGGCTCCTGGCAAGAGCCATGGCGAGGGCATGCTCGCGGCCACCTGATCCGATCAACAGGACGTGCATTTTGCCTCGAAAGGTAAGTTATTGATGCTGCGCTCTAGCAGCGAATCTGTCGGCGTTCTACAGGGGTAATGGCAATCACGAAACAGCATGACCGAAGAAGCATCCAATCTACCGGAAATATCAGTCTCGGAGCTTTCCGGTGCCATCAAGCGCACGGTGGAAGACGCTTTTGGCTATGTGCGCGTGCGGGGTGAAATTTCCGGCTATCGCGGGCCATCTGCCTCTGGCCATGTCTATTTTGGCCTCAAGGACCAGTCTGCAAAAATCGATGCGGTGATCTGGAAGGGTGTTTTCGGACGCATGAAGGTGAGGCCCGAAGACGGTCTTGAGGTGATTGCCACCGGCAAGGTATCGACCTTTCCCGGATCATCAAAGTATCAGCTGATCGTCGAGGCCATGGAACCCGCTGGCGTGGGTGCTTTGCTGGCGCAGCTGGAGGAGCGACGCAAGAGATTGGCCGCAGAGGGGCTTTTTGATGCTGCGCGCAAGCAACTGCTTCCTTACATGCCACGGGTGATTGGCGTCATCACTTCACCCACAGGTGCTGTTATCCGCGACATTATCCACCGGATCAGTGATCGCTTTCCGCTGCATATCCTTGTCTGGCCCGTGCGGGTGCAGGGCGAGACCAGCAGTGTGGAAGTGGCCTCAGGTATACGCGGATTCAATGCGCTGGAAAAAGGGGGAGCCATTCCCCGGCCTGATGTGCTGGTGGTAGCACGCGGTGGCGGCTCTCTCGAAGACCTCTGGGGCTTCAACGAGGAGATCGTGGTTCGGGCGGCAGCCGAGAGCGACATACCGCTTGTATCCGCCGTGGGCCACGAAACGGACTGGACATTGATTGATCAGGCCGCTGATTTGCGTGCGCCGACGCCGACAGGTGCTGCGGAAATGATCGTGCCCGTACGGTCGGAACTGCTGGCAACAACGGCCGACCTTGGTAACCGGCTGAATGGCGGGTTGCGGCGGCTGGTCGAGCGGCGCAGGGCTGATCTCCGGGCTGTCTCCCGGGCGCTTCCGGGCGCTGAAACTCTGCTGGCTCAGCCACGTCAACGGCTTGATATTGCCGCCGGTAAACTGCCAAGCGTCCTGCAGCAAGGTTTGCGGTTGCGGCAGGTGCGCTTGTCCCAATTGGAAACGCGGTTGCAGAAACTCTCCCCGCGCACAGCACTTGCGCAGCGCCGGGGGCGACTGGATTCAGTTGGGGAGCGCTTGCGGAATGCCCTTGCGGGACGTTTATCCCGCGCCCGGACGGACATAACCCAGCAACGCGAACGTGTCCTGGGCGTCAGCGCCCGCATGAATCCAGCGATGCGCCGTTATCTGGTCAACCGGGCTGATCGGCTTCTTGCAACCACCAAACTGTTTGATAGCCTCAATTATACAAGCGTTCTCAAACGTGGCTTTGCGCTGGTACGAGATGACCGTGGACAGCCAATCCGCCGGGTTGCGATGGCGCAGGCAGGCAATCGGATTTCCGTGCAGGTATCGGATGGCACCTTTGATGCGCTGGTTGCTGGCAAAGATTCGGGCGGCACGCCACAACCGCGCAAAACAGGGCGGCCTTCTCCAGAACCACTGAATGATCTCTTTGGGTAGGCCATGACAAAACACGCAATATCCAACGCAATGGTGCTGGCTGCTGGCCTGGGAACGCGCATGCGTCCGATCACAGACACACTGCCAAAACCGCTGATCCCAGTCGCGGGAAAGGCGCTGATTGACTACATTCTCGGTTATTGTCGCGCTGCCAATGTTGAACAGGCTGTGGTCAATGTTCATTATCTTGCTGAACAGATGGAAGCACATCTGACAGATGTGACATCCCCACGGATCGTGATTTCGGATGAACGGGCCGCCCTGCTGGACTCCGGTGGTGGTGTAAAGATGGCCTTGCCATACCTTGGCCAGAATCCGTTTTTCATCATGAATGCAGATGCCATCTGGGTGGATGGCCCATATCCCAGCCTGATACGCCTGTCCGACCACTGGAACCCTGAAACCATGGATATCCTGCTGTTGCTGGCGCATACCTCAAGCGCCACAGGCTGGGGCAACAGGGGTGACTTCGCCATGGATCAGACTGGCCGCCTGACCCGCGCCAACAAGAACGAGATAACGCCGTTTGTTTATGCTGGAGCAGGCATCTGGAAACCTGAGCTGTTTGCGGACCGCCCTGATGTGTTCTCGCTCAACCGATTGTTTGACGAGGCCATTGACAAGGAGCGCCTGCACGGACTGCGCCTCGACGGGGTGTGGATGCACGTCGGCACACCCGATGCCATCCCCGAAGCAGAAAAAGCCATTATCCGGAGTGCGCGTTGAGCGCCAGACACCCCAAGGTTTTCACGGTTGCGCCCGGCGCATCATTCCTGCCGACAGTGGTTGATGCCTGCATTGCCGGAACCTTGGGTGTAGGCTTTCCCAAAGGCGGAAGGGACTTCTCCACGGCTACCATATATGTGCCGACGCGCCGCGCCGCCCGCGCTCTCTCCCATGCATTTGCCAAAGCATTGGAACCGGGTGCCGTGCTTTTGCCGCGTATCGTGCCTTTGGGCGATCCTTCCGATATCGAGGAACAGTCGATCCTTCAACTGAGCGATGTTGCGGATGCACGACAGGGGCTTCCGGCGATCGGTGATCTTGATCGACGCCTCCTTCTGACGGAACTGATACAGGGTTGGCAAAAAAGCCGGTTTTTCCAGAGTCTGTCAGACAACAGGGACGGTTTTTCCATCGGTGAAAGTTTCAGCAGCAGCTATGCCTTGTCGGATGATCTGGGGCGTCTGATCGATGAGTTCGCCATTGAAGGGGCAGACTGGCAGCAGGTTGGCGCTCTGGTGACGGAGACATTCGATACTTACTGGAGCCTGACCCGCTCCTTTCTTGATATTGCGGGTCAGCAATGGCCTGTTGTCCTGAAAGAACTGGGATTTCTCGATCCATCAACGCGCTTGAACATGTTGCTCGATGCCGAAGTCGAAAGACTGAAACAAGCACCGCCGGCGCATCCGGTTATTGCCGCCGGATCGACGGGCACCGTTCCCGCAACTGCCAGACTGCTTGCCGCTATTGCGCGCCTGCCCAATGGCGCCGTTGTGCTGCCGGGCCTGGATAAGGCGATGCAACAACATGCCTGGGAGATGATCAGCAGCGCCAACGAAACCGGAACGTCCTCCTCCGGTGACAGTCACCCTCAGGCGGCGCTCAAACGGTTGCTGGTCCCTCTGGGAATCGAACGTGAATCCGTTGTGAACATCGGCCAATCAAGCACAGAACTTGCTCTAAGGGCTGAAATTGTAGCGCATTCCGCCCGGTCTGTTGAAGCGACTGAAGACTGGCCACTCTTGCGGCAAAACATTGGCGCGGAGCTATCAACGGGCTTGCACGGCATCAGCATCTTCGAGGCTGCTGACGAACGACAGGAGGCACTGGGGATTGCCGTCGCCCTGCGCGGTATCCTTGAGGAGTCAGGCAAGACAGCTGCCCTGATAACACCAGACCGTGCCTTGGCGCAGCGTGTATCTGCCGAACTCAGGCGCTGGGGCATTCAGGCCGATGACTCAGCCGGTGTTCCGCTTGGCCAGACCGTACTGGGCTCGCTCGCAAGACTGATTTCAAAAGCGACGCTTCAGTCGTTCAATGTCACGGCGACCGCGGCTATTCTCAACTGTGGCGTCGTACCGCTTGACATGGAGGCACTGGACTTTGGCGAGGCCCGGCAGGCGCTGGAGCTTCTGGGCTTTCGCGGTCAGGAAATCGGCGCAGGACTGGAGGGAATTGAACGGTCACTGGACACGGCAGAAGATACTGCCGCGCATCCGCATGCTGCTGCGCCTGTCGCGCGCATGGACAAGGGCAGAACGCTTTCCGCCCGTATCCTTCTGAAAGGCCTTGTGGAGGCAATGGCACCCTTCAACGCCTTGGCAGAAACCCCTCAGCCCCTGAAGCACTGGGCGCGAGCCCATCATCAGGCATTGACACGCTGGGCTGGCGCGCAAGCCACAGACGGGTCTGATGCCGTTGCCATGGGAACCGTGTTTGATGCCATCGAGAATGCGACCGTCAATCCCACGGTCATTCTGGCAGACTACGATGCCTTCCTTGACCAGACATTGCGTGAAACACCGGTCTCACCCTCCTTGCCTGTTCAGGGACGCATCAAGATATGGGGCCTTCTGGAAGCCCGGTTGCTGACAGCGGACCGCATCGTGCTGGGGGGGTTGAACGAGGGCATATGGCCGCCTGATGCGCGCAATGATGCGTTTCTCAACCGCAGCATGCGGGCGCAGCTGGGACTTGCCTCGCCGGATCGTCGCATTGGCCAGAGTGCGCATGATTTTGCTCAGGCGCTTGGTGCGCAGGATGTCATTCTTGCAAGAGCGCTGACCGTGGAGGGAACGCCCATGGTTTCGTCGCGCTTTTTGCGCAGGCTGGATGCGTTTGTGGGCACGGATGCGGCAAGCAGCATGCGGAGCCGGGCAAAATGGCTGGAGACATGCATTGAGGCGGTTGACTCAGCGCCCAGACAGGAACCGTTTTCGCGCCCGGCTCCCACGCCCGATGCGTCACTCCAGCCGCAGACATTGTCGATCACGGAAATTGCCACCCTCTACCGGGATCCCTACGCTATCTATGCCCGCCATGTCCTTGGGCTGTCGCCGGTTGAGCCGTTGGTCGAAGGCGTTGATGCCCGTGATCGCGGCGAGATGATCCATGCTGTTCTTGCCAAATTCGTTGATCAGACACGCGATGCATGGCCTGATGATCCGCTGGCCACCATGACACTGTTGGGTGAAGCCACATTCGCCCCCTACCGACATCTTGAAAGTGTCAGTGCATTCTGGTGGCCGATGTTCGAGACCACTGCCCTCTGGTTTGTGGGATGGGAGGCAGCCAGACGAGCAGCACTTGCCGGCAGCGCCACGGAGTGCAGCGGGAAGATGGTGCTGGCGCTGGACGATGGCACTGCTTTCACTTTGCGCGGACGGGCAGACAGGATTGACACGATGCGCGATGGCACACTGACCGTCATCGATTACAAGACTGGCGGCACACCCACCAATCCGCAGGTTCTATCGGGTATCGAACCGCAATTGACCTTGCAGGCGGCCATGGCGGCGGCTGGCCAGTTCAAGGGTGTTGTCGGCAGGACTGTGGGCGAAATTGGCTATGCCAAGGTTGGGCGAGAACCCGGATACAGTGCCATTCAGTTCAAGGATGTTGATGCGTCCGTCGGGAGAAGCGCCCTAAAGGACATCGACAACCTGAAAACCATGCTCAACCGATTACGCGAGGGAACGAAGGACTATCCCTATCTGTCGCATCGCATGTTGCACTATGTGAGCGACAAGGGAGATTATGACCATCTGGCCCGGACCAGGGAATGGATGGCGGATGAGACCGGCGACGAAGGTTGAATACACTCTTTGATGCTTGTTGGATTGGACGCTTGCCACTGAAGCGGCTATGGCATTGGCAAAAGTGCATCAACTGAACCTTATGCAGGCAGCCAATGACAATCCACTATCACAAGGGTGATTTGCCCGCCGGTCTTGATTTCGGGCAAGCCGTTGCAATCGATACGGAAACCATGGGGCTTAACCCGCTCCGGGACCGTCTTTGCGCCGTTCAGCTCTCGGCAGGTGACGGCAATGCGCATGTCGTGCAGATCATGGCAGGACAGAAGAAAGCGCCCCATCTGGTGGCCTTGCTGCGGGATCGGAAAGTGAACAAGATTTTCCACTTCGCCCGGTTTGATCTCGCCGTGCTCTATCATGCCTTTGGCGTCAGCACCGGGCCGGTGTATTGCACCAAGATCGCATCGCGCCTGACACGCACATTCACTGATAGGCACGGTCTGAAGGACCTCGCCAAGGATTTATGTGGCATCGACATGTCGAAACAGCAGCAGTCCTCGGACTGGGGTGCCGAGCAATTCACCGAAGCGCAATTGAGCTATGCCGCATCCGATGTGCTCCACCTGCACGAAATGCAAAAGAAGCTCGACACCATGCTGGCGCGTGAACAGCGCACGGAGTTGGCTGCTGCCTGTTTCAGGTTTTTGCCAACCCGCGCCAGACTTGATCTTGCTGGTTGGCCAGAACAGGATATCTTTGCACACAGTTGAGCAGCCTTAGGTTGAAGGGTCGATTGCGTCATAACTTTGCCACAGGCTTGCAGCGAGACTATATCTCACAAGAAAATGCTGTATCCGCGATATTCTTGTCGGTTAATGATTTGAAGGTATGGGCATGTTTCGGGCAATAGCCAGAAAGATCGGGACGGGAGCCAGGATGCCGCCAGCGGCATCTGTCGCTGTTGCGCCCACGCTCTCTGTCCTGTCTTTGCCTGCTGAAAACCCGGCCTATGACGCGGCCATGCGCCACAGCAGGCGCGTGCGGTTTCTGCGACGCATGATTCCCTTCACCTGTGTAGTCGCTGTCATCGGTCCGATCACCTGGGGGATTGTGGCCCCCTTTGCCCGGTCATTGCCAGACGTGAAAGTGGGCCGGGCCAGTGTCTCCGGTAGCAGGATAACCATGGAAGCGCCCAAACTGTCCGGCTTCAAGAAGGATCAGAAATCCTATGAGGTAACCGCAAAAGAGGCTATTCAGGATATAAAGACGCCAACTGTGATTGAACTCAACCAGCTGGTTGCCCGCATGGAGCAGGAGCGCAACAGCTTTGCCCGCCTGACATCGGATTGGGGGCGCTTTGACCAGACGGCTGACCGTCTTGATCTCAAGGGCAATGTGCAGGTGCGCACAGATACCGGCTACGAGGTGGACATGCTGTCAGCCCGTGTTGACATGAAGTCCGGAAATGTCATCTCGACAGAGCCGGTAAAGGTCCGTTCACAGACCGGAACAATCGAGGCAGACAGGGTAGAGGTCAAGGATAATGCGGCCCATGTGATTTTTGAGGGACGCGTTAAGTCCGTCTTCATTCAGACAGACGATCAGCTATCCCAAGCCAATGGAGCGAAAAAACCATGATTAGCGGCAGACACCGTGTTTTGGTTGCAGTTATTGTTGCGTTGGGTGTTCTGGCTCATGCCACCAGCCCATCGTCAATGTTTATGGGACAGGCCCAGGCGCAGGCGGCAAAGGCAGGTGCCAGCGCCCGTACGGATCCATTCGGCGGATTTGGGGGCAATTCCAAGGACCCCATCCGGATTGACGCCAACAAACTTGAGGTTTTCGACAAGGAACAGAAAGCCATCTACAGCGGCGATGTGGTTGCAGTGCGGGGAACGACAACGACCCGGGCTTCCGTGATGACGATTTTCTATGACAATAAAAAAACCGGTGACCAGGGCAAGAGCGGAGCGGGTGCGGTTCGCAACGGTAGCGGCGGCGCTACCCCGTCACAGGATGGTGCCTTGAAGCGGATCGAGTTCAAGGGACCCGTCAGTGTCGTCAATGGCACGCAAACAGCTACCGCCAATGAAATGATCTATGACGCGTTGGCCAAAAAGGTATTCCTGAAGGGCAATGCGGTCGTGGCCGATGGCGTCAATATCCAGCGCGGCGAAAACATGGTCTATGACACAGAGACATCCATCGCGGTTGTCACCAATCCAACGCCCGGGGGGCGCGTGCAAGGAATCTTCACGCCCGGAAGCCAGGATGAAAAACCTGTCGCCAAGAAGAAAGAGCGTCCTGCTACCAACTGACAGGCATGCTACCAACCAACAGGTCCGCAATTGCCTTTGAAGAGAAGGCAAAATTCTGGCAAGGTTTGCCAAACAGGAATTTGTAAGCGTGAACTTCGCCTTCTGGAAACGTAAAGCAGCAGAAAAACCGGTGCGAAGCAATCCGCCCGACGACGCGCATGCAACTTTATTGAAAGAGCCGTCAGATCAAAATGACACTCATCAAGCACTCAGCACGCTATCTTCTCCCGCGATTGCAAGGCACGCTTTGGTCAGTCCTGCCACGCTGACATCTGGCGCGGACATGCTTTCCGCTCACGGCCTGCAAAAAAGTTTCAAAGGCAGACGTGTCGTCGATGGTGTCAGCCTCAATGTGCGCAAGGGTGAGGCCGTTGGTCTGCTCGGACCCAATGGTGCGGGCAAGACAACCGCCTTCTACATGATCACGGGCCTGCTGGAATCAGACGCCGGTGAAGTGATCCTTGAAGGCAATAACATCACGCCCCTGCCAATGTATCGCCGGGCACGCCTTGGCATCGGCTATCTGCCACAGGAAGCATCAATTTTTCGCGGGTTGAGTGTTGAGGACAATATCCGTGCCGTGCTTGAAGTGGTGGAACCCAACCGAAAAAAACGCGAAGAGCAACTCGATTCCCTGCTTGCCGAGTTCAACATCACCCGGCTGCGCAAATCGCCTTCCATCGCTTTGTCAGGGGGCGAACGCCGCCGTTGCGAGATTGCGCGGGCACTGGCCGGGCGTCCCAAATTCATGCTGCTGGACGAGCCCTTTGCCGGCATCGATCCGATCGCTGTTGGCGACATCCAGAACCTTGTTCATCACCTGAAAGCCCGTGGCATTGGCGTGCTCATTACCGACCACAATGTGCGTGAAACGCTGGCGCTGACGGACCGTGCCTATATCATCCATTCCGGCAAGGTGTTGATGGAAGGCAAGCCGCAGGAGGTGATTGATCATCCTGATGTGCGGCGATTGTATCTGGGTGAAGATTTTCGCATGTAGCAAAATTAGGTTGGAATGTCGGCATTACCCCCTGATATATCCGAGTTCAATTCCGTCTCAAACCGGTGTTTCATACTGGCATGCGAGCCTTCGTATCAGCCCGGTCCATCATCCTGCTTCTTGCCATCGGTCTTTCCGCTTGCATGCGCCCTGAGCGCAGCACCAACCATGCCGACTGGTTGAAGGAAGCAACCCGCAGCTGGAACGGCGAAAGCAAGGCCCGCGTCATCGCCGCAGCGGAGGCGGTTCTCAAACATTCAGACCGGCAGGATTTCACCTTCGAGTACAACAAATCCGGCTTCAGCGCACGGCGCAAATTTTTCATCTATGCCGTTATCGCCACAGCAGAAGGCGAAGACCGCTGGACGTTTGCCGTGAGCGAGAACAGCGAGGGTGCAAGTGCATCTGTCCGTATCATCCAGCGCGGTACGGCAACGGCGGGGCGTGCAACAGAAAGGTTTCGCGACAACCAGACGATGATTGGCAGTTTCCGGTTGTTCTATGCCCGGCTTGACTACATGCTGGGCAAGCGCACGGACTGGATTGGTTGTGCCGACGCTGCAACAAAACTGTCGCTGAACCGGGAGGCCCCTGGCTTGCAGGGCCTTTGCAGCATCACCCATCAAGCCAATGACAATGCGCCACCGGCCAAAATCGTGATCCGCGCGGTGGCAGCTGCAAAAGCCAGGGCGGGTCCGCCTGATCCGCCCTCGATTTCGACAACTGATGAGCCGGATTAATCCGGCCTGCGTTTCAGCAGAAAAACCGCCTGCTCGCCAAAAACGTTCCAGAACCACCATGGTGCGGTTAGGCGTAGCGGTTTGCCTGAGGCATTGAGTGCGAGGGCACGCTCCGTTTCAGCGCCAATGTCGCGCACAAGATCATCGAAATCCCGAATGGTGCAAAAATGGATATTGGGTGTTTCATACCAGGCATCCGGCAGGTTTTCGGTGACAGGCATCCGGCCGCCAATCAGCAAATCATAACGCACGCGCCAATGACCGAAATTGGGGAATGATATGATGGCACGCCGTCCAACCCGCAGCATCTGCTCCAGCACCCGCCGCGGATTGCGCGTGGCCTGAATGGTTTGTGAAAGGATGACGTAATCGAAGGAATCATCGGGATAGTTGATCAGGTCAGTATCGGCATCGCCCTGAATGACAGCCAGACCGTGGGTGACACAATTGGCCACACCGTCGCGTGAAAGCTCGATGCCACGGGCATCCACATCCTTGCGGTCGGCCAGCAATTTGAGCAGCGCGCCATCACCGCAGCCGACATCAAGCACGCGGCTGCCACGCTCCACCATATCTGCGATGATCAGCAGATCAACGCGCGCGCCGGGGCCTGAAGAGAGGTGTGGATCGGAGATTGTCATCTTCAATCCCCGCGCCTTGGCCGCGGCGCTCACAAAGCCGCTCAATGTGGCAAAAAACTCCGGCTCTTCCAGCAGGAAAGCATCATGGCCCTTGTCGCTGTCGATTTCGACGAAAGACACCAATGCGCCGGCCGCATTGAGGGCATGCACGACAGCGCGGCTGTCAGCAGTCGGAAACAGCCAGTCAGACGTGAATGAAACAATGCAGAAGCGTGTTTTTGACCCCTCGAAGGCTTTGGCGAGAATGCCGCCATGGTCAGCCGCGAGATCGAAATAATCCATGGCCCGCGTCAGGTAGAGATAGCTGTTTGCATCAAACCGTTCGACGAAGCTGGAGCCCTGATAACGCAGGTAACTTTCCACCTGAAAATCGGCATCAAACGAGAATGTCGGCGCATCCCGGTCCTGCAGTTTGCGACCAAACTTCCGCTGCAGGGCAGGCTCGGACAGATAGGTTATATGCGCCGCCATGCGCGCCACACCCAGACCCTTCTCTGGCAGAACGCCTTTCTCACGGTATCGACCGCCAGACCAGGCAGGGTCCGCCATGACAGCCTGACGGCCCACCTCGTGAAACGCGATATTCTGTGCGGAATGCTTGGGCGCGGTGGCAATCGGCATCGCGGCAAAGACGCGATCCTTGTAGGTGGACGCCCATTCCAGCACCTGCATGCCACCCATGGATCCGCCTACAACCGCAAAAAGGCTTTCGATGCCTAGCCGGTCCATCAGCATGGCCTGCGCCCGCACCATATCGCGAATTGTTACAACAGGCAGATCAAGAGCGTAGGGCTTTCCGGTCGCGGGATTGGTGGAAGCTGGTCCGGTACTGCCCAGGCACCCGCCCACCACGTTGCTGCATATGACAAAATACTGATTTGTGTCGATGATTTTGCCAGGACCGATAAGGGTCTCCCACCAGCCTGTCTTGCCGGTGACCGGATTGATGCTGGCGACATGCTGGTCACCTGTCAGCGCGTGGCAGACAAGAACGGCATTGGACTTCCGGGCATTCAGTTTGCCATAGCTTTGATAGGCCATCTGCAAGGGTGCGATTGTGGCTCCGGAATCCAGCACAAGTGGCTGATCCATCCCGAAACGCACGACCAGGCTGTCAGGCTGATCGGCCTGCGAGACACCAGCCGCAGCCAGAGCCGGATTTTTTTTGCGGGTGGGCCGCGGAGCACTCACTCAAATTTCCTGCATTACGTCCATTACGTTCGATATAGAGAACGTAAGACCATTTGCCTAGTCAATTCATCGCCAATGCGTTCATTCCCTTGCAATTCAGACTCGCACTTGAATCCACTGCATGCCATTGGCACGTTCATGTACGATGCCGTTATTTTTTCGAACGCTGATCCCGCCGCAAGTGCGCGCACGCTGGCAACCCTTGTCGAGGGTGTTGTGGAGGGTATGCTTGGCAGGATGATCGTGGTGGCTGGCGCTGGCAACGATGGATTCGAGAAGCTCACGGACGCCGCCGGGTGCATCCTTGTGGTTGCCAATACGCCGGCTGATATTCCGGCATTGCTGAAAAAACATCTGACCACCGGGCATGTGCTGGCGTTCAAATCAGGCGCGCTGTTGCCATCGGGCTGGCCTGCCCTCCTCAAATCGGAAATCCGCAAGCACGGTCACCCCTATCCCGAAGGTGCCTTTGCTTTCCGCCCACCGACCAAAAAAACCTTTCTGACCATGGCCGTGTCATTGACGATCCGCCAGAAAATGACACTGACACATGGCGGCCTGGTGCCGCGGGACTGGCTGCTTCATCCCATGTTTGTCGGGGATACCCTTCGCCCGCCCGGACCGGTCCACATGGTCAGGATCGTCGTCGAGAATACAGAAAGCTGACTCAACGCCGCAGGGCCATCTCCGCATCCCGCTTGATGCGGGCCACCATGGATCGCAAGCCGTTTGATCTTTGCGATGACAGGTGCGCTTTCAGGCCAAGTTCCTCAAATTTGGTAAACGTGTCTGTGGCAATGATATCTGATGCAGTCTTGCCGGAGTTGAGCGTGATTGCCAGCGAAACCAGACCGCGCACGATGATGGCATCGCTATCGCCGGCAAAGGTAAGGACGGGATCGGCACCTTCCCCCAGCTCTGTCGCCAGCCACACCTGGCTGGCACAACCCTGAACCCGGTTCTGTTCCGTCCGGAGATCATCACGCAAGGGCGGCAGGGCTTTGCCTATCTGGATCACATAGGCGTAGCGATCCTCCCAATCTTCAAGGACGGAGAGATTTTCGGCAATTTCGTCAAAACTGGGCAAGGACATGAGAGGGAGATGGTCTTCCCAGATCATATCGTCAAGGTTTTGGTGGTTTATGTGGCACACTGACTGGGTGTGACAGATTGGCCGCATTACGGGCTACGTCTGCGCATACAGCCGGATTCTCCCGACAATAGGCCATCGCAACATCGGCAGATGGCAAATGCTGATCCTTCACGGATTTGGCCAAGCCAAGCATTGACCGGGCTGTTTCCATTGTCTGTTCGGGCGCCAGCACAAGCAGTAGGCCAGCGGCTGCGGCAATACGGAGAATAGCCATAACAAAATCCTGAATGAAAACCTGATCATTGCAGACCCGCTTTCACCTTATATCAACACTGGTTGCCATGGCATGAACGCAACCGGAGCAACTGAAATGAATCCATTCAGGATTGATAAACCATATCCGCGCTTCTGGGGATGAACGCGCCGTAGTTGCAGCTTGCGCAGGCATTCTTAGCCATGGGTTAAGAGGGTTGAGGCAGAGTGTCTGTGTCTGTCTGGTCATGCCGGACATCTGGAACGCAGAAATGTCATCAACCGCACTCTGGTCATTGTTGAAAGATTTGCCCAACGGCAATCTCTCCGGACATGCGCGCATCCGGCTTCACCGTAATGCACGACTGGTCGCTGCCGCGGTGATGCTTGCCGCTTTCCCGGCCATGGCACTGGTCGCCAGTGATCCACTCGCCGTTGTCGCTTCCCTCGTGCTGTTCGGTGTTCTGCCCGCAGCCGTCGCGGTTGATGTTCGCCGACCGGCCAGGCTCGACCGTGCGGTCATTCTCAATGTGATCATTATGGTTGCCGTCCTGACGGGGGGCGTGTTGAGAGGCTTGCCTTTCGTATCAGCCATATCCCTGCTTGCCTTGGTCGCGATTGAAGCGATGCTGGTCGTCAGTCACCGCCAGCGGCTGGCCATCACAGGCATTGCCGCAACTGGAATGCTGGTCTTCGTGACAGTGAGCCCGGTTGAACTGCTGCCCGCCGGTGCCCAGATGACTGTAGCGTGGTCAACAGCGCTTGCCGCGATGCTGACGATCAGCAACACGGCGATGCTTTTGCATGGAACCCTTGCGGGACTATCCTCTACGCGCCGCAGAATGCGTGAGCAAACCATACAGAGTCTCGAAGTCGAGCAGATGGTATCAGAAAGCGTTATTGCAATCGATACCCACGGCTCCGTCATAAGGGTCAGCAACAACACGGACCGGGTTCTTGGGCTGTCCATGGAAGCGCTGAAGGGTCGCGGTCTGGCTGAACTGGTGCTGGTTGCTGATCGGCCTTTGTTGCTTTCGGCCATATCCCATGCCGCCCATTCAAGGGACAATGATGAGCCTGTCCGCAACCGGACATTTCGTCTGCGGTTGAGAACATCCGTCATGGATCATAAACCAGCCTATCGCTGGATTGCGTTTGGTGTTTCACCTTCACAGTCATCACCCCATTCAGTCATCGCTACATTGCGCGATATTGATGCTCAGGTGACAGAGGAAGAGCATATGGTGAAAGCTGCACAGGAAGCGGAAACCGCCAAGAAGGCGCGTGGCGCTTTTCTGTCGACCGTGAACCACGAGTTGCGAACGCCACTGAATGCGATTGTCGGTTTTTCGGAAATTCTCGCCAATCCCGAGACCATTCCTGCCGGTCCGGAACGGGTGAAGGAATACGCCAGAATAATCAATGGCGCAGGGCAGGACCTGTTGTGCATGATCACATCAATGATCGACATCACCAAACTGGACTCCGGTGTCTATGATTTTGACCCTGAAATGTCACTGCTCAAGCCAACAATTGAGGCTGCTGTCGAATCCTTTCGTCATAGCGCCGCTGACACTATTCCGTCCATAGTTGTATCCGCTAAAGAGGGTGAGCTTGCCTGCAACATAGACCCACGCGCCATGCGCTCAATTCTGGCGCAGCTCCTCTCGAATGCAGTCAAGTTCGGAAACCCAAAAGGTCGCATAACGATCAACCTGAAACAGGAGCGGGACTGGATTACTGTTGCTGTCTCCGATCAGGGCGATGGCATTGCACGCGACAAACTGGAACAATTGGGACGCAATTTTGTTCGTCTCGACGATACGCTGGGGCGACAGCACGGAGGCATCGGCCTTGGTCTATCCCTATCGCGCAGCCTGATGAACCTTCATGGCGGATTGATCGCCATCGACAGTGCGTTGGGCAAAGGCACAACAGTCACACTGTCGTTTCCAAGGCCGGATGTG
>JANMLW010000162.1:0-23828 GCA_031372765.1 Hyphomicrobiales bacterium
CCTCGCCTACGGGCGAGGCAAGGATGCCACATTGGCCTTGGCTGATGCCACGATGTCGATCGAGAAGGGCGAGTTCATCGCCGTTGTCGGGCCATCAGGATGTGGCAAATCCACATTGATGAAACTGGTTACCGGCCTGCTGCCCGCTACCTCCGGCGAGGTCATCGTGCATGGCAGCAAGGTGACAAAGCCTATCCGCGGCGTCGGCATGGCTTTCCAGAATTCAACGCTGATGCCGTGGCGGACAACCCGTGACAATATCCTGCTGCCGCTGGAAGTGGTGGAACCGCATAAAAAGCGGTTCCGCTCGGCCAAGGCTGAATATGTGGCCAAGGCAGATGCCCTGCTGGCGTCCGTTGGTCTGGGGGGCTTTGGTGATAAGTTCCCGTGGCAGTTGTCGGGTGGCATGCAGCAGCGCTCAAACCTCTGTCGTGCTCTCATTCATGAGCCGGAAATCATGATGCTGGATGAGCCTTTCGGCGCGCTTGATGCCTTCACGCGGGAGGAACTGTGGGGTGTGATGCAGAACCTCTGGCTGGAGCGCAAGTTCACGGCTGTACTGGTGACGCATGATTTGCGCGAAGCGGTGTATCTGGCGGATACAGTCTATGTGATGAGCAAACGACCGGGCCGCGTGATCGTCAGGAAGACAATTGATTTGCCGCGCCCGCGCACTCTGGCCAGCACTTTCGATCCGGCCTTTGTCGAGATCGTGCATGAATTGCGCGACATGATCCATCAGGAATATGCGTGAGGCGGCTGCCATGAACGACAATACCCGCCATCTCCTGAAACTCGCCATGCCCTATCTGGTGATGGGCGGGTTGCTGCTGATCTGGGAAGTTTCCTGCATCGTGTTTGACGTGAAGGAAATCGTGCTGCCGCGTCCCACCAAGATCTTCGAGGTAATGATCCTGCGCTGGGATATCCTGCTGCGGTTTTGCCTTGAGACACTATGGACCACAATGGTCGGCTTCGGGCTCGCCATTGTCTTTGGCCTGCTTCTGGGGTTGGCTATTGGCGCATCGCCCTTCGTCTATTCCGGGCTCTATCCGCTGCTGATCGGCTTCAACGCCGTGCCAAAGGTTGCGATTGTGCCGATCCTGATGATCTGGCTGGGTGTGGGGGCCGCACCCGCCATCATCACCGCCTTTGTCATCAGCTTCTTCCCCATCGTAGTGAACGTGGCGACAGGTCTTGCCACCATCGAGCCCGAAATGCGCGATGTCATGCGCTCGTTGGGCGCCACGCAATGGGAAATCCTTACCAAGGTAGGCATTCCCCGTGCCATGCCCTATCTCTTTGCCAGCCTGAAAGTGGCGATCACGCTGGCCTTCATCGGATCGGTGATTGCCGAAACCGTTGGCGGAAACCGCGGAATAGGCTTTCTGATGCTGTCCGCCGGCGCACGCAACGATGCACCGGTGACCTTTGCTGGCCTCTTTGCCATCGCGATCATGGGCGTTCTGATGTACGCGATCTGCGCTTTGGTCGAAAAACGCATGACCAAGTGGGCTTTTCGGGGAGAGCTGGTGAGCTGATCCTCCCTTCTAGGGAAAGATCAGCTTGAAGCCTCAATTTTACAGCCTCAATTTTCCCGGAAACGGTAACCCACGCCATACAGCGTCTCGATCATCTCGAAACTGTCCTCGACCGCCTTGAACTTCTTGCGCAGGCGCTTGATGTGGCTGTCGATGGTGCGATCATCGACATAGACCTGATCATCATAAGCCACGTCCATCAGCGCATTGCGGCTTTTGACCACGCCGGGGCGCTGGGCCAGTGACTGCAGGATCAGGAATTCCGTCACGGTCAGCACAACCTGCTTGCCCTTCCACGTCACGGTGTGGCGCTCGGGATCAAGCGTCAGCAGACCGCGCTCCATGATCTTGGCATCGGCGTCCTTGTTGGCGGGGGTCATGTCGCGCGCACCTGAGCGCCGCAGGATGGATTTCACCCTTTCCACGAGAAGACGCTGCGAGAACGGCTTGCGAATGTAATCATCCGCGCCGATCTTGAGGCCAAACAATTCGTCAATCTCCTCGTCCTTGGAGGTGAGGAAAATGACCGGCAGATCGGATTTCTGGCGCAACCGCCGCAACAGTTCCATACCGTCCATACGGGGCATCTTGATATCAAAAATCGCCAGGTCCGGCGGGTTCTGCTTCAGTCCCTCAAGGGCGGTCGCGCCGTCGGTATAGGTGTTGATGCGAAACCCTTCCGCCTCCAGTGCCATGGACACTGAGGTGAGGATGTTTCTGTCGTCGTCAACAAGCGTGATGGTAGGCATGACATGAACCTGACTTCGCCACCCCTGTGGCGCTCAAATAAGGCAATGCGAACAAACACAGGCCAAATTGTGGCAAGCGTATTTTTTGATCAATAGACACCCAGAAGTTTCAAGCCCGCAATCAGCAAAACCACGCTCAACGCACGCAGGATAAGGGGCGTTGCCAGCTGAATGCCGAGTGTCGTGCCGAGCAATGCTCCCGCCAGCACGGCACCCGCGAACAAGGGCAGATCCGATGGCAAGGACTGAACGGAAGTGTAATTGCCCAGCAGTCCCGCAGCGGAATTGCACAGGATGAACAGCGCCACGACACCGGAGGCGGGCTTTGCCAGGGACCAGCCGAGAAACAACAGGAGTGGCGACAGGAAGATACCGCCGCCCGTGCCAGTCAGGCCTGACAGCAGGCCAATGCCGGCACCGCACAGGATACCCATGTAAACTGGAGGATCGTGCCATTCCCTGCTGCTGCGGAGTTCTGCTGGCCAGATCATGCGGGTTGCTGACAGCAGCAACATGACGCCCAGAAGCGGGCGATAGATATGGGGTGCTATATTGATCGCTCCGCCCACAAAGGCGAAAGGCACGGCCCCCAGCAAAAAAGGCCAGAGCGTGCGCCAGCGAAACATGCCTGCCCCAAAATAGCGCCAACTGGTGAAAGCCGTGACAATGACATTCAGCACAAGTGCGGTTGGCCGCATCACGGCGGGGGCAACGCCAAAGAGCGCCATCAGGGCAATATAGGCCGATGCGCCGCCATGCCCGACGCTGCTGTAAAGGGCTGCTCCGAAGAACATGCATACCGCCAGCAGGATTTCAGCATTAAGGGATAAAAGCATGCCGCGACTGCCCGATCATCTTCTCTGTGTGCCGACAACCGGTCGCACCATCACGACAAGACCGGATTACTCCCAGAAGGTTGGCAGCGCCTGATCAAGTACAGAGCCAATTCTCACGGGTGCGAGCTTCACCGTCAAGCCCGTTCGGTCATCTGTTTCAATGGCAAGGCCACACAGTGTTGCGGGCCCTTCCGCCACTTCAAGCCGGGAACCAGGGGTTTTGCTCAGCCAACGGCGGACCGGCTCGTGGCGGTCCATGCCCAGGATGGACTGGTAATTGCCCGTCATGCCAGCGTCACTCTGGTAGCCCGTTCCGCCGGGAAGGATGCGATGGTCAGCGGTTGGCACATGCGTGTGCGTCCCGACTACAACACTGACACGGCCATCAAGAAAATAGCCCATCCCCTGTTTCTCGGATGTTGCCTCGGCATGCATATCGACAAGGATTGCGTCGCAAACCGAGCCAAGCGGGCAGGCATCAATCTCGCGCTCGACAGCCCTGAATGGATCATCCAGCGCATCCATGTAAAGCCGCCCCATGGCATTGATGACCAGCACACGGCGCTGATCAGGTGTTTCGACAAGCGTTGCCCCGCGCCCCGGGGTGCCAACAGGATAGTTTACCGGGCGGACCAGCTTTGGCGCACGCCCGATGAATACCAGCGCTTCGCGCTGATCCCAGGAATGGTTGCCGAGCGTTATGGCATCGGCACCCGCGTCCACAAGTTCGTGGTAGATATCTTCCGTGATGCCAAACCCACCGGCGGAATTTTCCCCGTTGATCACGACAACATCGAGTTTCCAGCGGAGTCGCAATTCCGGCAATCGCTCCGTCACGATTGTCCTGCCTGGACGGCCAACCACATCACCAATGAACAGAATACGCATGGGCTTCAGTGACGTGTGACATCTACCCCGTCAACTGCTGCATGAAAACAACCTCAACTCCGTAGCGATGAAATCCAGAGGACGGTCATGGGGTTCAACGGGCACGGCATCCACTTGCTGGAAGGAAAAGCCAACGCCTATCGTCATGAGAGAGGTGCCATCAGCCATCAGGCGCTCGATCACGCGGTCATAATGGCCTTGGCCCCAGCCTATCCGGTTGCCGGTGGTATCAAAGGCGGCAAGGGGCACCAGCAAGACTGCCGGGCGCAGCACATCAGCGCTGGAGTCCGGCCCATACGTGCCAAACCCGGCATCGACGAGCGCGACGCCTTCGATAAAGCGCCGAAAGATCACATGCGGATGCTCGATCACGGGCAAGGCGAGGGTGCGCCCATAGTCCCTCAGACGTTCCATGAGCGGTCCTGGATCGATTTCGGATTTATACGGCCAGTAACCTGCCACCGGTCCACCGGGACCGCTGGATGCTGCAGCCAGTGCGTGCCGTGCCATATCGACCGATGCCATTTTGCGCCACTCGGGCGACGCGGCGTCGCGCTTGGCGAGAACAGCTTTGCGGATGTCGGATTTGGACAAGATCATGATGTCTTTAGCAAAAGGTGCGGAGCCACCTCAGCCGATGGAGGATCGAATCCGGAGACCTACATAAGTAGGTGGGCACCGTGTGTCCAAGGCCACGGCCCTGGACAGGGACAGCTCCCGAAGGATCGATAAGGCCCCGGGTATACATGTCTCCATGTCGAACCGCGCAGCCCCGCATTCCCTATGTAGCGTTTTATGTAGCACTTTGCCAGTGATCAGATGAAACAATCGATCAACAGGCCAGCAAACAGCATGAGGCCCGCATCCCGGTTGGATTTGAACAGTCGCAGGGCCTGCGCAGGATCATCTACCGTGACGGTGCGTATCTGCCAGACGAGATGTGCGGCAAACAACAGAAGCCCCAGCCATGCTGGCCAGCCCAGATTGACCAGCGCAAAGCTCAGGGCCAGCAGGATCAGCGTTGCCCCGTAGCATACCGTGATAAAAACCGGTGCCCTGACGCCGAAACGGCGGGCGGTGGAGCGGATGCCAACGATTCCGTCGTCTTCGATATCCTGCAACGCGTAGATCGTGTCATAGCCAATGACCCAGCCGATTGCAGCGATGTAAAGAATAACCGGGGCGACCCCAAGGCTGCCATAAAATGCGGCCCAGCCCATCAGGGCACCCCAAGAGAAAGCCATGCCAAGCACCGCTTGCGGGTAGTCGGTAATGCGTTTCATGAAGGGATAAACCGCCACTGGCAGCAAGGACAGGAAACCAAGTCCGATGGCAAACCCGTTGAGGCTCAAAAGGACCGCAAGACCGACAAGACATAACATGGTTGCGAAAAGAACCGCATTGCGTACGGAAATCTGGCCAGAGGGCAATGGCCGGTTGCGCGTGCGCTCCACCTGTCGGTCAAGATCACGGTCGACGATGTCGTTCCAGACACAACCGGCCCCACGCATGGCGATGGCGCCAAACAGAAACAACAGGAGGTGATCGAACCGTGGACTGCTGTTTGCGGCGGCTGCGGCATAGGCTGTAGACCACCAGCAGGGCAAGAGCAGCAGCCACCAGCCAATCGGGCGGTCTATGCGCGCCATGCGCAGATAGGGCTGCCATGGCCGGGGTGCAAAACGATCTACGATGTTTCCCCGCGCGGCATCAGCAGGTGCCGCTCCGGCAGGCGTTTCCGTCACAGCGCGCCTTGCGGCAGACGAACGCCGGAACCGACCGCGGGCGGTCCACCACCACCCTGCTGGGCTGCACGCGCCTGAGCGGCACGGGCCCGTGCGATCTGCGAACGCTGGTTCTTTGCTGCGCCACAGGCCTGATTGCGTGACCCGACAGCCTGAGTGCTGGCACCCTTGAGCTGATTGATCAGATCCTCGGGAATCTGGCACCAGTCCTGGTTCTCCGTCATCCATTTGACCACGCGACCATCCGCCGCGACGAGCTGGTTGAGCGTGGAGCAAGCCTGATCAGCCGTCGGTTTCTTGTTGCGATAGCCATTGATGCGACCGATGAGGGCCTGTCGGGGCGACATCATACTCTGAAAATCCGTTTGACAGTTCGACCCCTGTGCCTGGGCACTGCCACTGAACGCAACAGTCAAGCCAAAACTGGCAATGCCAAAACTGGCAATGCCAAAACTGGCAATGGCCAGAAATGTACGGTTGAGCAGTCCTCTCGTGATTTTCATGTATCCAGCACCCAAAATAACAGAAATTTTTTATAGTCCAACCGTAAGCCTAGTTGCAACAAGCGCGAGGGGAAGCCGAAAATCAAGGCGTTTTTTAGATCAGTTCCGCAAAATCGGCGGGATTTTAAACCTGCCCTGAAGCGTTTGAAGCATCATAGAGACCGCGACCGGCGTGCGATCCTCCATGAAAGGGCCTATGATCTGGACGCCGCGTGGCATCCCCTGCGCCGTCAACCCCATCGGAGCCACGGTTGCTGGCAGGTTGCTGCCGGTCGCCAAAGCGGCCCAGTGCAGAAAGTTCAGATACGGCACTTTCACCCCGTTCACATCCAGTGTGCGGATCATGATGTTGGGTTCATGATCATGCTTCAGCGCTGCGACAGGCGCTGGTGGGCAAAGTACCACATCGTATTTGGTGAAAAATGCCGCCCACTGGCGCATCAAGCGCAGCCGACGGGCGTTTACCTCCTGATAGAAACCCGGTGTCATGCGAATGCCGCGTGCCTGCAGGGCACGGTGCGACAGGTCTGTGGTTGAAACCATCGCCGCCTGCCCGGCAATCTTGTCTCGGACCCTTGGCGGCAGACCATATCCAACGATCCAGTGGTTGAGCAGTGCAAAAACTTTGTAGGCCTCCTCGAAACGAAAAGCCGGTCTGGCGCTCTCATCAACGATGGCACCGTTATCTACCAGCAACCGTGCTGCATGACGCACACCGTCCGATACGGCTGCATCAACAGGGGCAAAGGGTTCGTCGAGCCACACTGCAACGCGCAGGCCTTTTGGGGTGAGGTGGCGCGGGGCAGAGAGGGCGGGACCTGAGACGGCGATGTTTCTGGGGCCGGAAAGGATGTCCAACAGCAGATCGAGGTCACTGGCATGACGTGTCATGGGACCAATGGCGACAAGCTCGACATTGCGGTCCGTGCGTTTTTCGGGGGGTGGCGGAATAATGCCCCAGTTGGACACAAGCCCCCAGCTGGTTTTCAGGCCCTGAATACCATTGGTTGCCGCTGGCCAGCGCACGGAGCTGCCCTGATCAGACCCGATCTCGAAGCTGCTCATGCCGGTTGCAACCGCAACGGCCGCTCCACCCGATGAGCCACCCGATGAGAAGTCCGTATTCCAAGGATTGCTGGTGACACCGTGCATTGGATTGAAGCACTGGAAATCGCCAGAGAACACCGGCACATTGGTGCGCCCCACAATGATTGCCCCCGCTTGCCGCAACCGGGCGACAGCAATGGCATCAACGGTCGGGATGCGGTCTTTCAGGCCTGGGCTTCCGCCGGTTGAGGGAAAGTCGGCCACATCCATCGCGTCCTTGATGGTGATGGGCAGGCCTTCCAGCGGGCGGGCCTCACTGCACTGATAACGTGCATCGGCGAGATTCGCGGCGGCAAGCGCCGAAACATCATTGCGGTAAACCACGGCATTGAGTGTGGGGTTCAGCCGATCAATGCGTTTCAAAGTCAGCGTCAGCAGTTCCACTGCGGAGAGTTTGCGATTTTTCAGAAGGGCAATCTGATCCGCAACCGATAGCAGCAATGGATCAGACGAGGCCTCGATTTCCATCACTTCAGGCTCCGTCAGCCCTGCGTCGCACCGCGTCGCGCCATGACGTGATAATGCCGTCCAGCAGGCCCAGATCACGCTCTGGCAATTGCGCCAGGGTTTCGCCTACAAAAGCTTTTTGCAGACGCAGGCCCTCTTCGGCTGCCACGCGCCCGGTCTGGGTCAGGAAGAGGGCATTGGAACGGCGATCTCCCGGCGTACTGCGCCGTTCCACATAGCCCGCTTCCACCAGACGGTCGATCAATCCGGAAACATTGCCCTTTGTAACGTAGAGGCGTGCCGCCAGTTCGCTCTGGGACAAGCCCTGCTGTTCGGTCAGGGTCGACAGAACATCAAACTGGGGAATGGAAAGGCCGGTTGGCTTCAAAGTGCGCCCCATTTCGGCAAACACCCGCTGATGCAATCGGATAAAACGGAAATAGATTCGGTCGGGCGTTGCTGCGTCTGGCATTGGTATTCCTGCATTTTCTTTTTCCGTAGCTGCCAAATGCCACTTGCGCAATCACGGGACAGCAGGAGAATGCCTTCAGTATTCATGCCATTGTGATCCATGGCTCTATGGGGGAGGGGCAACATGCCAGCGTTGATGCATGGTCTCATGCAGGATTGGCCGTTGCGCGTGCATCGGATCCTCGATCATGCTGCCATCTATCACCCTGACCGCCCGATTGTCAGCCGGTCTGTCGAGGGTCCCGTCCATCACACAAATTATGCACAAGTCCGATGCCGTGCGCTTAAAATGGCCAAACGCCTGAGGCTGGATGGTTTGAAACAGGGTGACCGGGTGGCCACACTCGCCTGGAACACATGGCGTCATCTTGAGGCGTGGTACGGGGCCACCGGCGCGGGAGGCGTTTATCACACTGTGAATCCCCGGCTTTTCAAGGACCAGATCGCCTGGATCATCAACCATGCCGAGGACAGGATCATGCTGCTTGATCTGACATTCGTGCCGATGCTGGAATCGATTCAGGACCAGATACCGGGCGTTCAGCGCTTCGTCATTCTCACGGATGCCGCGCATATGCCTGAATCCACCTTGCGCAATGCCATTGCCTATGAGGACTGGATTGGCAGTGTCGATGATGATTTCGCCTGGATTGCGGTGGACGAGAACGCCGCAGCAGGCATGGCCTATACCTCAGGCACGACGGGAAATCCCAAAGGGGTGGTCTATTCGCATCGCTCCAACGTGCTGCATGCCATGGCGGTGAACAACGGGGATTATCTGGGGTTGCGCGCCTCGGATGTCGCCATGCCCGTAGTGCCGCTGTTTCACGCCAATGGCTGGTCCTTTGCCTTTGCCGCACCCATGGCCGGAGCCGGATTGGTGCTGCCTGGCGCGAAACTGGATGGTCCCAGCATCTATGAATTGCTTGAGGCATATGGCGTGACGGTGACGGCTGCAGTGCCGACGGTGTGGCTGTCCTTGTTGCAGCATCTCGATACGACGGATGGCAAGCTCTCGTCCCTGAAGCGGGTTGTCATTGGGGGCTCGGCCTGTCCTCGGGCCATGACCGAGGCTTTCGAGAAACGGTACGGCGTCGATGTCAACCATGCCTGGGGTATGACCGAGATGAGCCCACTGGGGTCATTTTGCTCCCTTAAGCCGGAGACGGCCAATCTATCCCATGAGTCGCTCTACGATCTCAAGGTCAAGCAGGGGCATCCGCCCTTCACCGTCGAGATGAAGATCACCGATGATGCCGGTCAATCGCGGCCCTGGGACGGGATAACCTTCGGACGCCTGCACGTGCGCGGACCGGCTGTAACGGCCGCCTATTACCGCAACGACGGTGGCGCCATCCTTGATTCGGAAGGGTTCTTTGATACCGGCGATGTCGCGACAATCGATTCCCATGGCTACATGCAGATCACTGACCGCTCCAAGGATGTCATCAAATCAGGCGGCGAATGGATATCTTCCATAGACATCGAGAATCTTGCCATGGGCCATCCTCATGTTGCCGAGGCTGCTGTCATCGGGATCACCCACCCAAAATGGGACGAGCGCCCCTTGCTGGTTGTCGTGCCCAAGGCTGACGTCAATCCTGACAAGGCAGCGATCCTTGCTTTTCTGGAAGGAAAGATTGCACGTTGGTGGATGCCCAATGATGTGGTCTTCGTGACAGAAATACCCCATACATCCACCGGCAAGATTCAAAAGACAGCCTTACGGGAGCAATTCAGCACTTATCGCTTCAGCGACGGATAAACAAACGCCTGTCGCCTTCTTCAAGCCATGTTCAGGTGCATGCAGGGATAGAGTTTTTATCATCAGGATTTGAACCACAGGATCAAAGATCATGTCCCGATTCATTCCGTCAGTATCAGCTGTCGCCATTTTGGCTTCGGTCATTTCCGCATCGGCGACGGAACCGGTTACCGTAAGCTACACGATGGCACTTGCCGGATTGCCGATCGGATCGGCCACGATGGTGCTGACGCCCAACGGCAACACGACCTCAGTTGCGGTGGCCGGCAAGGCGGGCGGACCATTCGAGCTTGGCCGAATGAATGCCTCCGCCGTGGTTAGCGAGGGACAAGTGACGGCAAAAAGTGAATCCGGTTCCGGCAAGGATGCCTCATCTGCCACGCTTGTCTCAAAGGGCGCGCCGGGCAGCAGCAATTTTTCCTTTACAGGCCAAAGCAGCCGCGGGCCCGGAAAGGTGGCCATGATCCTGACCGGCGGACGGGCAACCACGCTGGATGTTGTTATTCCCGACAACCCAAAGGCGGTGCGGATGCCTTTGTCCGACAGCCACAAGACAGGCGTGGTTGATCCCCTGTCTGTTCTGAGCCTGCTGGTTAAGCCCGGTGGCACCATGCGACCTGAAGGGCTGTGCGGTCGCAGCCACGCCATCTTCACAGGCCAGTCCCGTTTCAATCTACAGGGAGCAGTGGCCACTGAGGCCAATATCAAAGGCTTGCCCGAAGGCTGGAGTGCGGTCAGTTGCCGTGTCACTTACACGCCGATTGCAGGTCATCGCATTGACAAGAACGTCAATGCCGCGCAGGCACGAACAGCCAATCTGGTCTTTGCCAAATCACCTGATGGGGTGAAGAGCGTGCTCTGGAGCCTGTCCGTACCGGGCAGTTTCGGCTCTTTTTCCCTGGCCGCCAACACCGTTAAATAGCCCCGCTTTTGCTAGGCTTGATACAGCCGGACGCCCCTGATAGGTACTCTGGAACAATTACTTCCGGGGCGGACGATCATGATAAACCACACACTGGTTGGTATCCCGATCGATTTCATCCTGTTTGCTGTGACGCTGCTTGGCGTTGCCCTGTTTCACAACCACACCTTGCGTGTTGCGCTGGCTGGTCTTGCAGCGATCTCGCTCTACAAAATCCTGTTTACCGGCTTCAAGACAGGTGTCGGCCTCATCGGGTTTGCAGGTCATCTGGGTCATGAATGGGTGACTCTGGCTAATCTCTTCCTGCTGCTGATGGGCTTTGCGCTGCTTTCACGCCATTTCGAGCAGAGCGAACTCCCCAGTCTGATGCCCAACTATCTTCCCGATGACTGGAAGGGCGCTTTCATGCTGCTGGTTCTGGTTTTCGTGTTGTCGAGCTTTCTCGATAACATTGCTGCCGCCTTGATTGGCGGCGTGGTTGCGCGGCAGGTATTCAATGGCAAGGTGCATATCGGCTATCTTGCAGCCATCGTGGCCGCCTCTAATGCGGGCGGCTCTGGCTCCGTGGTGGGCGATACAACCACGACGATGATGTGGATCGCCGGTGTAAGTCCGCTGAAAGTTGTCGATGCCTATGTGGCGGCTGTTGTGGCGCTTGTTGTCTGTGGCATTCCGGCGGCTCTCCAGCAACATAAGTATGCGCCCATCATCAAGGATGCACCCATCGGTGTCCATGTTGACTGGACACGGGTTGCCATCGTCTTTGCCATCCTGATCATCGCAATCTCGGCCAATGTGACGGCCAACCAGAAGGCAAAATACCTGCTCGATCTGCTGCCTGTCATCGGCATCGCGGTCTGGGTCGTGATTCTGGCGACCGCAGCGATCCGCAAGCCCGACTGGTCGATCATGCCCGAGACATTCAAGGGCACGGTCTTCCTGCTGGCTTTGGTAACATGCGCTTCCATGATGCCGGTCGACACGTTGCCTGTACCGTCCTGGCAGACCACCATGGGTCTTGGCTTTGTTTCAGCAGTGTTTGACAACATACCATTGACCGCACTGGCCCTGAAACAGGGGGGATATGACTGGGGCATGCTGGCTTATGCGGTCGGCTTTGGCGGTTCGATGATCTGGTTTGGCTCCTCTGCTGGCGTGGCGCTTGCCAGCATGTATCCCGAAGCCCGCTCTGTCGGGCGCTGGATCACGGGTGGATGGCACGTTGCGGTGGCTTATGTCGTCGGCTTCTTTGTGATGCTGGCGATTCTGGGCTGGCATCCCGACGTCAAGTAAGTCGAATGGCCAGATGTTCAAATGCCGTTCATGGCGCATAACGGAATTGCTGCATTGCAATATATGCGCCTTTCAGCCAGAAGGGCGCCAATTGATCAGTTCATTTTCCGGCAACGGGAAAAGATTGCAAGGACATGAGGACAGCAATGGCCAAGGCGACTTCAGCGAAGTGGGTTTATACCTTCGGGGATGGCAAGGCTGAGGGTGAGGCGGGTATGAAAAACCTGCTGGGCGGCAAGGGCGCCAATCTGGCGGAAATGTCCAATCTTGGCCTGCCTGTCCCTCCGGGGTTTACCATCAGCACCGAGCTTTGCACGGCCTATTACGATAATGACAGGCAATATCCCGACAATCTGAAAAGCGATGTCGATGCGGCCTTGAAGCATGTCGGCACATTGACGGACCGCATTTTTGGCGATGCCGGAAACCCGCTGCTTGTCTCCGTGCGGTCTGGTGCCCGAGCCTCAATGCCTGGCATGATGGACACGGTGCTCAATCTTGGCCTCAATGACATCACCGTAAAGGCTCTGGCCGAAGGTGGGGGCGAGCGTTTTGCCTATGACAGCTACCGCCGTTTCATCACCATGTATTCCAATGTGGTTCTGGGGATCGAGCATCATCATTTCGAGGATATCCTTGAAGAGTACAAGGAGCGCCGCAATCTGACGCTCGACACCGATCTCAAGGCCGAGGATTGGCAGAAGCTGATCCCGCAGTACAAGGCCATGGTCGAGGAAACTCTTGGAAAACCGTTTCCGCAGGATCCATCAGAGCAGCTCTGGGGTGCGATAGGTGCCGTGTTCGGCTCATGGATGAATGCACGCGCCATCAAGTACCGCGACATGCACGATATCCCGGCGTCATGGGGTACGGCGGTTAACATTCAGGCCATGGTCTTTGGTAATATGGGTGAGACCTCCGCAACCGGCGTTGCCTTCACGCGCAACCCTTCCACAGGCGAGAAGGCACTCTACGGCGAGTTTCTCATCAATGCGCAGGGCGAGGATGTCGTGGCGGGCATCCGCACGCCCCAGGACATCACCGAAGTAGCCCGCAAGGCCGCTGGTTCCAACAAGGCATCCATGGAAGCGGCCATGCCCATCGCATACGGCGAGCTGGTGCGTATCTACGGTATCCTGGAGAAGCACTACCGTGACATGCAGGACATGGAATTCACGGTTGAGCGCGGCAAATTGTGGATGCTGCAAACCCGCAATGGCAAGCGTACCGCCAAGGCCGCCCTGAAGATCGCCGTTGATCTGGCCAATGAGGGCCTGATCCAGAAATCGGAAGCGGTGATGCGCATTGAGCCGCTCTCGCTGGATCAGCTTCTGCATCCGACCATTGACCCGAAGGCCGAGCGCCACCGCATAGCCACTGGCTTGCCCGCATCGCCCGGCGCTGCATCCGGCGAGATCGTCTTCAATTCCAATGACGCCGAGGAAGCCCGCAAGGCTGGCCGCAAGGTCATTCTTGTGCGCGTGGAAACCTCTCCCGAGGACATTCACGGCATGCATGCGGCTGAAGGCATTCTGACCTCACGCGGTGGCATGACCTCCCACGCGGCCGTGGTGGCGCGCGGCATGGGCAAGCCCTGTGTCTCGGGTGCAGGCATGATCCGCGTGGACTATGCCAAGCAGACCATGACTGTTGGGGGCAATACACTGACGGCAGGCGATGTAATCTCTATCGATGGCTCTACAGGTGAAGTGCTCAAGGGCCGCATCAAGATGCTGGAGCCTGAGCTTTCAAGCGAATTCTCCACCCTGATGGGCTGGGCTGACGTGTCCCGCCGCATGAAAGTGCGCACCAATGCCGAAACACCGCTGGATGCCCGCAACGCCCGCAAGTTTGGCGCGGAAGGCATCGGCCTCTGCCGCACCGAGCATATGTTCTTTGATGAGGAACGTATCATCGCCATGCGCGAGATGATCTGCGCCGATGACGAGAAGGGGCGTCGGGCGGCGCTGGCCAAGCTCCTGCCGATGCAGAAGAAGGACTTTGCCGAACTTTTCGAGATCATGTCGGGTCTGCCCGTAACCATTAGACTGCTGGACCCACCTTTGCACGAGTTTCTGCCGCATACCGAAAGCGAAATGGTGGATGTGGCCAGGGGGCTTGGCGTCAGCGTCGAGAAACTGAAACTGCGGGCAGCCGAACTGCACGAGTTCAATCCTATGCTGGGCTTCCGGGGCTGCCGGCTTGCGGTTGCCTATCCCGAGATTGCCGAAATGCAGGCCCGTGCCATCTTCGAGGCGGCTATTGGTGCCGGCAACAAGACCGGTGAACTGGTGGTGCCTGAAATCATGGTGCCGCTTGTGATGACCAGGGCCGAACTGGATCTGGTCAAATCCCGCATTGATGCCATGGCTGAAGCCGTGGCAAAGGAAACGGGCCAACGCATCGAATATCAGGTTGGCACGATGATCGAATTGCCGCGCGCCGCCATTTGCGCCGGTGATATCGCGCACTCAGCCGAATTCTTCTCCTTTGGAACCAATGACCTGACACAGACGACGCTTGGCATCAGCCGGGATGATGCGGCAAACTTTCTGGGTTTCTACAAGGCCAGGGGCATTCTCGCACATGACCCCTTCGTGACACTGGATCAGCAGGGAGTTGGTGAACTGGTGAAGATGGCAGCCGAAAGGGGCAAGGCGACCCGCCCGGAGATCAAGCTGGGAATCTGCGGCGAACACGGCGGCGACCCGGCCTCGATCATGTTCTGCGAAACAGTGGGCCTCGATTATGTCTCCTGCTCACCCTACCGTGTGCCGATCGCACGGTTGGCAGCGGCGCAGGCCGCCCTGGGAAGCGTCAAGAAGAGCGAGGGGTAATGGACTTGCCACAGGGTGTAACAGTCCCGTCCGTCAGTCCTTTCTCATGCGCTTCCACGCTGAAGTTTAGCTCTTCCCACGCCAGAGCCATGGACAGAAAGCGCCAAGCCGCATAATCCATCTGTCATGTCCAACCCGGTTCAACTGATCACACCAAAGCGCCACGGGGATGCGCGCGGATGGTTTACCGAAGTCTATAGCGAGCAGGCTTTTGCCGCGCTTGGCATCACCGTTCGGTTTGTTCAGGACAACCACTCCATGTCTGCCGATAGCGGCGTGTTGCGCGGCCTGCATTTCCAGACGCCGCCCTTTGCGCAGGACAAGCTGGTGCGCTGCATCAGGGGAAGCATTTTTGATGTGGCAGTAGATATCCGCAAAGCCTCCCCAACTTATGGCTATTGGGTGGGGGCTGACCTTTCAGCTGACAATGGCCATCAGCTTTTTGTGCCTGTCGGCTTTGCCCATGGTTTCGTCACACGAGAGCCGTTTACGGAAGTCATCTACAAGGTATCAGGCCCCTATGCCCCGCCGCATGATGCGGGATTGCTGTGGAATGATCCGGATATTGCTATCGCCTGGCCAATTCCAACCGGTGTGACACCACTGCTTTCCACCAAAGACATCGCACAACCAGCGCTTTCCACGTTCGACAGTCCGTTTACTTATGATGGGCGACCCTTGCTGCCGCTGACCCCATGAATTCAAGCATGAAACAGCAATCCAGTCCAAGGCGCATCATGGTGACGGGTGGCGCGGGCTTCATTGGCTCGGCGCTTGTGCGGCATCTGATCGGCAGTACGGATCATACGGTGCTGAACTTCGACAAACTGACCTATGCCGGTTCGCTGACATCCCTCAGCAGTGTAAGTGGTAGCACACGCTATCGCTTCATGCAGGCCGATATCTGTGATGTGCTGGCCGTCCGTGCAGCCATGGCGGAATTCAAGCCCAATGTGGTGGCGCATCTGGCAGCGGAAAGCCATGTCGACCGGTCGATCGACAGTCCGGGAGCTTTCATTCAGACCAATCTGGTAGGCACATACACCATGCTTCAGGAGACACTGCGTTTCTGGCGTGATCTGGATGCGCAGGGGCAGCGACAGTTTCGTTTCCATCACATATCAACGGATGAAGTGTTCGGATCACTGGGTGCAGAAGGGCTGTTTACCGAAAGTACCGCCTATGATCCACGCTCGCCCTATTCCGCCTCCAAGGCAGGGTCAGATCATCTGGTGCGTGCCTGGGGCCACACCTATGGGCTGCCGGTTCTCATCACCAGTTGCTCCAATAACTATGGCCCCTACCACTTTCCCGAGAAGTTGATTCCGCTGATGATCATCAAGGCATTGGCCGGTGAACCACTGCCGGTTTATGGCAAAGGCGACAACGTGCGAGACTGGCTGTTTGTCGATGATCATGTGCGGGCACTGCTGGCTGTGTTCAAACGGGGTGTACCGGGGGAAACCTATGCCATCGGCGGGCACAACGAGGTGACAAATCTTGATGTGGTGAAGCACATCTGCACCTTGCTTGACAGGATGTGCCCGCGGGATGATGGCAAGAGCTATCATTTGCAGATCGGCTTTGTGGCAGACCGCCCGGGGCATGATCAACGGTATGCGATCGATGCCAGCAAGATCAAACTGGCGCTTGGATGGCTGCCGCTTGAAAGTTTCGAAACGGGCCTGACAAAGACGGTAGCGTGGTATCTTGCGAACGAAGTGTGGTGGCGGGACATTCTGGCAAAACGCTATGCTGGTGAGAGGTTAGGCTATGCAGGTTCTGGCAATGCCGGCAAAGTGATATGACCCGCATTCTTCTCACAGGAGGAACGGGGCAACTTGGTATTGCGCTACAGGCTCTTGAATGGTCGAAGGAAATTCAGGTTATCGCACCTGCGAGAGCCAATCTTGACTTGAAAGACAAGAGCTCAATAGCCAGCTACTTAAAGCATCAGTCTTTTGACGCGGTTATCAATGCCGGAGCTTACACAGCCGTTGATAAGGCTGAAGCCGAACCTGCCATGGCTCATGGCGTGAACGCCGAGGCCCCGGGCATTCTGGCTGAGTGGTGCGCAGTGCGCCGCATACCACTTATGCATATCTCTACCGATTACGTCTTCAGGGGCGACAAGGCAGAAGCCTACAAGGAAACGGATACGACTGAGCCTGTGAGTGTTTATGGGCAGACAAAGCGGGCTGGAGAATTGGCTGTTCAGGCAGCCAATCCACGCCATCTTATCCTGAGAACATCCTGGGTGGTCAGTCCCCACGGTCAGAATTTCGTCAAGACCATGCTCCGGCTTGGCGCTGAAAGGAGCCATTTGAGGATTGTCAGCGACCAGCGCGGTTCCCCCACAATTGCTGCTGATCTGGCACAGGCCATGCAAACCATCCTCATCAGGCAACTCAATGATTCTTCTACGGAATCCGGTTTTTATCACTTCACCAATGCTGGGTATACGACATGGTATGGGCTGGCGCAGGAGATCTTCCGGCTGGCTGCGGAGCGCGGGCACCGGATTCCAACACTGGAGCCAATTGCAGCCTCGGATTATCCCACAGCTGCGCGCAGGCCAGCCAATTCACGGCTGGATTGCACGAAAATCACCAGTGATTTTGCCATCTCTCCACGGCATTGGACAGTTGCACTGGAAGCCATGATGACGCAGATGCTACCACTACAATCGGGAGATGCACTATCATGAAGGGTATCGTTCTGGCCGGAGGCTCAGGCACGCGGCTGCATCCTGCGACACTGGCCATCAACAAGCAGTTGCTGCCGATTTATGACAAGCCGATGATCTATTATCCACTTTCCGTTATGATGCTGGCTGGCATCCGCGATATTCTGATCATCTCCTCACCCGAGTATATCGACAATTATCGTCGTCTCTTCGAGGATGGAAGCGTCTATGGTTTGCGCATGTCCTATGCCGTGCAAGCAAAGCCTGAAGGGCTGGCTCAGGCCTTCACGATCGGCAATAATTTTGTCGGCAAAGATAATGTGGCACTCGTGCTTGGGGACAATATCTTTCATGGCGCAGGTCTACGCGAGCTTGTCCAGCGGGCAGCCATCCGCGAAACTGGTGGAACCGTATTTGCCTATCGTGTCGATGATCCTGAGCGCTACGGAGTGGTTGAGCTTGCAAAGGATGGCAAGGCCATTTCAATTGAGGAAAAGCCGGTTAAACCGAAATCGCATTTCGCGGTCACAGGCCTGTATTTCTATGACAACCAGGTTCTGGATATGGCGGCCAATCTCAAGCCCTCAAGCAGGGGGGAGCTTGAAATAACCGATATCAACCGTCTTTATATGGAAAAAGGGGCCTTGCACGTGGAGGAAATGTCGCGCGGTTACGCCTGGCTGGATACAGGAACGCATGACAGCTTGCTGGAGGCTTCGCATTTCGTGCGCACAATCCAGAACCGGCAAGGTGTGCAGATAGCCTGTCTTGAGGAGATTGCTTACGAAAACGGCTATATCACCCGTGAAGCCATGCATGCGCGCGGCGCGTTGTTTTCCAAGACGGCCTACGGCCAATATCTTTTGAGTTTGTAGGGATAGCCTCACCGAGCAAGCATTTGCCTTGCGCGTAGTGAGTCAGCATCCATCTGTTTAATCAAAGCTGCAATGTCGTCAAATTTCCGCTCGCTTCTAATGTAGCCGACAAAATGAATGGTTATTTTCTTGCCATAAAGATCACCTGAATAATCGAACAGATGCACTTCGAGTTTAGCAATTCCATCATCGAATGTTGGTCGGCTACCAAAACTGGCAACGCCATTGTGGTTCACGCTGTCAACGTCCACTCGCACAGCATAAATTCCGTATTTAAGTTTTACATGTGGCTCAAGGTGCAGATTGGCGGTTGGATAACCAAGCTCACGTCCGCGTTTTTCACCGTGCAGGACCTCACTCTCGATACTCCACTCACGCCCAAGAAGATGATTGGCTCCTGCAATATCACCTTCTGTCAGCAAGGCGCGGATACGGCTGGATGAAACAATTTCACCGCCTGTCATGTGGGGCCGCACGAGATGTGTGTCAAAACCACGATCCCTGCCCATTGCAGCCAACAGTTCAGGTGTACCAAGGCGTTTGTAGCCAAAATGAAAATCGTGGCCAATCACCACGCTGGAAGCACGCAGCCGCTTTACCAGAATATCGTCGATGAATGCCTTTGCTGACATGACAGCCAAGGTTGCATCGAACGACAGGGTTATCATCGCATCCACACCAGCCTCTGCGATAAGCCCGGCCTTCAGATTTTCTGATGTCAGTTGAAACAGTAATGTTTCAGGCTGGAAATAGCGCCGTGGGTGGGGAGAGAATGTCAGCACCGTGGCAGATGCCCCTGCCTTTGTTGCAAGGTCGCAGGTTTTATCGAGAAGTGCGAGATGACCCAGGTGAACCCCGTCAAAATTGCCGATGGCAACGACGGTACGTCCAAGCGCTTCAGGCAGCGAGAGAGGGTCAAGAAACTGATGGAATTGTTTTTTCATAAGATAACACCGTCATGAATGGCGCCCGAGCCAGCGTCAAGCCAGCGATGTTGCTGAATTTCGGTATGGGTCATTAACCAGATCGCAATGCCTTTCACCTATCAACAAGGATGTTTTGACAACCTTAATCGCAATGGTTGTCTGGCGTCGGGCAACCGGCGCTGCGGTCTGAAGGATGGAGTCACGATATTATGGCGCTTGATACGTCGATGCCAATCCTTGTGGTTGATGATTACCAGACAATGGTACGCATCATTCGCAACTTGTTGAAACAGCTGGGTTTTGAGGATGTTGATGAAGCGGCGGATGGGTCTGCCGCACTCTCGAAGCTGAAGCAGAAGCGCTACGGTCTGGTGATCTCGGACTGGAATATGGCCCCCATGACCGGCTACGAGTTGCTGCGCAATGTGCGTGGTGACGAAGGATTGCGTGCGCTGCCCTTTATCATGGTGACAGCAGAATCGAAGACAGAGAACGTCATCGCCGCCAAAAAAGCAGGCGTGAACAATTATATCGTCAAGCCGTTCAATGCACAGACCTTGAAGAGCAAGATCGAAGCTGTCTGCGGCGCCTGATGTCCGGTTGACAGCATGGGTAGTCCAAGGCGGCTCAGGCCGCCTTTTTCATGTCGGTTCATGAAACGGATCATTCCCAGAAGAGTTTCTGCGCGGTCATTGTCGGCCGGGCTGTTTGCAGGGGCAGAAATGCGTTCAGTCTTCCCGCATCCAGCTGCCCATCCGCATCGTGCAGTTCATGCGCATGGATTCCCGCCGAGAGAAACAGGCTGTCAACGCCAAAGCTCACGGCACCGGCAATATCGGTGCGAATGGCATCGCCAATGGCCAGAATTGTCTCTTTCGCGGGCACAGAGCCCAGTCTGGCTGTCGCTTTTGCCATTGTCGCGGCGTAGATGCGCGGAAAGGGTTTGCCGGCTTGCGTTAGCTGCCCTCCCATCTCTTCATAGAGGGCAGCAATGGCGCCACCGCAGGGAAGCAGGCGCTCACCCCGCTCCACTACAAGGTCGGGATTGGCGCAAATCATCGGCAGGTTGCGCTTGCGGATATCCAGCAGGAGGGAACGATAGTCTTCCGCCGTCTCGGTTTCGTCGTCAGCCAGTCCTGAGCAGATCACAAAGGATGCCCTCTCGAGGTCGACACGTTCAACCGTGAGGTCCCGAAACAGTGGCTCGTCCTTGTCGGCACCGATGAAATAGCATTTGTGTACCGGCTGCTCCATCGCCAGCTGCATCGTGACGTCGCCCGAGGTAACGACATCATCATAGGCCGAACGTGTCACGCCAATCCGGTCCAGTTGTTCCATTACCGACCAGTTCGGGCGGGGTGCATTGGAAATCATGATGACAATGCCACCCTGGGCGCGAAAGGCAGTGAGAGCCTCGCCAGCAGCCGTGTGGGGAGCAAGGCCGTTGTGCACAACGCCCCAGACGTCCGAGAAGATGACACGATAGCGCCCTGCGATAGCTTTCAGACCCGTATTCAGCATGTCAGGCTCGGCGCAGAAGGCTGCGGAAGGATTGTCGCGGAAGGTTAGCGTTGCGCGTGGTACTGCCATCAGGTTCGCGTGTCTCCGCCTTGCGCGGTTTTGGCGTGGCGCTGACAGCTTTTGGTGTGAGAATTTCCGGACGAACCGGGCGTGCTGCACCAAAGACCGTACCTTGCGCCATCGGCACACCTTGATCCAGCAGATCAACCACCGTCTGCTCGCTGGTGACATTGCAAACCAGCAGATCAATGCCTTTGCGTTGCAGCAGTTCGGCCAGATCAGCAGGGTGAATGTCTGCAATGCGGACGCCTTGTTCGGAGGCACTGTGCAGCAGCTGTGCCTCGACACGCACCTGCACGATGCGGCGCTGCAGCAACTCAGCCACATCGATCCGCAAATCGGGCAGGCGTGTCAGTCCGGTCGAGACGCCAAGCCGTTGAAGGCTGGCGAGTGTCTCGTCGATTACCGGTTCCAGCGTCCGAAAATCAGCGTCAGAAATTTCCAGGACGACCGCACGTGCCAGTTTTTCATCGCTGCGCACGAGGTTTTCAAGCCGTGTCATGAAGTCAGCGCTGCGAAGTGATGATCCGGCAATGGCGCAACACATCACAGTTTCCTTGTTTCGGGCTCTCAAAACCCGCAGCACCTGTACAGACCGTTCAATCAGCACCTTGTCCAGTTCCAGTTCCAGCCCCGTCGCCACAGCTATCCGGCGAAGGTCTGCATCCGTTTGCAAGTCACCGTTTCCCCCTTTCAGCCGCAGTGACGCATCGTACCCCCTGGGCTTGCGCTGTGGCAGTGTCACGATGGGCTGCAGGCAAAGCTCCAGCCGTTCACTTGAAAGTGCCGAGGCCAGCGTGGTGCGCAGTTCCAGCACCAATGCCGCTGATGCCATGAGTGCAGGTGATGCCGTGAGTGCAGACGGGGCCGTGAGCGCCTTTTCTGTGCCTGTCGTCAGAAAGGCAGACGTTTCAGCAGTGAAGGGACCATCAGCCGTAAAACCCAGTTCGGCTTCATCCTCAAACCATTCGGGATTGTCAGCAACGACTGCCAAATCTGGCTTGTGAGAAATCGCAGGCTTCTGTTCGCCAGCGCCATGCCATGCTAGTCGCTTGTCATGTTCCGCAAGGGTCTTGGCGATATCGCTGATCAGGGATCCCATAACCTCGATGTCGGCTGTGGCGGCACGCCAGACCAGGGCGGGCGATTCGATGGTACGCCTCTCGATCTCCGAAATCTTGATATCGTATTGGGCCTGTCGCTCATTCAGGGAATCTATCTCTTCGCCAAGGTGCCGGTGGGCAGTCACGAGCGCCAGATGGCTCGCCCGAAAGCGCAGGGTATGCAGACCGGCGAAAGCAACCGCAGCAAGGCATCCGGCACCGGCAATTGCCATGCCGTAGCTACCACCCGCTACCAGCATGCCGCCAGAGCCAACAATGCCCGCACCCAGAGCAGCGACACCGGGAATGGCGTGTTCTTTTAGCCCCATTTTGGTATGCCCCAAGGTTACCCTGCAATGACACGGTGTCACTGGCGTTGAGTGATTCGCTTTTCTTGCTCAATCATGCATCATCTGGCACGACTTGAGAATCGCTCTTGCGTGCTGACCCCTGCGAGATTTCCAATATGCCGCGTTTTTTTAATCCAAGGCAGATTGCCCAGCCCGCCTCCCGCTACAGTCAGGGGGTTATCCACTCTGCACGGGCGCGTCGCATGGTCATTTCAGGGCAGATCGGCGCAAGGCTTGATGGATCGATTGCTGAAACACTCGAAGATCAGATGGACATTGCCTGGGACAATCTGATCGCCGTCCTGACCGAGGGAGGAATGAACGTCGCTGATCTGGTCAAGGTTGTTACCTATGTGACCGTGCCAGGTTCCGTCATGCTTGTCCGCCAGATCAGGCAGAAAAAACTCGGGATGCATGCCCCGGCCTCCACCTATCTGGAGGTTGCCGGCCTTGCTTCGCCATCGTTCCTGTTTGAGGTGGAAGGCGAGGCGGTCAGCGAGGATCCTGAAACGATCTTTGATGAGTTTCCTGACGTGGCACGACAGGGGCAATTCAAACCTGGAACGTGAGTATTGAAAAAAAGTGCCAGTTTGATCCACAATAACGCTTATGGGCAAGCCTCTACAGCAAGGTATCCTGTGTTGTGAGGAAGCATCTTGCGATTGTCATGGTTGAGTCGCACAATGACAATGATTAAAAATGAGGCGTGCAATGTCACATGATCCGATTCAGCTGTCGCGTCGCGATATCATGGCAGGAAGCAGCGCAGCGCTGGTTGCGAGCCAGACACCGGCCTGGACACAAACCGGCAGCAATATGATCAAGCTGCGTATCCTCGAAACGACCGACATTCATGTTCATGTCCATTCCTATGATTATTACCGGGACCAGCCCGATGATACGGTTGGACTGGGTCGCATCGCTTCATTGGTGCAGAAGTCACGGGCGGAAGTGAAGAACACCCTTCTGTTTGACAATGGGGACTTTCTTCAGGGCAATCCGATGGGCGATCTGATCGCCTATGAACGCGGGTTCAAGAACGGTGATCTCCACCCCATCATCAAGGCCATGAACCAGCTGAAATTTGACGCAGGCACATTGGGAAATCACGAATTCAACTATGGTCTGGATTTTCTGGCAAAGTCACTTGCCGGAGCCAGGCATCCGACGGTCTGCGCCAACGTGGCGAAGAACCTGGCGGGC
>JANMLW010000166.1:0-9678 GCA_031372765.1 Hyphomicrobiales bacterium
CACAGTGATGCGCTTGACGATGCCCTGCTCGTCCCCGACCACGATCCAGTCACCAACGCGGATGGGGCGCTCCCACAGCAGGATCAGGCCGGACACGAAGTTGTTGACGATGGATTGCAAGCCAAAGCCAATGCCAACAGACAATGCACCGGCAACGATCGTCAACTTGTCGAGCGATAATCCAAGCGTCGAAGCCGCCATCATCGAGGTGATGATGATGCCCAGATAACCGATGCTGGTGGCAATGGAATTGCGCAGGCCCACATCGAGCTTGGTGTGGGGAAGGTAGCTCTTCTCCAGCCAGCGCCGGATGGTTCGGGTGATGGTGAAGCCGATCACCAGCAGCACGATTGTCGCTATGATGGTGGAAACCGAAATGGTGACGCCACCTACCGTGAAGCCGAACAGCGCTGCCCGCAGCGTGCCAACCGAGTCACCGCCATCAAGTCCCCAGGGGGCCAGCACGAACATGGCCGCTGCCAGCAGCAGCACCACGTGAAAAAAACCGTTTGAGAGAATGCTGATCTGCTTCAGCGAGCTTTTGCTGAGGCCTACCTGCGCGATGATCTGCTTGCCCATGGCCCCATCGGGCGAGACCCCGTTCCCGATGTATTCATCGACCAGTGCCAGCAGGATGATGACGACAGCAGCAACCATGACGATCCAGATGATCTGATCCGACAGAAAGCCTGCCAGCGCGATATAGCCGAAGCCCACAGCCGCGATGATGGCTGCCGCGGCCGCCCAGCCGCCCACACGGATGGCGTTGCTTGTGCCGCCTCCAATGACAGCCGTTTGTGCGCTTTCAGCATCATTGTCTGGTGTCGCTTGCGTGCCGCGCAGGGTACGAGCGATGGCCAGTGCGCCCAGAAGCGCAAAAACGGCCTTGGTAGCGATGGTGACCGGCAGGACAGCATAAATCGCCTGGTTCAGCGCTTCCACCGTCTTGCCGATAACGATGATGCCGGTAAAAATGCTGGCAAGACTGGTGATCCTTGAGGCTGTCTTGTCATCGACGTCCACAAGCCGCCATTGCGGATCTTCGGGTGCCAGAAGACCATCAGCCAGACCATGGGCGAAGGCGACAAAGGCGATGCCGAACAGCATTGTCCGCACGATGTTCTCGACCCGGTCATTGATCAGATCGAGTGCATCGAGAAGATTGAACAATCCCGTACAGACGATAATAGGCACGATGGCCCAGATCAGTGTGACGCGCAGCGCTGCAAGGGCCCGCTTCAAGCGTGGTGGCCGCTCTGTTATGGTGTTGCCGTCCTTGCCAACCGTTTCAGGAATGACCGGACGCCCCTCGAAGCGCCGGAGATAACGGTTGCCGGGTATGGCAACCACAATGAACAGAAGCACGGCAGCAATCAATGTGCCAATGCGCACGATGTCCAGCCTGTTTCGCATATGGTCGATCCAACTGCCGAACATGCCGCTGGCCGCTCGCAGTTCACCAGGCAGAGCCTTGACAACATTCAGCCAGAGAACCGGGCTGAAGACACTTGTGGAGCGCTCCATCAGCGCCTTTGTCAGCAGGGAGCGGCGCTGATCGGTGATCTTGGAAGTCAGCTGATCAACCGCCACGATATGGTTGCGGGCCAGCGCCAGAAAGCCCTCCACGTCGCGCAGTGCTTTCTCCTGCCCCTCGCGTTCCTTGGCGACGTCGGGATTGTCCGTCTGGCCCTTGCTGGCGTCAGCCTTAGGGCCAAGCTGCTCAAGCCGCGCCTTGATTCCCTCAAACTGAGGGATCTGCTCGGCCACGAAGGCCCGCAACTCGTCCTGAACCGGATCGAGTTTGCCGCGCAATTCCAGCAGGCCCTTGTCGCTTGTGGCACTGGCCTGCACCTCCCGCTCAAGCTGGGTGATGTCGTTGCGCAGTTTTTCAAGCTGTGCCGTTGGTGTTTGCTGCGCCCATAGGGATTGGGTCAACGCCATGACAAGCATCATCAGGCTGGCAACAACGAGACGGGTTGGGTGAGACATTGATGTGAGCATGGAAAAGCCGGAGTTGATTCGATGTCAATCGGTATGGTCTGCCACAGCGCGCCTTGAAAAGCGGCAATTCTGTGAAAAAGCCCTGATCAGGCTTTTTTGGTGGCCAGATACACACCAGCAGCTGTCAGCAGCATGCCCATGACCTGAATGGGAACCAGTGTTTCACCAAACATCAGCCAGGCCTGGACGGCCACCGTGGTCGGCACAAGATAGATCAGCGCAGAAACACGCGTGACTTCACCTCGGTTGATCATCATCAACATCAGCGCAATCGAGAAGATCGACAGCACAACCACTGACCAGACCATGACGGCATAGGTCTCGAACCTGAGATCAAAGCGCAGGTCCTCTGTCAGCAAGGCCAGCGGCGCGACAAACAGCAATGCACCGACATACTGAACGGATGTGACTGTGCGCAGATCACCACCCGCCAGAAAACGCTTCTGGTAGAAACTGCCTGTTGTCAGGGTCATCACGCCGATGACATTGACGATCAAAGGTGTCCACAACAGTGGATGATCCGGCTCCAGCGATGCCATCAACTTGGGTGACAGCACTGCAATGACACCGAGCAACCCGAGCACTACACCCAGCCATTGCCGCCAGCCGACATGCTCACGCAACAGCCAAGGCCCCAGAAACGCTGTCATCAACGGTTGCAAGGCGGCTAGCAATCCCGAAAGGCCCGCTGAAAGGCCATGCTTTATGGCCCACCAGACACCTGCGAGATAAATGCCATGGAGCAAAATGCCCGAAACCAACGCATGCAGCCATGCCGTGGCGTCAACTGGCCAGCGCGCGCGCACCAATACTGCAAACAGGGCAAGCACGACTGCGGCCAGGAAAAACCGGATGGTCAGATACCACAATGGATCGGCAAAGGGCGCAGCATAGCGGGCCGCGATCCAGCCGGTTGACCAGATAAGGACGAACAGGGTTGGCGTTGCAAGCAGGAACAGGCGCTGGAATGACATGGGCCTTCTGCTTAAGCCGGAGGCTGCACCCTGTCCAAGGCGAAAGAGTATTGCCACCCATGCAGATTGCTTATCCCACGCGTCTTTCGTTTCGATCTTGCGCTGCCGTAACAGACTATCCATATTCGGGTTCGAAGCAGGGTCAGGCTGGTCTTATCAGACAGTTTGACGGGCTTTGGTTGTTCGAGGTGCCGCAGATGGCAAAGGTTTTTTAGACAACCTGCTGCCGGATGGGCTTCGGAGTGAAGTGATGACACGCGTACCGACTTTCAACTCCCCTTACCTTCTGGGGTTTGACGACATCGAGCGGGCCCTTGACCGGGTGGCAAAAGCCTCGGCGGATGGGTACCCGCCCTACAATATCGAGCGTTTGCAGCGATGTGACGTTGCGCCGGATCGCCTGCGGATCACGTTGGCGGTTGCAGGGTTCACGCGGGATCAGCTTGAGGTTCTGCTCGAAGAGGGGCAACTCGTCATCCGTGGACGGCAGGTTGACGACAAGACACGGCAATACCTGCACAGGGGAATCGCGGCCCGCCAGTTCCAGCGGACATTCCTGCTGGCTGACGGCATGGAAGTGCTGGGGGCCGATCTCTCCAACGGATTGCTTTCGGTTGATCTTGTCAGGCCGGAGCCCGAGCGCATCATCCGGCGGATCGACATTGTCGAACGTGACTGACGCCACCGTGATTCCCTTCTTCACCTTTTGGAAAGGCTTCGGGCGCAGCATGGTCTGGCTGGGGATTTTCAGCAGCAGTGAAGTGGTCCGGGAATTGCCTTATCAAAGAGACTTGCAGAGCTGCCAGAAAGGGGCTTTGAGATGACCGAGAAAACAAAATTCGAGAACCGCCGGGGCATAATGCTTCCCGTCCCCGTCGCCGGCATGACACCTCAGCAACTGGCGCAGTTGGGCGAAGGCGAGATCGCCTATCTGAAGCAGATGCTGTCGGATGACATCCGCAAGACTTTCCCGCAGGCACCCCAACTGGCACCGGGCCTTCAGCTCTTTGCCCTGTTTGGTGCCGACGGCGCGCCAATCCTGCTAGCGGATTCCCGTGCGGCGGCATTGGCCAATGCCTGGGAAAACGAACTGATGACAGTGTCCGTGCACTGAGAGCCAACCCTGATTTGCATCCGTCAGGTCTAACATGCCGTATACACCGGCATGATCTTACCCTTGCAAAACTCCGCTCATCAACAGGTCTTTCTGCCATCACGTTCAGCAGGTCTGGCGCGGCTTGAGGCGTTTGTTCGCGCGGCGGGCGATCACTATGCCACACGGCGCAATGCCGATCTGGGACCGGACAAACGGGGCAATGTTTCGTTGCTATCCCCTTACATCCGCCACAGATTGATCACCGAGGAAGAGGTGCTGCGGGCAGTTCTGGCGCACCATTCGCTGCCTGATGCAGAAAAATTCGTGCAGGAAGTTTTCTGGCGCACCTATTTCAAGGGGCATATGGAAACGCGGCCCGAGATATGGCAGCGATATTGTCTTGCGCGGAATCAGCAGATAATCACGCTTGGCCAGAAGGGTGGTATCCGCAAAGCCTACGAGCAGGCAACGGGCGGGCGGACAGGCATTGATTGCTTCGATGCCTGGATCACGGAATTGCTCGATACCGGCTATCTGCACAACCATTCCCGTATGTGGTTTGCCTCGATCTGGATTTTCACACTTCGCTTGCCTTGGGAACTGGGTGCTGATTTCATGATCCGGCATCTGCTGGATGGTGATCCCGCCTCCAACACGCTGTCCTGGCGTTGGGTCGGGGGATTGCACACCAGGGGCAAGACCTATCTTGCGCGCCGCGACAACATCATCGCGAACACGGGCGGGCGCTTTTCTCCCCGTGGGTTGGCATCAGAAGCACTGTCCCTTGATGAACCTTCACTGCCCCCGGCCCAGGGGCTTGGGGTAAGGCCAGACGCTTTTCCTGCTGGTCGGGTGGGTCTCCTGCTAACCGAGGAAGATCTGCATCCTGCCAGCATGGACCATGGAAATGCGCGGGTCACCGCCATTGCCGGGGCTTCTCTTGCTGGCGACGAAACGCATTTTGCTGAAGCCGACAACGTGAGCCACTTCAAAGCCTCGGCAATGCAGGATGGCATGACCAGCGCGGCCCAATTATTTGATGCACCCATCACATTGTTGCCATCGCTTTCAGCCGTGACACTTTTAGATTGGGCCCGACAAAACACTCTTGAAGTCATCGTGACGGCCCATGCGCCGACGGGGCCAACAGCTACGGCCCTTGCCGCCATTACGCCGCTGCTTGCGGCCAAAGGCATCCAGTTGGTGCAGGTCAGGCGGCGGTTTGATACCTTGGCGTGGCCACATGCTTCCCGTGGCTTCTTTGCGATGAAGGAGCGTATTCCAGGCCTTTTGGGTGAACTTGCGATTGAAACGCTGGAGTCCCATGCCTGAAGGTCACACAATCCACCGCGCGGCCCTCGATCAGAGACCGATGCTGCTGGCACAGGCACTCGCGATAACCTCACCTCAGGGCCGTTTCAGCGAGGGTGCCTCCTTGCTTGACGGGCAGACATGCACAGCCGTGGAGGCCTACGGCAAGCATCTCATCTACTCTTTTGCCCATGGCTATGCGCTGCATATCCACCTTGGTCTTTTCGGGCGCTTCAGGATGGGGCGTAACCCGGTGGCAGAACCACGCGGCGAGGTGCGCGTTCGTCTCGCGGGTCTCCATGATACAATTGATATCAACGGACCAAACACCTGTGAAATTCTGGATGGTGCGGCACTGTCCGCCCTTGTTGCCCGCATCGGACCCGATGTGCTGCGCGCGGATGCAAAGCCGGAAAGGGCATGGGACCGTATCAGCAAAAGCCGTTCAGCCATTGGGCAGCTTTTGATGGATCAATCGGTTATTTCCGGCATTGGCAACATCTATCGCAGTGAAATCCTTTGGCGGCAGAAAGTGCATCCCCAAACACCCGGCAAAGACATTGATCATGCAACCTTCACCCGCCTTTGGGATGACGCTGTCAACCTTCTCCAGATTGGTGTCAGACACAATGCCATCATCACGGTTGATGTCGGTGCAAAATCGGTGAGCCGCTACGGCGAGCGCGTCAACATCTTCGGCAAGGACAGCTGTCCAGCCTGTAGATCACCAATTCACATATCGGAATTGGCAGGACGCCGTGTCTTCAGCTGCATTAGCTGTCAGTCATACGCTTGATGTCAATGAGGACACTACAGGTTGTCTGGTTCAAGCGGGACTTACGCGTCACTGATCATGCACCCCTTCTGGAGGCTGCAGAACGGGGAATGGTATTGCCACTCTATGTGGCTGAAACCGGTTACTGGATATTGCCCGATACTTCGGCACGCCAATGGCAATTCATTGCGGAAACATTGGCGGAACTGCGCCTTGCGTTGACGGCGCTTGGACAGCCACTGATTATCCGTCAAGGCGATGTGGTTTCCCTGCTGAAGAAATTGCATGCGCGGTACACGATTGCACACCTGTGGTCCCATGAGGAGACCGGCAATGCCTGGACTTTTTCCCGCGACAGGGCTGTTGGCACATTCTGCCGTGAGGCTGGGATTGCGTGGACCGAATTGCCTCAATTTGGTGTAACGCGCCGGTTGAAGGACAGGGAAAGATGGGCGGCTGGATTCGAGACATTCATGCGGAGATCAATCCTTTCTCCACCAGATAGTCTCATGCCAATCCCCGACATCGTAGCGGGGCCAATACCCTGCGCCGCTGATCTTGGTCTGGCGCCAGACATGTGCCTTGATCCGCAGGTTGGTGGGCGAAGCAAGGCACTTGAGCTCACGTCCAGCTTCTTTGCGCGACGCGGGCGCAACTATACCTTTGCCATGTCCAGCCCGCTCACCGCAGCAGAGAGTTGCTCCCGGCTTTCAGCGCATCTTTCAGCGGGCAACATATCCATGCGCGAAATCGTACAGCGGGCTTATCAGGAGAGACGACAACTGGCCGCGATGCCCATCGAGAACAGATCAATCCCGTTGCGATCAGTCGACAGTTTTATCGCGCGATTGCACTGGCATTGTCATTTCATCCAGAAACTGGAGAGCGAACCCGAAATTGAGCGTCGTGCCGTGCATCCCCTGTTTGAGGCACACAAGCTGACCACTGCCCCGGATGATCCTTCGCTTGTGGCATGGATCGAAGGGCGCACGGGCTTTCCATTCCTTGATGCCTGCATGCGATCCTTGATTGCGACCGGCTGGATCAACTTCCGTATGCGGGCCATGCTGATGGCGTTTGCCAGCTATCATCTGGCCCTTGACTGGCGCGTCTCAGGAACACGGCTTGCGCAACTGTTTACCGACTACGAGCCTGGAATCCACTGGCCGCAGGTCCAGATGCAATCCGGCCAGACCGGCATCAACACGCCCAGAATCTACAATCCGGTCAAGCAATCCATCGATCAGGACAAGGACGGTATCTTCATGCGTCGTTGGGTGCCTGAACTGGCAGCACTGCCAACGGCCTTTCTGCATGAGCCATGGCGCATGACAGGTGTGGAAGAACGCATGCACAACATTCAACTCGGGTTGGACTATCCATTCCGGATTGTTGATCATGAAGACGCCGCCCGGCAGGCGCGTGACCGGCTCTCGCACGTCAGGAGCCAGATCGGGTTCCGCTCCAAGGCTCAGGCTGTTTTCATCAAGCATGGTTCGCGCAAGCGGACCCTGAAAGATGATCATCCTGCCCGGACGAAGGCCATACTTGCCAAAAAGACCGAGCAGGCATCCCGTCAGATGGTGCTGGAATTTTAGGCACGGCGCAAGGACGGTGTATTGCTGTTCATAGCAGTCCCAGACCTGCCAGTTCCCGGCGCAAGTCATCGGGCATATCTGCCTTGGCGCCAAGATCCGCCATGTCTGGCGGGGCGTCCTTCGCTTCCATATAGCGCCAGCCCTGAAATGGCCGCATGGGCCGAGGGCGCACGGGGTGTACCAGCGGTTCCAGCACGAGATGGCAGCGCCCGATGCCGCTGTCATCCGTGAAAGGGCGGATTTCGGTGATGCGCTGCCGGCACTGGATCTGGCTCTTGATCACCCAGTAGAGCGAACCGCCGCAGGTTATCTCGTCCATCCGTTTGGGCACCATGCGCGTGGTATGCATCTGTTCATAGGGGCGGTTCAATCGCCTGAACAGCAATCGCGTGTCTTCGATCCAGCTTTCCAGATCAGCAATTGCATCGCATCCAACCGCCAGTTTGAGAATGTTAAGGGCCATGGTTGGCTTGTGATCGGGTTGCGCTCAAAAGCCAACTGAATCCGGCGTTCTCAACAGATATTGATGTTCAACGCTTTTTCGTCCTGCCTCAGCCAAACAGCTTGTCGCCCATCTGGTCGATGATCTGCCGTGCCTTGGCGAGCGTGAACTCGGCCGCTTGTTCCTGCGAGGGGAACTTGTCTGCGCGGATGAACCGGTGGGACTTTGCTTCGCCCGCGATCTCTTTTTCGATCACGCCGCACATCTGCCACTGGCCACCCTCCTGATAAGGCGTGGCATGGATGGTGAAGCCGCTGTGCTCGGCAGTTGCGGCAGGGCCGGCTTCAGCTTTGGGCGTGGAACCGCCACCGAACAGTTTCTTGAAGAAGGACATTGGGACCTCTTGTCTAACCGGGGCAATACCGGCTTCAGAAAGTTCATGGTCTGTCATTGCCAATGTTCAGGGAAGCAGGATGCATGACAGTGCGGGGCGTGATCCGCTGCAAGGTCTCGGCCATGCGGCGGCGGGATTCCACCAGGTCGTAATCGTTCTGCAGGCGCAGGAAAAAGCCGTCCGACATGCCAAAGTAACGGGCTAGCCGCAGGTCGGTATCCGCCGTCACAGCGCGCTTGCGCAAAACGATTTCATTGATGCGTCGGGGAGCCACATCAATAGCTTTGGCCAGCGCCGTCTGGCTCAACCCAAGAGGGGCTAAAAAGTCTTGCATCAGGACATCGCCCGCATGTGGATTGGGCAGAGGTTCAGACGTGGTAATCGACGATTTCGACATGTTCCGCTCCCGTGCTGGTCCAGATAAAACAGATGCGCCATTGATCATTGATCCGGATGGAATGCTGACCGGCCCGATTACCTTTCAAGGCTTCAAGACGATTGCCAGGTGGCACCCGAAGATCGTCCAGAACCCGCGACGCGTTAATAATCCGAAGTTTGCGCAGGGCAGTGGCCTGAATGTCTCCCGGCAAACGCCTACTAACCCAGCCATTCCAGACCTTTTCTGTTTCGGTGTCTTTGAAGGACAGGATCATTAAGAGTACGCATAACGCATAACGTTATGCGGTACAATAAAGAAAACCTATACTCTTGTTGTTACCCAAGGGTAGTATGACTGCGAGAAATCAAACAGGCAATTTATGACTCTATCAAGGTACCCCGGCGTTAAAACCTTGCCGAAATACGAATCTGTCTTTTTGAGGTTCATGAACCCCCTTTTGGAAGCTCTGCGTGAGAAGGGCGGACAGGCTCGCCCGAAAGATATCTATGACTTTATAGCAAAGACGCACGGGTTGTCAGAGGAGGAAAGGACTGCGACTTTAAAATCAGGCGCTTTGAAATTTGAGAACCAAGTTGCTTGGGCGCGATCCTATCTTGTCAAGACAGGGTATATTGACTCACCATCACACATTCGTACGAGTAGCATCATGATTTTCTATAATATATATAAATGTATTTACATTAAAAT
>JANMLW010000170.1:0-3332 GCA_031372765.1 Hyphomicrobiales bacterium
TCATTCTGATAGTCGATCAGCACCAGTGCAGCATTCGAAAAATCAGGCTTGCTGTAAGTGCGACCGGAGAGCGTTAGCAGTGTTTTTGGCGAATGCGTTGGCAGGTTCATGGCATGCTTCCTTTGTGGCATTTCAGGACGCCTATGAAGTCATACTGCGATCTTGCCGTATAGCCCGCAATAATGCATCATCATCCTGCATGATTGCAGCATTGACATGGAATGATCTGGAACTGATCGGCACATTGGCGTCTGCCGGTTCGTTTCATGCTGCCGCGCTGCAAACGGGCGTTGACGCCACGACGGTTGCGCGTCGGCTGGAACGACTGGAGCGGCATCTTGGCCATTGTGTATTCGAGCGGGTAGTAGGCAGGTTGCAGCCCACGCCTGCGGTTCAGGCCGCATTGCCAGCCATCATGACCATGCGGGAAGCAGCTGGCGAGGCCGCTGCATCGCTGCATCGCAGGAAAGCGGAACTCTCAGGCCAGGTCAGGGTATCTACCCTTGGCATCATCCAGAATCATTGGTTGGCTCCAGCCATGGGGGCGTTCCATGCCCTGCATCCCAAAGTGGTACTTGCGCTGGTGGCTGAGGATCGCAGTGTCAGTTTCGAGCGCCGGGAAGCGGACATTGCCATCCGCCTTGGGCGACCGAAGGATGATTCGGCCCGCATCCGCAAGCTCGGCATCATTCGCTTTCGTGCTTATGTCCCGGCAGTCTGCCCCTATCGTGCCGACGGCAGCGCCCTGCCTGTTGTGCGCTATGACACCAGTCTGGATCATTTGCCTGAAATGCAACTTCTCGACAAACTGCTGCCGGATATTGCAGTCTTCCTGCGTGCCAACCGGCTTGATGTCCTGATGGCAGCATCGAAGGCGACTGGTGCCGTCGTGATGTTGCCTGAAAGGATAGGCGATGATGCGCATGAGCTGACCCGGTATCCGGGCTTTGAGGAGTTTGCCGAACGCGAGGTCTATCTGATGTTGCATCCCGACAGGATTAACGCACCCAGTGTGCGTGCAGTGGCAGACTGGATCATCAAAATCTTTGCATTGCTTTGACTGTCAAGGCGGCAGCCTGGCATCGGCGACGCGTCGCTCAGGCGCTGGTGCGCGGGACCGGATGCGGAATATGGTGACTGCCAGCACGGTGGCATGGGTCAATGCCATGAACAGGAACAGCGCCTGCGGACCTATGCGCTCCATCAGCAGGGCGGCGAGGGACGGGCCAAGGATTGCGCCGACACTGTACAGGAACAGCAAGCCTGAGGCGATGGTGACGGACTGGTTGATCTGTGCCCGGTCATTGGCGTGGGCAATGGCAACCGAGTATTGCGTCATCGCCACCATGCCCAGCAGAAAGCCCAGCGTACCCATGAACAGGCCGGGGAGGCGGCCAAAAACGGTCAGAACCGTTTCGATGACTCCTGCGGCCAGAATCAGCGCCGCCAGCACCAATCGACGGTCCATCCGGTCGGATAAACGCCCGATAGGCCAAATGGCTACAGCTGAGCCAATGATGGTTGCCGTCAGAAACCAGGCGATTTCATGCGTTGGCATGCCAATGGACGAGCCAAACACCGGAAACAGCGACCAGAAAGAACCGCTTGCACCGCCAATCCCAAGGGCTGCGATTGCCGAGACAGGCGCGTTGCGAAACAGCCAGCCAAGTTCAAGCGTGGCTGATTCGGGCAAGGCGGGTGGCTCCGTTGTGGAAAGCGAAAATGGAATGATCGACAGGGCAAACAGCATGCCGACAAAAGCAAATAGCGTGAACTGCATGGGATCAGCCACTGTCAGCAGCATCTGCCCGGCAGCGACCGCTATGAAATGGACGAACTGATAGGCCGATGCCATCTGGCCTCGATGCTCGTTGTCAGCTTTTCCCTGCACCCAGCCATCAATGACCCCGTACAGTCCGGCAAAGGCGAAGCCGATCAGTGCCCGCAGGCCCATCCACCACCACGGATCAACCACGAGTGGATAGGCAACGGCCACAATCATCGCCAGAGCGGAGAAAATGGCATAGGCCTTCACATGCCCGACGCGACGGATAATGGCTGGCCCTAGCAACGTGCCTGTCAGCATGCCGGCAAAAAACACGGACCCCAGCAGGCCAAGCGAGACACTGGAGAAGCCCTCCAGCTTGCCGCGCAGAGGCACAAGCGTGTTGAGCAAAGCGTTGCCTGCAATGAGTGCAAGCACGGACATCAGAATGGCTGCAATGGAGGTATAAGGTGTGCGCATGATGGGTTCCAGTTACACAGTAGCCGGAATTACGTGCCCATCAATGCCTCAACATGCGCTGATGCACTTTCTGCAAGCCCGATAAGATCATATCCACCTTCCAGCACGGAAACGATACGGCCATTGCAGCGCTTTTCCGCGATGCTCATGAGTTGCTCGGTCGCCCATGCAAAGTCTGCAGCTTCCAGACGCAGACTGGCAAGAGGATCACGGTGATGGGCATCAAATCCTGCTGAAATGACGATCAGATCAGGCGCATGCATATCAACCCTGGGCAAAATGGCGCGGGTGAAAGCCTCCCGGAACATTTCACTGCCGTCATTGCTGCGCAACACGGCATTGACGATGGTGCCATGTTCGCCCGTCTCCGTTGGTGAACCCGTTCCGGGATAAAGCGGCATTTCATGGGTAGAGGCATAAAGCACGCTCTTGTCAGACCAGAAGATATCCTGCGTGCCGTTGCCGTGATGCACATCCCAGTCGATGATGGCGACACGCTCTGCACCATGTTTTTGCTGCGCAATGCGGGCGCCGACAGCCGCCGTGTTGACGAAACAGAACCCCATGGCCTTGTCATGCTCGGCGTGATGTCCGGGTGGCCGCGTTGCGAGAAAGGCGTTACGTGCCTCGCCCCCAAACACCGCATCAACCGCACGTTCAACCCCACCGATGGCCCGGCGCACGGCTTCCATCGTTCCTGGCGAAACGAAAGTGTCGCCGTCTATTCCCTTGAAGCCTGTGGTTGGTTGCTGGGCCTCAAACCACTTTATATAAGTTTCTTCATGCACAAGACGCGCCAGCGCGAGATCGGCAAGAGTGGCGATTTCACGCTGCAAGGGGGCAAAACGGGCTTCTGCAAGGGCCATTTGGACAGCCCTGATCCGGTCAGGCCGCTCAGGATGACCTTCGGGAACGGTGTGATGCACAAAAGCATCATGGGTGATCAGAAGCGTTGTCATGATTGAAAATTCGCTGTGGCAATAAGATCAAAAATGTTGCTGCAGCGCAACAAGCGCCTGGCTGTTGCGGATTTGCACTCGCCTTTTGCCTCATTTCTTGATACATATCAAAATGAAATCATTAAAAC
>JANMLW010000195.1:0-12283 GCA_031372765.1 Hyphomicrobiales bacterium
GGGACAGGATGGGCGTGGCGCAGGTGCTGTCCACAGCCAGCCGTGCGCCAACCTTGTGCGCGATCTCGGCCACGGCGGCGATATCGGTGAGTGACCACAGCGGATTGGCCGGCGTTTCGATCCAGACCAGCCTGGTCTTGCCCGGTTGCATGGCTGCCTTTACCGCTGCGAGATCAGACATCTCGACAAAGTCGATGATCAGGCCCCAGTGTCTGCCCTCGGTCAGCAGCCAGTTGCGAAGTGCCCAGTACATTACCTTGGGTGCGATGACATGATCGCCGGGTGAAAGCGCCAGAAAACAGGCAATGGCAGACGCCATGCCCGAGCCGAAAACCAGTGCTTCGGGCGCGCTTTCCAGCATGGCGATGATGCTTTCCGCCTCACGGATCGTTGCATTGTCCGGACGGCCATAGATATTGCCGGAGCGGTACTGGTTGTCATCATCCCGGATGAAGGTGGTGGTGATATGGATAGGCGGCACGATGCCCATTGTGCCCGCATCAATCTTACCCATGGCCTGAGCAGCCAGGGTACGCTTCGTCCAGTTCTTCATTGATTTTCTCTTATAGTAGAAATTAATTCCATTATCGTATCACTGTCGGCATTCCGCGATCAACCGATGAATGAAGGCATTGCACTTGTCGAGGTCGGAAACCAGAATCCATTCATCGGGCTTGTGTGCCTGATCGATGTCCCCGGGACCGACAACGACCGAGGGGATACCGGCCATGGCCTGAAACAGGCTGGCTTCAGTGCCATAGGCAACCTTCGCATGGTCATTCCGCCCGGCCAGGCGCTTGGCCAGAGTGACGGCGATGTGATCAGGCGCGGTCTCCAGAGCCGGTAGATTGGGCCTCATTTCAAAGTCAAAGCCAGCCGTCGGCTCAATGCGGCGCATTTTTGGGGTCAGTTCTTCGTTGGCGTAACGCATGATCTCGTTGATGTAATCCATCGGGTCATCGCTGCTGATATTGCGGCATTCAAACGATATCTCGGCCTGATGTGGCACGATGTTGGGGGATGTGCCGCCGGTGAAAATGCCCACATGCAATGTGCTGTGGGGAACATCGTACATCGGGTCACGGCTGCCATTATTCTCCTGGGCTTCAGCCATGTCTTTGATCTTTGCCACCAGCCTCGCACCGTATTCCACGGCATTGACACCGTGTGGTGCCAGCGAAGAGTGAGCGGCCTTGCCGGACACCTTGCAAACGACACGCTGGCCACCCTTGTGACCAATGATCACCTGCATGGAACTTGGCTCCCCGATGAATGCAGCAATCGGTTTTGGCTCGCGCGGCGCCAGCGCTTCCAGCATACCGCGAACGCCGGTGCAGCCGACCTCCTCATCGTAGCTATAGGCCAGATGGATCGGCGTTTTCAGGTCCGCTTTCACCATGTCCGGCACCATGGCCAGTGTGCAGGCCAGAAAACCTTTCATGTCGCAGGCGCCGCGCCCGTAGGCCTTTCCGTCCTTCACCGTCAACAGAAACGGGTCCGTTGCCCATGTCTGACTGTCGACGGGAACCACATCGGTATGGGCTGAGAGAATATAACCTGGCACATGCTTGGGACCGATAATGGCATAAAGATTATGCTTGTCCCCCTCAGGACTGGGAAAACGCTCAACGGAGACGCCGTAACTTGTCAGATAGTCCGCTATCCAGTCTGCACAGGGAATGTTGCTGTTGCGGCTTGTGGTGTCGAAGGCAACCAGCTGTCGCAGGATTTCAAGGGTTGCGGCTGTTGTGGTCATAGTATCCTCATCGCAGGGGGGTGGAATAACCGTCATCAGCCTGGCTGCGACGCACAAAATCCATGAACAGCCGTGCCGCGCGGGTTGGAGGAGCAGCTGTCGACAGAACAAAGGATGTCTCGAAAGGTACGGTATGGCTAAAGGGGCGGATCACCACATCGCTATCGCCCCTGAATGCCAGCGGAAACGGGTTGATCAGGGTGATGCCGACGCCGGCGCGCACAAGCTCATAGGCTATGGCAGACGTTGCGGCTTCCACCACAATACGGGGCGTGATGCCACTGTCGAGAAAAATACGGTCCAGAGCCGAGCGCACCGAAAACCGTCTTGTCAGGGCAATGAAGGGCTGGTCATCAAGATCAACGGCCGAAAGGATCGGTCGAGAGGCAAGGGCGTGATCCGCCGGAAGGATGACATGGGCATTCGAGCGCCTGAAGGGCTCGAAAACCACACTGGGATGATGAAGCTGCGCATCTGTAATGCCGACATCGAAATTGCCATCCGCTATCTTGGCAATCACATCGGCGGTGATGCCCACCTCGATCTGCATGCGGATGCCCGGTTCTACCCGGTGAAAGGCGGCGATCAATCCAGGCAGAAAACGGTGCGCCATGGTTGGTGGAGCGATGAAACGCACCATTTGGCCTTGCAATGTCTCATCCGGCGGATTGCCAAGTCGTTCCAGTGCCTGAAAGATGGATTGGCTGCGCTGATAAAACTCCACACCATCAGGGGTGGGTTGCAACCGTCCGCCTTCGCGACGGAACAGGATTTTACCCAGTCTTGCCTCCAGTTGCTGGAGTGTGCGCGAGATTGCAGGTTGGGAAATGCCAAGCATGCTGGCGGCAGATGTTGTCTTGCGCCCCTCGATCATGGCATGCAGCACCTCTAGCTCGCGAAGCGTCGGGCGTTTCTCCTTGGCTGCATCCAGATTGCGCATATTCATATGTTTTCAGGTTATATAAATCTGATTATCAAATGCTAATATCGCATATACATGACTGTCAATGGGAGATGTGTCCCGTCTTGAAGAAACTGGCTCTTGCGCGGAATGACAGTCAGTGCAGAGTGCAGGCTCAAACGGCAGCAGCCGGGATGATTAAGGGGAGACGCGTATGTTGAAGACCAGATCGATTTTTGTGGCCGCCGCCAGCCTGATGCTGATGCAGGCCGCACAGTTGCAGGGCGTGCAGGCGCAGGATTTGAGGGTCGGACTTTCGGCTGAGCCAAGCTCCATCGATCCCCACTACCATAATCTGTCCCCCAACAACATGCTGTCGCGCCATGTGTTCGAGCCGCTGGTAAGCCAGGACGCAAAACAGGCGTTGCAGCCGGGTCTCGCCGAGAGCTGGAAGGCCATCAACGATACGACCTGGGAATTCAAATTGCGCAAGGGGGTCAAATTTTTTGATGGCTCGCCTTTCACAGCGGATGACGTCATCGCCACCATGAAGCGCATTCCCAACGTGCCGCGCTCGCCATCCAGTTTCGCGTCCTTCATCGCGGGCGTCACCTTTGAGAAGATTGATGACCACACCCTTCACCTGAAGACGGCCTCGCCCGCTCCTCTCGTCCCGACGAACCTGTCAACTTTCGGAATTGTCTCCAAGTCCTGCGCTGAAGGTACCACGACCGAGGACTTTAACGCTTTGAAATGCCAGGGCGGTACCGGCCCGTTCAAATACGCCGAGTTCAAGCCTGGTGACCGCCTGGTCATGGAGCGCAATGACGCCTACTGGGGCAAGAAAGCTGACTGGCAGAAAGTATCCTTCCGCTTCCTCGCGTCGCCTCCCACCCGCGTCGCTTCCATCCTCTCGGGTGATGTGGACGTGATCGAGGGCGTGCCCCCGACCGACATGGCGCGCTTGCAGGCAGACCGCACCCTTTCCGTGGTGCAGGAGCTTTCCAACCGTGTGATCTACTTCCATCTGGACCAGTTCCGGGAGAACAGCCCCTTCATAACAGCCAAGGATGGCTCGCCAATCAAGAACCCACTGCTCGACAAGCGGGTACGCGAGGCCCTGTCCAAGGCCATCAACCGCCCGGCAATCGTCGAGCGCATCATGGAAAAGCAGGCGGTGCCTGCGGAGCAGGTGCTCCCATCGAGTTTCTTCGGCACCTCCAAGACGCTGAAGCCCACGGAGTTTGACCTCGCCGGTGCGCGCAAGCTGCTGGCCGATGCAGGCTTCCCCAACGGTTTCAAGATGAAGATGCATGGCCCCAACGGTCGCTATACAAACGACACCAAGATCATTGAGGCCGTGGCCCAGATGTTCACACGCGCGGGCATCGAAGTTGAAATCGAGACGATGCCACCGGCAAACTTCTTCACGCGCGGCTCCACCGGCGGCAAGAATGACAAGGGCGAAACCGGCTTTCCCGAATTCTCGTTCATTCTTGTTGGCTGGGGTGCCGGCACCGGCGAAACGCTGGGTTCATTGCAGGCTCTGCTTGGAACCTTTGACCGCGCAAAAGGAGCGGGCGCCGCGAACCGTGGGCGTTACTCGAACCCGGCATTTGATGCGAAGCTGACGGAAGCACAGCGCACCGTGGACGATACCAAGCGTGCCGCCTTGCTGGGGGAAGTGTCGGAGATTGGCATGAAGGACTTCGGCATCATCCCGACGCACTACCAGGTGAATGTCTGGGCAGCGCGCAAGGGTTTCAAGGTCATCCCGCGCGCCGACGAATACACACTCGCCATGGGTATTGCAAAGGAATGAGGATATCGCAGATCTGACATCTTCCCAAGAGGGGTGTCAGATCTGCCCCGGCAAGGGCATTTTCGACCTTGATTCATGCATTTTAACACAAAACTGTTTGACGACAGAATACCACCCGCAAACCAACTGACCCACAGCTCGATGCAAGAGAGGGATTGAACAATATGCTTGCCTTCATTCTCCGACGGGTCGCACAATCATTCGGCGTCATTGCCGCAATGGTCGTGATTGTCTTCTTCGGCATCAATGTTGTTGGAGACCCCGTCTGGATGATGGTGGCTTCGGACGCAACACAGGCTGACATCGACCGGGTCCGGGCAGAATTCGGGTTTGATCAATCGATCTTCGTGCAATTTCTCAGTTTCGCCAAAGGCATCGTAACCGGTTCGTTGGGCCATAGTTTCGTGCATGGCGAGCCTGCGCTGCAACTGGTTCTGTCGCGCATGCCCGCGACGCTGGAACTGGCGCTGGTGGCGCTGACACTGGCCATCATCATCGGCATTCCGCTGGGCCTCTATGCCGGATTGAAACCTGATTCCACCCTTTCGCGTACCATCATGTCCGTATCGATTCTGGGGTTTTCGCTGCCCACGTTCTGGGTGGGTCTGATGATGATCATGCTGTTCTCGGTGATGCTTGGCTGGCTTCCCGCCACCGGACGCGGCAATACAGCCAGCCTGCTGGGTTGGCAGACATCACTGCTTACCCTGAACGGCTGGAGCCATATCCTGCTACCGGCGCTCAATCTGGCGTTGCTCAAGATCAGTCTGGTTATCCGTCTTGCCCGTGCTGGGGCACGGGAAGCAGCTCTCATGGACTATGTAAAATTTGCCCGTGCCAAAGGCCTTTCGCAAAACCGCATCATCGGTGTGCATATCCTGAAGAACATCATGATCCCGATTGTCACGGTCCTGGGCCTCGAGTTCGGCTCGCTCATCGCCTTTTCGGTGGTGACAGAAACCATTTTCGCATGGCCTGGCATGGGCAAACTGCTGCTTGAGGCCATTCAGCGCCTCGATCGTCCGGTGATCGTCGCCTATGTCATCGTCGTTGTGGTCCTGTTCGTCACCATCAACCTGCTTGTCGATATACTCTACTCGCTGCTTGATCCGCGTGTGCGGCTCTCAGAAGCCAAAGCCTGAGGAGAGAACCATGGCCACGATGTCCACGCCCGCTCCAACGCCTGCTCAAACATCTGTTCAAGCACCTGTTGCTGCCGTTATCATCCGTGATGAAACGCCGTTGCGGCGATTCATCAATCAGTTCCTTGAAGACCGTCTTGCGGTGTTCGGACTGTGCATCTTCGTGCTTGTGGTAACTCTGGCGCTGCTTGCCCCCTGGATTGCGCCGCAAAACCCTTATGATCTCGCCAGCGTCGATCTGATGGATTCCAAGCAGCCCCCCGGTGAGATGGCGACGGAGGGTTTTCGCATGTGGCTGGGATCGGACGGTGTGGGCCGCGATCTCCTGTCTGGCATCCTCTATGGTCTGCGCATCTCGCTGGCCGTGGGCGCTTTCTCAGGCATTATCGCTGCATCGCTGGGTATGACTGTCGGCCTGGTTGCGGCCTATGCCGGAGGCCGGGTCGAAAGCATCCTGATGCGCATCGTCGATCTGCAACTCTCTCTGCCCACCGTGCTCGTGGCGCTCATTCTTGTCGCCATGCTGGGCAAGGGTGTCGACAAGATCATCATTGCACTGGTTTTCGTGCAGTGGGCCTATTACGCGCGTACCGTGCGTGGCTCGGCGCTGGTGGAGCGGCGCAAGGAATATATCGAGGCGGCGCAATCACTGGGTCTCAGCCATGCCCGTATTGTCTTCAAGCACATCCTGCCCAATGTGCTGGCACCGGTCATCGTCATTGCAACCGTGCAGACGGCGCATGCCATCGCGCTGGAGGCAACGCTTTCCTTCCTGGGTGTAGGACTGCCGCAGACCGAACCTTCGCTGGGCGTGCTGATCGCCAACGGCTTCAACTACATGATGTCGGGCAAATACTGGATTTCAACATTCCCGGGCATTGCGCTGCTGGTGACCATCGTTTCCATCAATCTTGTGGGTGACAGACTCAGGGACGTGCTCAATCCGAGGCTTGAGAAGTAATGGCATCCGTTCTTTCCGTCACCGATCTGAAAACCCATTTCTTCACCCGCGCCGGTGTGGTGAAATCCGTCGACGGCGTATCCCTGCATGTCAACCGGGGAGAAGTGCTTGGTCTTGTAGGCGAATCAGGCTCGGGTAAATCCGTCACGGGCTTCTCCATCATGGGTCTGGTTGACCCACCCGGACGCATCGTCGAAGGCTCGATCAAACTGAACGGCCGGGAACTGGTTGGCCTGCCAGAGCATGAATTGCGCGCCATCCGTGGCCGTGAGATTGCCATGATCTTTCAGGACCCGATGATGACATTGAATCCGGTCCTGCGGATCGATACACAGATGATCGAAGCTGTGCAGGCGCATGAATCCGTCTCGCGGGAGGTGGCCCGGATCAGGGCGCGGGACGCGCTTGGCAAAGTTGGCATCCCCTCGCCCGAAGAGCGATTGTCGGCCTATCCGCACCAGTTTTCCGGCGGCATGCGCCAGCGTGTGGCCATCGCCATCGCCTTGCTCAACAACCCCGCCCTGATCGTGTGCGACGAGCCCACAACGGCGCTGGATGTGACGATCCAGAGCCAGATTCTGGCCGAGATGCAGAAGCTCTGTGCCCAGACAGGCACGGCGCTTATCTGGGTGACGCATGACCTGACCGTTGTCGCGGGCCTCGCCGACCGTGTGGCAGTGATGTACGCCGGTCGCATCGTCGAGAGCGGTCCGGTTGATCTTGTGCTCGATGCCCCCATTCATCCCTACACCGACGGGTTGCTTGGTTCAGTGCCCTCGCGGGGCAAAAGGGGCGAACCGTTACGCCAGATTCCGGGCTCCGCCCCTTCACTCGCACGGTTGCCGGAGGGTTGTGCCTTCCGTCCGCGCTGCGAACATGAAACGGCGGCCTGCTGTGAAGCGCCACTCCAGCGCATTTTTCCTGGCGAGCGGACAGCCCGCTGCTACAATCCCCTGACTATGTTAGCATCCGCATGAGCACGTCTATCCTCACTCTCAACAACGTTTCCAAACGGTTTTCCAAGCCCCTTGATGCGGCTGCCAAGATGGCCAACATGCTTGGTGCCAGCAACCGCGCCATCACGGTACATGCGGTGGACGGCGTTGATCTTGCCGTCAATGAAGGCGAAGTGGTTGGACTGGTGGGTGAGTCCGGCTGCGGCAAGTCCACGCTGGGCCGCGTCGTGGCGGGCATTCACCCTGCCAGCGAAGGCAGCATGACCTGGAAAGGCCAAAGTGTTGCAGGGCTGGACGATGCGGGCCGCAAGGCACAGACACTGGCCATCCAGATGATTTTTCAGGATCCTATGTCCTCGCTCAATCCGCGCATGCGGGTGGCCGAGATCGTGGGAGAGGCCCCCGTGGTTCACGGGCTGGTCAGCAAGGCCGAGAAGGATGCTTATGTTGACGATGTGCTCGCCAAGGTTGGCCTCGACCCCACCTACAAGCAGCGCTATCCGCACCAGTTTTCAGGCGGGCAGCGCGCCCGCATCGGTATTGCACGGGCGTTGGCGGTCAGGCCGGAGTTTCTGGTCTGCGATGAAAGTGTCGCCGCACTCGACGTGTCAATCCAGGCACAGGTGCTGAACCTGTTCATGGACTTGCGGCGTGATCTTCGCCTGACCTATCTCTTCATCAGCCATGATCTGGGGGTTGTGCAGCACATCTCTGACCGTGTGGTCATCATGTATCTTGGCCGCGTGGTTGAGACGGCGCGTACGGAGGAGCTGTTCCTGCGCCCCAACCATCCCTACACTAAAGCCTTGCTGGCCAATGTGCCAAGATTGGATGCGCGCAAGAAAACCTTCGAGTTGATCAAGGGTGAAATCCCCTCCCCCATCAATCCGCCGTCAGGGTGCCATTTTCACCCGCGCTGCCCCATGGCCATGGAGCGCTGCAAGGTGGAAAGACCCGCACTTCGCGAAGTATCATCGGGGCAATGGTCTGCCTGCCATCTGAATAACGGGTAACGCGGGCTGAGGGGAACCAACTTTATTTCCAGCCCATGACTTCGATGGCAGCGGGACCCAGAATGACCACAAAAAGGACCGGCAGGAAGAAGACAATCATCGGAACTGTCAGTTTTGGCGGCAGGGCAGCAGCCTTCTTTTCCGCTTCGTTCATGCGGATTTCACGAAACTCCTGTGCCAGCACGCGCAATGCCGTGGCAATCGGCGTACCATAACGCTCTGCCTGGATGAGCGCCGTACAGACCGATTTAACGCCCTCAAGACCCGTGCGCGTCGAGAGGTTATCATAGGCCTGCCTGCGGTCTGAAAGATAGGACAGCTCAGCTGTTGCCAGCGTCAGTTCCTCTGCGAGGGGGATCGACTGTACGCCTATCTCAATGCTGACCTTGCGGAAACTGTGCTCGATGGACATGCCGGATTCGACGCAGATCAGCATCAGGTCCAGTGAATCGGGAAATGCCCGGCGGATGGAAGCCTGCCGTTTTGATATCTGGTTGCTGAGGAACATTTCCGGCGCCTTGATGCCGGCGTAAGCACCAGCAATGGCCACACCGATCTTGACCACCGTGCCATGATCATCCGCCATGAAACCGAAGGCATAGATCAGGCCTACAAGAAAAAGGGCAATCGGCATCACGAGCCTGAAGAACAGGAACATGTATTCCGATTGCTGACCGCGATAGCCTGCCATCGTCAACTGCAATTTGGCCGTTTCCGTTCCCAGCCATGTGCTGAGCTTAAAATCATCGACGAACTGGCGCATGAAAGCCTTGTTCTCATGCCGCAGACCACCATTGGCGTTCTGCCCGCCTCTGGTGTTCATCCGCTCGCGTTCACGAGCACGGATACGGTCCCGCTCGATGGCAACATCTTTCATGCGCTGGCCAAGCTCTTCCTTTTCCAGGAAAGGCATGGCGATGGTGATGACGGCAGCCGCAGCGGCAATGCCAGTCAAGCCCATGGCCAGAAAGGAGGGTGTGATGATTGTCGCTATGATGGCGTCAAGCATGGTAATTTCCTAGATATCGAAACTGATCATTTTCTTCATGGCGATGATGCCGCACAGCATCCAGAACCCGGCGATCAGAAGCATCAGATGCCCCATCTGCGTCGTGAACAAGGGCTTGATGAAGCCCGGACTCGATAACTGCACCAGAACACCGACGATGAAGGGCAATGCGGCAATGATGACGCCGGAGGCTTTTGCTTCCATGCTCATGGCGGCAATCTTGCCCTTCATGCGCTTGCGGTCCCTTAGCACGCGCGACAGGTTGGCCAATGCTTCCGAGAGGTTGCCTCCGGCTTTTTGCTGGATCTGGATGACAATGACGAAGAAGTTTGCTTCCTGAATGGGCATCCGCTTGAAGAGGCGACCACAGGCCTCACCGACTGAAAGCCCCATGGTTTGCGCTTCTACAATCGCCCTGAACTCTGATTTCAGGGGATCGGTTGCTTCTGACGCGATAATACGCAGGCAATCACCCAGCGGAAGACCTGACTTGATACCGCGCACGATGATGTCGATGGCGTTGGGAAACTCCTCGACGAACTGCTTGATGCGGCGGTTGCGCAGAAACGTCAGGATCCAGCGCGGCAGGCCCGCACCACCAACAATCAGACCCAATGCCGCAGCGATGGGGTGTCCTGACAGAACAAAGATCAGCCCCCCCACGACAACGGCCATGACGGCACTGACAAGATAGAACTTTTTTTCGTCCCAATCGAGTCCGGCCTGCTCGATCCGGTCTCGCAGTTTCAGCTTGCGCTTCTCGTTTTCACGGTCATCCAGATCTTTCAGACTTTCAGCCACATTGCGTTTGCGATTGGCTGTTACATCCGCCATCCGGTCACCCGCGCGCCGTTGCGCTGCGTCGACGGAAAAGGAATCCATGCGTTTTTCCGCCCGCGCCTCTCCCGACACATGGGGATAGACAAGGACGTAGAAAACCGCGCCGACCGAGACAGCAGAAAGAGCAGCGATTGCAAGTGTTGTGAAGTCCATGCTGTCTCTCACCCTGTCGCAGTGCCGCCCTTGACCTCTGCGGCATCAAGCGCAGCGGCAAGGGCTTTCTCGGCACCATAATATCGGGCGCGGTCCCAGAAGCGCGGACGTCCGACACCCGTCGATTTATGGCGCCCGATGATCTTGCCGTTGGCATCCTCGCCTTCCATTTCATAGACGAAGAGATCCTGGGTCACGACCACCTCCCCTTCCATGCCCATCACCTCGGTGATGTGGGTTATCCGGCGTGATCCATCCCGCAGGCGGGCGGCCTGAACGATCACGTCGATTGATGTCGTCATCATCTCGCGGATCGTTTTGGACGGCAGGGAAAAGCCACCCATCGTTATCATGGATTCGATACGCGACAGCGCCTCACGCGGTGTATTGGCGTGCAATGTACCCATTGATCCATCATGACCCGTGTTCATGGCCTGCAACAGGTCGAAGGCTTCCGGGCCGCGCACTTCGCCGACAATAATCCGCTCCGGTCGCATGCGCAGGCAATTCTTGACCAGATCGCGCATCGTAACGGTGCCCTGCCCCTCCAGATTGGGCGGGCGGGTTTCAAGCCGCACGACATGGGGCTGTTGCAGTTGCAATTCGGCGGCATCTTCGCAGGTGATAACGCGCTCGTCATCCTCAATGAAGTTTGTCAGGCAGTTCAGCAGCGTGGTCTTGCCCGAGCCCGTACCGCCGGAAATCACCACATTGCAACGCACCTTGCCGATGATCTTGAGGATTTCGGCACCCTCAGGCGAAATCGAACCAAACTTGACCAGTTGATCCATCGTCAACTTGTCTTTCTTGAATTTACGGATCGTCAGTGCTGCGCCATCAATGGCCAGAGGGGGCGCAATCACATTGACGCGTGAGCCATCGAGCAAGCGCGCATCGCATATCGGGGAGGCTTCATCAACGCGACGGCCAACCTGGCTGACGATGCGCTGGCAGATGTTCATCAGCTGCGCGGCATCACGGAACCGCACGTTGGTCAGCTGTATCTTGCCGGAAACTTCAATGTAGGTCTTGTCAGGTCCGTTGACCATGATGTCGGCAATATCATCGCGGGCGAGCAATGGCTCCAGCGGTCCAAAACCCAGAACGTCATTGCAGATGTCATCGAGCATCTCTTCCTGCTCGGCGATGGACATGACCACGCTCTTGAGCGTGATGATTTCTCCAACGATATCGCGAATTTCCTCACGGGCGCTTTCCGCGTCCAGTTTTGACAGTTGCGCCAGATCGATAGCTTCGATCAAGGCGCCAAAAATCATGCTCTTGGTCTGGTAATACTCATCCGAGCGCCTGTTGGGCTGGGGCGCACGGGGAGCGGCTGCCGGTTGTGCCGCGCCAGGCGCAGTCTTTTCTGGTGCTACGGATGCCATTGCAGCCGCAATCGGCGGGGGAGCCGCCGCCTGACCTGCGCCGAATGATGCACGCTTACCAAACATTCCCGTTCAACTCCACCAACCGGCCGCAGTTCAAGCCGTCTTGAGTTTGAGCTTGCTCAGGAGCGGCTCAAGCAATGACTTCCTGGCAACCTTGTGTTCCACCCGTCCGGTTACTTTCCGGGCGATATCCATGAGCATCTCGACCGGCTTGGACTTCGGCTGGCGCAGCCACGCCATTGCGGCCTGGTGGGACATGTTGTCGTCGAATGCTGCATTTGAACTGCGTTCCAGCAAATTGGACACCCTCTGTGATTATTTGCAGGAAAAGTTGAAATA
>JANMLW010000208.1:0-5622 GCA_031372765.1 Hyphomicrobiales bacterium
GATGCGTTGCGCACCAAACTGAAGAACGACGATTTGCTGGATGATGCGGTTATTGTTGCGGTATCGACTGACTATAGGCCAAGCTTCAAAGTAGCCGCTGTATAGTCTTTCACCTCAAGACAAAAATGCCGCCATTTCGGGCGGCTGTTGTTTGCTCTGATCTGCAGCACTCATTCCATCGTACCAGCCACACACCGCACCTCTCCCTGCGCATTGGCCACCAGAAGAAGCGCCGACTTGCGGCCTTCCTTCTTCAGTTTCTCCACACGCTCGGAAATCTCCACGGCGGTTGATACGGCTTCCTGACCAACTTCGACAATGACATCGCCCGCTGCAAGGCGCTTGCTGGCTGCATTGGAGTTGGGGTCCACCTTGCCGATCAGCACACCCTTGACGCTGTCCTTGATGTTGAGACGCTTGCGGGCCTCAGCATTCAAAGGCGCGAGATCAAGGCCAAGCGCACGGCGAACCTGCACGGGTGCCGCAGCGGGCTCAGCTGGCTTGGCAACGGCGGCCTGACGCTCACCGTCTTCCAGACGGGCCAGTGTCACCTGCTTCACCACTTCCTTGCCTTTGCGGACAAGGGTGACGTCAACAGCCTTGCCGACAGCCGTTGTGGCGACGATGCGTGGCAGCTCGCGGCTGTCTTTCACGTCCTTGCCATCAAACTTGATGATCACATCACCCGCTTCGATCCCTGCTGGTTTGGCAGGGCCCTTGTCATCGATGCCAGCAACAAGCGCGCCGCGCACCTTGCCCAGACCGAGCGTCTCGGCAATGCCGTCATCCACTTCCTGAATGCGCACACCCAGCCAGCCGCGACGGGTTTCGCCGAAGTTCTTCAACTGGTCGATGACTGGTACAGCGGTAGATGCCGGGACCGCAAAGCCGATGCCGATGGATCCGCCTGATGGCGAGATGATCGCGGTGTTGATGCCGATCACTTCACCGGCGGAATTGAACAACGGACCACCCGAGTTGCCTCGGTTGATCGCAGCATCCGTCTGGATGAAGTTGTCATAGGGGCCGCTGTTGATACGCCGGTTGCGGGCGGACAGGATGCCCGCTGAAACGGAGGAATCGAAGCCAAACGGGTTGCCGATTGCCACAACCCAGTCACCCACACGGGCGGCACGGTCATCGCCAAATTTGACGAATTTCAGCGGCTTGTCGGACTTGACGCGCAGCACGGCTATATCTGTCTTGGCATCCCTGCCGACAACTTCCGCCTTCAGCTTTGTGCCATCGTTGAAGTTGATTGTGATGTCATTGGCTTCGCCGATTACATGATTGTTGGTGATGACGATGCCTGAAGGATCAATAACGAAGCCTGAACCAAGCGAGTTGGAACGGCGCTGCTGGCCAGGATTCTGTCCGGGATTCTGTCCGCCTTCACCACGTCTCTGGTTTGGCTGATTGGGCTGGTTATCGCCACGGCGCTGGTTGGGTTGGTTGGGCTGGCTTTCGCCGCCTTCACCCCGGCGGTTAAAAAATTCATTGAAGAAATCCTCGAATGGCGCTCCGGGCGGCACCTGAGGCAATGGCACGGTGCGGTTCTCGACCGTCTGAGAAGCGGAGATGTTGACCACGGCATCGATCACCTGCTCCACAAGTGGCGCGAAAGATTCTGGTGCGCCACGGGCCATGGCAGGTGCCGTAAGCGGCGTCATCGGTGTGGCGATCATGGCTGTGCTGATCATGAAAGCACTGGCCAACGCTGTCAGGCGCGATGTTCTGGAACGGGTCGTTACGGTAGACGGGATCATGGAAGGCATTTGCCCCTCGGGTCGGTTGCTGTGGTGTCGCCCACACTGCGCATCAATGAAGTAATTGTGGCCTAAGCACGACAGGCAGTGTCGCAACTCTTCACGGTTTCGTCAAAGCAGTCTTTTCACCACAAACAGCACGATAATCCCGCCGACGGCCGATGCAATGCCAATTTTTCGCATCAGGTCGTCCGGCGTTTTCGTTGCCTCCAGCATGGCGCGGCGTGTGGCATCGGGAAAGGCCGCAAACAGCAATCCCTCAATGACAAAGAGCAGCGCGAGCGCGGAGAGAAAATCTTCCATCGCCCGCGCCTGATATCCTTAGTTCAACTTCTTGCCGGACGGATCGTTGAAGTAGCGAAAGAACTCCGAGTTAGGTGACAGAATCAACCGTGTGTCGCCCTGTTTCAGGCCTGTCTCATAAGCCTGCATTGAGCGATAGAAGCGGAAAAAATCCGGATCACGGCCAAATGCTTCAGCGAAGATGCGGTTCTTGTTTGCATCGCCTTCACCCCGGAACTCTTCCGATTTCTTGTTGGCTTCACCAATGATGATCTGCACATCACGATCAGAGCGGGCGCGGATTGTCTGCGCTGCTTCCGCACCCTGGGCGCGAAGCTCGGCAGCTTCCCGCTCACGGTCTGTCTTCATGCGCTGGAACACGGCCTGCGAAGTCTCACGGGGCAGTTCCACCCGTGAAAGCCGCACATCCACAACAGTGATACCGAGCGACTGCGTTTCGCGGTTCACATCATCCTGGATGCGGTCCATCAAGCGGGCACGATCAGTGTTGATGATCTGCGTTGTCGATGCACCGGCCAGCACACTGCGCATCCGGGCATTGATGATGCGTTCCAGTGTCTGGTTGGCGGCACGCACGTTGTTGAGCGACTGATAGAATTTCAGCGGATCAGTGATGCGGTAGCGCGTGAAGGCATCGACAACGAGATTCTTTTGGTCGGACGCCAGAACTTCTTGCGGGCTCAGATCATTGTCGAGGACACGGTTGTCGATGAACGTCACATTCTCGATAAACGGTACCTTGAAATATAGGCCCGGCAGCGTGATCGGGGGGCGGGAAACCCGGCCGAACTGAAATACGAGGGCTGAACTGGTCTGCGGAACGATGAAAGCTGCATTGGCAACAATCAAGGCTATGACGGCAAGGGCAACACCGCCAAAAGTCCGAAGTGTGCTGCTCATCTGATTGCTCCGGGCTGTGTCGTTCCTGGCTGGTTAGGCTGTGGTCTGCGCTGTAACTCGTTCAGGGGCAGATAAGGCACTGGTCCCTGACCGTTTGCACCGTTGTCCATGATGATCTTGTCCATGCCGCCAAAGACACGTTCCATGGTTTCAAGGAAGATGCGCTGGCGTGTTACATCAGGCGCCTTGCGGTATTCATCATAGACTTGCCGGAAACGTGAGGCAGCACCCGATGCTTCCGCGACAGTGCGCTCGCGGTAGGCCTGTGCCTCCTGCAAAGTCCGCTCAGCGGCACCGCGTGCTTCTGGCACAATGCGGCTGGCGTAGGTTTCAGCTTCGTTGCGCAAACGGGCCTGATCCTGCACCGCAGCCTGAACTTCACGGAAGGCAGCAAGCACTTCCTGAGGAGGTGCGATACGCGTAACGTTTACGCGGTCGATGACAACACCGGCCTTGTAGCTATCGAGCACGGTCTGCATGGCTTTTTGTACCTTGTCCTGAATATCGGACTGTGCGGAAGCGGCGGAGGCAGCAGCAGCAGCGACGGCAGCTTGTGTAGCGGCTGTTGCTGCGGCATTACCCGCTGGTGTTGCCGCCTGTACGGCAGCAACCTGGCTTGGCAGAACATTCTGCAACTGGCGCTGGCCAATCACTTCGCGCATGGCGCTTTCAGCGACGGCCTTTATGGTTCCATCCACATTCTGGATGGCAAAGACATAGTCTTCCGGCTTGATGGGCGAGATGCGCCACTGCACGCTGAAACCGATATCAACGATGTTTTCATCCGATGTCAGCATCAGGCTGTCAGTGGTTTGCGCCGCACGGCGTGCATCGGTCGAAGACCGGCCCACTTCGGTGTTCTTGACATCCAGGAAAGGCACCTTGATCACGCCACCGATGGGGTAGGGCCAGTTATAGTTGAGGCCTTCACCGGTTTTACCAATGAACTTGCCAAACTGCATGTTCAGCGCGATCTCGTTGGTCTTGACTGTATAAAAGCCCGTCAGGCCATAGCCGATGAGGGCCAGAATGCCGAGCGCCAGCATGCCTTTGCCGCCGAGGCCACCAAGGCCTGTGCCGCCGGCACCGGGAGGCAGCACGTTCTTGAAACGGTCCTTGCCACGGCGCAGAAGCTCCTCAAGGTCAGGGGATTGCCCACCGCCCTTGTTGCCACCCTCGTTGTTGTTGCCGCCGCCCGGTCCTTGTCCCCATGGACCCTGATTCTTGGGACCTTGGTTCTTTGGCTGCCACGGGCCGCCGCCTTCATTATTCCAGGGCATGAAAATCCTCTGTAAAAAAGCCTTTGCAGGCAATGCCGTCCGTGGGCTTTAGCAAAACCTGAGAAAGCTGCAATGCCTTGCTCTGGTAGTTGGTAAATCCGCTCCCGATTTGCAGCACATGGTGCTTGAGCGATGAAAGGTCAACGTCTCAGCGCCTGCGGTATTCGACAAATGCATAGGCTGCATCGTCATCCGGCCCTTTGGGATGGGTTTCGCGGTGTGTCTCTTGCCAAATGCTGCGATGAATCTCAGGAAAGAATGCATCTCCCGCAGTTGCAATCTCAACTTCGGTGATGAATAGCTGATCGGCCATGCCGATGGTTTGGCGGTAGATATCGCCACCGCCGGCCACCATAATTCTGTCCGTTTCGCGCAATTTTCCCTGGATTTGCGCCCTCTCAAGGGCGGCCTCAAGCGAGGAAACCACAAATGTCCCCTCAGCTTCAAAGGTAGCATCTCTCGTTACAATGATATTATCGCGTCCGGGTAATGGCCTGCCGATGGATTCAAAGGTTTTGCGCCCCATGATCACAGGCTTGCCAAGTGTCAATCTGCGAAAATGCTGGAGGTCGCTTTTGATGCGCCACAACAACTGGTTGTCCCGCCCGATGACGCGGTTGTTCGCGATGGCCGCGACAAGAGAAATACTCAAATCGCCACCGCTGCCTTGATATGCGGATGGGGATCATAATGTTCGATCGCGATATCCTCGAACCTGAAATCAAAGATTGATGTCACGTCAGGGTTCAAGCGCAGGGAAGGCAGGGGCCTAATGTCCCGCGACAGTTGCAGCCGCGCCTGATCCAGATGGTTGGAATAGAGGTGCGCATCTCCCAGGGTGTGGACAAAATCACCCGGCTGCAATCCGCTGACCTGTGCCAGCAAGTGGGTCAGCAAGGCATAGCAGGCGATATTGAAAGGCACACCCAGAAACACATCGGCAGAGCGCTGATAAAGCTGACAGGACAGCTTTCCATTGGCTACGTAGAACTGGAAGAGGCAATGGCAAGGGGCCAAAGCCATCTGCTCTATCTCAGCAGCATTCCAGGCTGAAATGATCAGGCGTCGCGAATCGGGGTTGCGCTTGAGTTCATTGACCAGCCAGCTAATCTGGTCGACGCTGCCGCCATCAGGTTTTGCCCATGAACGCCATTGCTTGCCATAAACCGGCCCCAAGTTGCCGTCAGCATCGGCCCATTCGTCCCAGATGCCGACACCATTATCTTTGAGGTACTTGATATTGGTATCACCGGCCAGAAACCAGATCAGTTCATGAACGATCGATTTAAGGTGGAGTTTCTTGGTGGTGACCAGTGGAAAGCCTTGTGACAGGTCAAACCGCATCTGGTGGCCAAAAACAGAGAGTGTTCCCG
>JANMLW010000216.1:0-20660 GCA_031372765.1 Hyphomicrobiales bacterium
GGCGGCATCAACTCGATGTTTGGCGGCACGGGCAATGACCTGCTGATCTCGGGCGATGGCCCGGGTTCAGTCATCGACGGCGGTGCGGGCGCCAACCAGCTCTGGGGCGGATCAGGCGGCGACTACGCCGTGGGCGGCGAACTCGTCGACACCATCATCACGGCGGGGGGCAGCGATTTCATCTTCGGCAATGCCGGGGCTGATGGCCTCTATGCGGGTGCAGGCACCGACTACATCTACGGCAATGCTGGCAACGATTTCATCTACACCGATGACATCGGCTTTGCGGACCGGGATTTCATCTACATCGGCGGCGGCACCAACGTCGACACCGTGGTGGACTTCACCACCGGCAACGGTGCAAATGCCGATGTGATCGTTGTGGCACTTGGCAACGGCCTCGCCAATTTCGCCGATGCGCAAGCCAATCTTTCGCAGGTAGGCATCTACACCGTGCTGACGCTGTTTGGTGGCGACCAGCTCTATCTCTACAACACCACGCCAGCCCAACTGACGGCGAACAACTTTATCTTTCTTTAGGATATGGGGTGATTGGTTGCCGCCTTCGGAGCCTGCCCCCTCACCCGAAAACTCGGCTTGCATATGACACGTATTTGATGTGAATGTGCAGCATTGATCTTATTTACCTGATCGTTCCCCGCCGCTTTGTCTGCTGGAGATCACGTGATGCCCGCACCAATCAAATGGACGCCCGACTTCGAACTGACCAACGGCGAAAACCCCGAAGGTCATCCCTGGCTTTCGGCTGCGCCTGACGGGCGTTTCTCGCTCAGTTTCTTTGAGACCTTGCCTGGACCACCGATCCAAACTGATATCGAAGAGCGCGTCTACAGCGCTGCAGGGACGCTTCCTGTCTCAATCGGCACCACTTTCAGTTCGACCACCACAGAAAGACAGCCTGCCAGCGCCTACATGGCCGACGGACGGCGTGTTATCGTCTGGACCGAGACACCGACAGCCGGCGGAGGCAGTCTTGAGGATGTCTATGCCGCGGTCTATTACGGCAATAACGTTCTCGCTTTGCCGCGTTTTCTTGTCTCCGGAGGCGCAGGCAGACAGCTCGATCCGGTGGTCGCCGCATCGGATAATGGCTTCGTCATCGCGCTCAATGATGGCTCGATTGCTGTCGGACAGCTGATCCTCAAATTCTACAACATCAGCGGAACGCTGATCAACACAGTGAACGCTCCTGATGCGCCGGAGGGCGTTAACCAAGACGCCCTAGGCAACTATCGCGACGTGGAGATCACCGCACTCGCCAACGGCAATTATGTGGTGACCTGGACGGACAACGTGCAGTTTGACATTTTCGCCCGCGTCTTTTCGCCCGGCGGCATTGCCATATCCGGAATAATCGACATTGAACCCGGCGGCGCCCAGGCGACATTCCCTGATGTGACGGCACTGGCGGACGGCCGCTTCGTCGTCACCTACGGCCAGTATGCCTTGAACGACGTGCGCGGCCGCATCTACGAAGCCGACGGAATCGCTTCCGGCGGCCCGTTCGACATCTCCAACACCGCCGGAAACTTTCTGCAGCAGCAGGTGCAAACCACAGCGCTGCATGACGGTCGCTTCGTTACGGTGTGGGTGAGGACAAACGAGACGATCCAAGGCCAGGTGATGTTCGCCGACGGCACGCCTGATGGCGCGGCCTTCACGGTCAACACCGACGCGGCGGGCGACAAGGCTCGGCCCACCATCGCCACGCTCGCCGATGGCCGTTTTGCGGTGTCCTGGGAAAGCGGCGCCGGTGCGGCGAGGACGATTTTCACCACGATCTACGATCCGCGCGAGATGGGCATCACGCTTGGCGGTACCGTGCAGGACGACCAATACATCGGCTCGAGCTTCGGGGACCTTATCCTGTCCGGGCTTGGAAACGACTCGCTCATCGGCGCAGGCGGTGCTGACACGCTTGAGGGTGGGGCCGGGCTTGACACCCTGCAGGGTGGCGAGGGAGCTGATTTGCTGGGCGGAGGCGGTGATGCCGACAGTCTCGACGGTGGCGATGGCAACGACACGCTGACAGGCGGTGAAGGCAATGACTCACTGTTTGGCGGCGATGGCATCGACACAATTTACGCTGGCAACGGCGCGGATTACATTCAGGGCGATGGCGGAGCCTCGTCCATCCTGTCAGGCGATGCGGGCAACGACACGATCTATGGCGGTTCGGGCGACGATTACATGGTCGGCGGTGCCAACGATGACACTATGGTCGGGCTTGGCGGCATCAACTCGATGTTCGGCGGCACGGGCAATGACCTGCTGATCTCGGGCAATGGCGCGGGTTCGGTTATCGACGGGGGTGCCGGTGCCAACCAGCTCTGGGGCGGCTCGGGCAACGACTACGCCGTGGGTGGCGAACTGGCAGACAGTATCGTCATGGCTGCGGGCGGAGACTTCATCTTCGGCAATGCCGGGGCAGATGCCATATATGCCGGAGCTGGCAACGACTATATCTATGGCAACGCCGGCAACGATTTCATCTACACCGACGATATCGGCTTTGCGGACCGGGATTTCCTCTATGTCGGTGGTGGCACCAATGTCGATACCGTGGTCGATTTCACTGCCGGCAATGGCGCAAACTCCGATGTGCTCGTCGTCTCACCGGTCACCGGCATCACGAATTTCGCCCAAGCCCAGGCCGCGCTCAGCCAGGCCGGAATCTATACGGTGTTGACCCTGACAGGGGGCGATCAGGTCTTTCTTTACAACGTCACCACGGCGCAGATGACGGCGAATAATTTCATCTTCCTGTAGGGCAAGTCGTCACAACGGGCTGGGATTGTTTAAGCGGCCATGCAGCCGAACCCCACGCAATGCATTCCCACCAACAACGCAATAGCGGCACCCATACCCTTGCAATTCCCCGTGAAGGGCTTTCGTCCGGTGCAAAAAGCGGTATGGGATGAAATGAATACTGTTTGAATCGGGATCACCATGTTTCCATATGCCATCGCCATTGCCATCATCTCAGGATTGTCGATCCTCTCAGGCGCTGTAAGCGGCGACAAGCTGACACTGGGTCTGGGCGCCATTGGTCTGCTGCTGGCGATGGCTACATGGAAATCGGTCGCGATCTCGGCCTTTCTGCGGTTGTTCATCCTGATTTTTGCGGTGGAATTCGTTGTAACGGGGGCGGCTTATCTGCTGGGGCAGAATGGCTGGTGGCCGGCATCACTGGCGGCGCTGAAAATTCCATCGGAATTACCCCTGACGGTTGGCCTGTTCGGCCTGCTGGTTTACGCGATTTCGTTCATCCCGGTCATCCGCACCATCACCGGATTGGCCGACCCCTATTTTGATGCCAGCAACACAAAAACGGCGCAGGTGCCGCTTCTGGGGCAGGTCCGCGAGCGCACACTGGCATGGGCGCTGGTAATTGCCCTTGTGGTCGTCAACCAGTTGCAGGTGGGCATCAATGTGCGGTTGAGCTTCTTCAACCGGGATATGTTCAATGCGTTGCAGAACAAGGAAGCAGCCACTTTCTGGACATTGCTTTACACCGTGTTTTTCTTCTGGGCGATGATTTCGGTTGTCAGCAACCTGATCGAGTATTTTCTGGAGAATGTGCTGAAAATCCGCTGGCGGGAATATCTGGTCGAGCGCTACGGCAACAAATGGCTTAGTGACGGAGTCCACTATCGCATGGGCTTTGGCACGGGGGCCGATAACCCGGATCAGCGTATCGCGGAGGATGTGCGCAGCTACATCAACAGCAGCTATGGCTTCTCCATCAGCCTGCTGTCCACAATCAGCAACCTGGTGTCGTTCTCGATCATCCTGTGGTCAATTCCCGTCCAGTTTGCCATTCCCGGGACGGACATCATCATTCCCGGCCTGCCGTTCTGGATCGCGCTGATCTACTCGCTGATTGGCACATGGATCACGCATCTTATCGGCAAGCCGCTGATCAAGCTCGATTTCAAGCAGGAAAAATACGAGGCGGATTTCCGATATTCACTCGCCCGTTTGCGCGAATACGGGGAGCAGATTGCCCTGCTCAAGGGAGAAGGCGCAGAGCGTCAGCACATCGGCAACCGGTTCTCGGCCATCGTCGGCAACTACTACGCACTGGTGCGCCAGAACCTGAAGCTCAACACCTTCGTTGCATCCTATTTTCAGGCCAGCGCCATCGTGCCGTTCATCATCATGGCACCATCCTATTTCGCCGGAAAACTGACTCTTGGGCAATTAACCCAAACAGCAGGCGCTTTCGGACGCGTGGAATCTGCCATGCAATGGTTCATCGCGCGGTATCAGTCTATCGCAGCCTACAAAGCCGTGGTTGATCGCCTGACGACCTTTCAGGATGCCATCAAGGGAGCTGAATCCCTGCAAAGCAAAAGCGCCATCACACTGCCATCGCAGTCTGGTCACGACATCAGCATTCCAGCCCTTTCACTGGCCATTCCATCGGGTGAAACCATCGTCCGCATCAAGGACCTGACCTTGCGCAGTGGCGAGACGACGCTCGTGACTGGACCGTCAGGCTCGGGCAAATCCACATTGTTTCGTGCCGTCTCCGGAATCTGGCCGTTTGGGCAGGGCGCGATCAGGGTGCCTGATGGCAAGAGCGTGATGCTGCTGCCGCAGCGGCCGTATCTGCCCATGGGTACGTTGCGCGAGGCTGTGCAATATCCCGGCCTGTCGGGCACCCACGACGATGCTACCATGAACGCGGCGCTGCTGGCTGCCCGCCTTCCAAAGCTCGTCAACCGCCTGGACGAGGAGGCAATGTGGGCACAGGTGCTGTCCCTGGGGGAACAGCAACGATTGGCTGTCGCCCGTGCCCTGATCACCAAGCCTGACTGGCTGTTTCTCGATGAGGCTACAGCGGCGCTGGATGAACAGACGGAAGCAGCGATTTACGGTGTTCTGGCCAGGGAACTGCCCGGCACCACTGTTGTTTCCATTGGACATCGCTCCACTTTGATTGCCATGCACAAGCGGCGCATCGATCTGCAGATGGGCGATGAAGGTGTGTTCAACACGGTTGATCTGTCAGCGCCGAAAGCAGCAGTGAAGAAAGCTGGAGTTGCCGCTAAAGCGCCTGCTAAAGAGAAATCACCAGCTAAACCACGCACGAAAAGCAAGCTGGTTTTCCGGTGATCGCCTGATTTGACCCCTCCCCCTTGGGGAGGGTGGCACCGCGAAGCGGTGACGGATGGGGCTTGCGGTCCGACCGGATAGATCCGAAGCCCCCTCCGCTTCGCACCTCTCCCAAGAGGGGAGGATCATTCAGCAATGATCTATCGGCTTTCCATGATGCCTGAATCGATCAACCTTCTGTGGAAAGACAGGATCGCGCCTTCATCCGCACACGTGTGATAGCGCCCCTGACACTCCATCATCAGACGCTTTCGTTCCTGAAAAGCGCCTGACAGCGGCAAACGGGCAGCCTCCAACAGGGCCAGACCAAGATACGGCACATCCAGCACGGGCACCTCCGGCATTTTTGGCGCACGCCAGTTCTGTGTCTCGATGGAGTAGTAGCTCATGAAGCCGGGGCCATCTGCTTTCAGTTTCAGGTCCTCAACCTCGCTGTCTTCCTTCTGGCCCAGCAGCACCCGCGTCGCCATGGGCTGATGATCGCCGTAATTGACGATAACGAAGCTCTCACTGGGAAAGCGGCGCTTCAACTCAGCTTTCAGCCAGCTGTAATCGCCCGCAGCGATTGTGAGACGGCGCAGATACTCGTCCATTTCGGGATGGGTGCCTGGTCCACCGCCTTCGGCCTCAACCTCGGGAAAATACTTGTAGTCATAGGGCCAGTGACCGGACATGGTCTGGATGAAGGTGAACAAAGGCTTCTGCGATGTGCCTATATGACGGCTCATTTCGTCCAACGCATTGCCATAGTAAAACCGGTCACGCTCGGTGGTCGATTTCGCGCCCTGGCTCTTCATGTCGAAGATTTCCCTCAGGCCGATGGACTCATAAAACCGCGAATTCGAGACGAAGTTCTTCATCATCGGGTAGAACAGCACATTGCGGTAGCCGCAGCCTTCCAGCACCTGCGGAATGGTTTCCTTCACCTTCCCTTCCATGAAGCCCTGCACGAACTGGCGCATGGAGCCGAAAGAATAGGTGGAGACACCGGCCAGCACAGAGAACTCGGTCAGCCAGGATGCCCCGCCATAGGTTTCCACCCGCATTTTGTGCATTTTCCCGTCATGCGACTGGAAGAAAGGCATCACTGCCTTGTTGAAAGACAGTTCCGGAAACAGTGAGGGCGGCACCATGCTTTCCTGATGGATCATGATGATATGGGGCTTCCTGTAGGGCGTTACGCACTGGCCGATACCGGAAAAAGGCGCACCTGATGCCTTTGTCGCTGCCTCGATCATCTGACCGCGCCACAGTGTATGCAGGGTTTCCGGCCAGGAACTGTAATAGGTCGAGAGATAACGAGCGCTGTAATAAAGATGCATATGGCGGCGTGGGCCAGCCCAGTCCAGGGCCGCAATGCCCGTTATACTCAACAGTAGAAGAGCGACAGCTGCCTGCCAGCGCTTCACTACAGCACCATCCAGACGGTAGATCAGCCAGCCAAAGCCACCCATAAGCAGGAGCGATACAAGCAGGCCGAAGGTGTAAACAGGATAGGAAGTTGCGAGGAACATAACAGTCGAGAACGACTTGAAATAGAAGAAAAGATCGTAAGCATGCACCAGCATGTCCATCATTTTCAGTTTCACGGTTGCGGCAATGCAGACGATGATGACCTGTGCAGCCGCCAACCAGACCGCGAACAGCACCCGGCGTGTCAGCAGGGCAATAAAAGCGGCGATTGCGCCCGTGATGGCGATAGAGAAAACCGCATTGGCTGTCGGCCACTCGTTCCTGATGAAGAACAGGCTCAAAAGCAGGCAGGCCCCTGCAGCCAATGCCCAGGACACCCGCGTGGAAAAACCACCTGTCCTTCCATCCGATGGAAGCGGAACAACAATCTCACGTCTGGTGATGTCCACCAAGTTGCGCTCCCTGGCCACAATCAGCCATCCAGCGCCAGTATCACTTAGCCGCCTGAATAATCAGTGAAGCAAATTGTCGGCTAAATGCAAGGGATATAAAGGCGTGCCGTCAGTCAGGCGCTGCGCAGAGCCTCCACCGGATCAAGCCGACTGGCCCGCCAGGCAGGATAGAAACCCGATAAAATTCCAATCAATCCGGACACGACAACCGCCATGATGATGGCGTTGATATCGACATAGAGCGGCCAGCCCGCAAACCGCGATACGGCAACAGCGGCTATGCCACCCAGCACAATGCCGGCAACACCGCCAATCAACGCCAGTGTAGTTGCCTCGATGAGGAACTGCCCCATGACATCGCGGGGTCTGGCGCCCACAGCCATACGCACGCCGATCTCGCGGGTGCGCTCCGTCACGCTGACCAGCATGATGTTCATGATGCCGATGCCCCCTACCAGCAGCGAGACGGCTGCGACTGCTGACAGGCCGATGGAAAGCACGCGGGCGGATGCTTCCACTGTCGCCAGAATATCGGATAGATTGCGCAGGGTGAAATCATCGTCGTCCCCCTCGCGCAGGCGATGGCGCTGGCGAAGCAGAGACTTGATCTCGCCCTCGGCCTCGCTCATTTCCTCGCCTTCACGCACCTTGACCATGATAGAGCCAACCGAGCGGTTCTTGGCGCGGCTGGTTCCGATGACACGCTGGCGGGCGCTTTGCAGCGGCAGGAAAATCGCATCATCCTGATCTTGCCCCTGGGCACTCTGACCCTTGCGGGTGAGTACGCCGATAACCTCGAAAGGCACGTTCTTCACACGGATGGTCTGGCCCATGGGGTCCTCCGTGCCAAACAACTGGTTCTTCACGGTCACACCCAGAATCGCGACCTGACCACCCCTCTGGTTTTCCTCGCCCGTGAACAAGCGTCCGCTGTCGATGTCCCATTCGCGAGCCTCAAAAAAATTATTCTCGACGCCAAAGACGCTGGTGCCCCAGTTTGTGCCGCCAAACACTACCTGGGCACCACCACGCATCATGGGGGCGGCAACCTGCACCTGCTGCACTTCTTTCTCAATGGCTTTGGCATCATCATCGTTCAGCGCAGCAGACTGCCCGGTTCCGAGCCGTACGCCGCCCTGTGTGACATTGCCAGGAATGACGACAATGAGGTTTGCACCCAAAGACTTGATGCGGCCCACAACCTCCTCGCGGGCGCCACCACCAATGGACACTGTTGCGATGACTGCCGCGACACCGATCACGATGCCCAGCATGGTCAGCACCGAGCGCAATTTGTGGGCGCGCAAGGCATCAAAGGCGGAACCAAGGGAATCGCGGAGGTTCATGACGGGTTACTCATGCTGGACTGCTCATGCCGCCACCGGGGTCTGCGTCAGGTCGAATTCAGCCAGTGCAGTCGCCGCATCACGGGGCTGTTGCGTGATATCAGAAATCACACGGCCATCGCGAAAGCGAACCACGCGCTTTGCAAAATCTGCCACGTCCTGCTCGTGCGTCACAACCAGAACCGTCATGCCATCGCGGTTGAGCTGCTGGAACAGCGCCATGATATCGAGCGATGTGCGGCTATCGAGCGCTCCGGTCGGCTCATCCGCCAACAGGATACTTGGATTATTGACGAGGGCACGCGCAATCGCCACGCGCTGCTGCTGGCCACCTGAAAGCTGTAACGGCGTGTGATGGAAACGATCTGCCAGTCCCACACGTGTCAGCGCCGCTTCCGCCTTTGAGCGACGCAATTTCCGATCCGACGATGCATAGATCATCGGAAGGGCAACATTGGCCACAGCATCGGATCGCTCCAGCAGATTGAACTGTTGAAAAACAAAGCCGATGCGGCGGCTGCGCACGCCCGCCAGCGCATCAGGCGTAAAGGCAGACACTTCCTCATTGGCCAGATGGTAAGTGCCGCTGTCCGGCCTGTCCAGACAACCCACGATGTTCATGAATGTGGATTTTCCAGAGCCTGATGGCCCCATGACAGCAACGAATTCACCCTCCCCTATAGCCAGCGAAACGCCCGCAAGTGCCGTCACGGTTTCATCACCCATGCGGTAGATGCGCTTCAGGTCATGGACCTTGATCAGGCTCACGCTCTGATCACCGGACGTTTGCGGCAGGTGTTGCGACCTTGCCGCGCACTGCACCACCGATGATGGGACGCACACCCTGGGCAGTACCCGACAACACCTCGGTGAATGTGCCATCGGTTGCACCAAGGCGGATGTTGACCACCGCTGGTTGACCATCCGCACCCACCACATAGATGCGGCCAGGCACTCCATTATTGACACCTGTGCTACCCGCTGTCTGAGAGCCGCCACGTTCGGCACGCCATGCATCCAGACGCTCCAGCTGCTCTGGCCGCAGGACAGCTTTGAGATTATCCGCGATATCGGTCATCACCGCTCGGGCACGCTCGCGCCTGGCAGCGGGTGTATCGACAGGTCCCTGTCCTTGCGCCTTCTGACGGGCAGAACGGGCAATATCCTCAAGGCTTTTTTTCTGTGCATCATCGAGCTTCAGTTCGGCTCCAAGCCGCTCCAGCATTTGCCGCTGCTGGTTCTGGCCACCTCCGCCACCTCCTGGAGCTTGCCCACCAGCGGGCGGTGCAGAGAATGGATTGGGCAGACCTGTGCTGCCACCCAGCGGTGTCGCGCCGGCAGGCTGCTCGCCAGCGGGACGCCAGCGCAGGGCGGCATTGGCGACACGCATGATGTTTTCGCGTCGTTCCGTGTAAATCCGAAGTGTCGCGGTCATACCGGGCTTCAGTGCAAGATCAGCATTCGAAACCTCGATCACGGCAGTGTATATAACGACATTCTGCACCGTTGTGGAGCCAAGCCTCACTGTCTTGACCCTGCCGGAAAACTCCCGTGCCGGAAAAGCCGTGACCGTGAATGTCACCTCCTGTCCAGTGACCACGCGACCCACATCCGCCTCGTCGATATTGGCGTAAATCTCGATCTTGGAGAGGTCCTGTGCCACCAGAAACAGTGTCGGGGCCTGCAAGGATGCCGCAACACTCTGCCCCAACTCGACATTGCGCTGGATGACCACGCCGTCCACCGGCGAGCGGATTTCACTGTTGCGGATATCCACCTCGATCTGGCGGACCATGGCTTCGCGCTGCGCTATTTGGGCAGATGAGGAAAGCACCTGCGTTTCAGCCACACGCAACTCCGCTGCCAGAGCCTGGGCTTGCGCTGCAACGGAGCGCACTTGCGCGACCGACTGATCGCGGTTGGCAGTTTGCGTTTCCATGGCAATGCGGGCCTGTTGCAGTGTCACTTCGCTGGCAATACCGCGGCTTTTCAGTTCGGTCTGGCGGGCCAGCGTACGCTCGGCATCAGCCAATATCGCATCGGCCTTGCGGCCATTGGCCAGGGCATCGGCACGGGTGGCACCCGCCCGCTCGATATCGGCTTTTACCTTGTCGATCTGCGCTGTCTGGATCTGCTTGAGCGCGACCGATTGCGCCTGATCAGCACGGGCAGCGTCGAGCTTGGCGCGTATCTGCTCGGCGTTCAGGCGGGCCAGGACGTCTCCGGCTTTCACATTGCTGTTGAAATCTGCCAGGATCTCCAGAACCTGGCCTGAAACCTGCGAACCCACTATGGCGGTTGCTGTGGGATTGATGGTGCCTGTTGCGTTGACAGCGGCGATGATGGAACCCTGATCCACCACCGATGTTCGCCAGTTTGGTTCCGTCGCTGCCTTGCTTCCAGACAGGTTGAGCGCATACCACCCCGCCCCGCCAAGCAGGACTACGGCTATCGTCGCCCAAAGCAATCGACGCATTTATAGAACTTTCCCCACGAGCCGCAGAAACCCTCTGTAGCACCCTGCCGCTGTGAGGTCATCCGCCCCGAAGGTGGCGATTACCCGGCAATCAGATGAAATTTTTGTCATGATCGGCGGGTTTCATTGAAATCAAGCAGAGCGGCCAACATTGTGCTGCGCTCACCGAAAGTTCCAATTGCTGCCTTGCCTGATGCCGTGGCCTCAGCAAGCCTCTGGCGTGCGCCGGCTGCACCACGGAGACTGACGAAGGTGGCTTTGCCAGCGGCGGCATCCTTGCCCGCAGCCTTGCCTATTGTAGCGGCATCACTCTCTACATCCAGCAGATCATCCTTGATCTGGAAAGCCAATCCTAATGCTGCACTGTACAGAGCCAATGCCCGCTGCTGGCGGCTGGTGGCCCTGCCAAGAACAGCGCCGATCTGGCAGCCGGCAATGATCAAGGCCCCGGTTTTCATTGATTGGATCAGAGCAACGGCTTCCTCGTCATCGGCTGATGCAACTTTGCCCGGATATCGCCCTTCCGCCGCCAAATCAAGCATCTGCCCCCCCACCATGCCCCCTATGCCAGCCCCACGGGCCAGAATGCGCACAAGCGCGGCTTGCGCCGTCGGGCGAGGCGAGGTGCGTCTGTCACTCACAACATCAAAGGCCAATGTCAGCAGTGCATCCCCTACGAGCACGGCCATGGCGTCATCATAGGCCTTGTGAACCGTGGGCTTGCCCCGGCGCATGTCATCGTTGTCCATGGCAGGCAGATCATCGTGCACCAGACTATAGCAATGGATAAGCTCGAGCGCCGCCCCGGCACGCAGGGGGCCATCGGTCTCAAGGCCAAGCATGCGGGCCGTTTCAATAACCAGAAAGGGGCGTATTCGCTTGCCGCCACCCAGCACAGTGTAGCGCATGGCCTCCATCAGCAGTGGCGGACGCACCACCTCTCCGGCGGAAGCCACGGAATCAAGAATCTGCCCAAGCTGCTTTTCAACGCGCATCGCAACGTCCGAGAGCTGCGCCAGCAACATTTTTTGCTCGGGATTCTCTGATCTAGACACTATCATGCCAAAGCGTGTGCATGGAGATGCACATGGGTCAAGACTATGATCAGATTCACACTAGCCTTTCTCGCCAGTTTCGATTATTGCGACGCATCCATAATTCCGATACGCGATAAAGATCGCTTCGGTTCGCCGAGGCAGGAGATAGACAATGGCTGTTCCAAAACGCAAAACGTCCCGCATGAAGCGCGGTTTTCGCCGCTCGCATGATGCACTGGCTGCACCGACATATGTTGAAGACAAGAACTCAGGCGAGTTGCGCCGCCCTCACCACATTGACCTGAAGACAGGTATGTATCGTGGCCGTCAGGTTCTCAAGGTCAAGACGGAAGCCTGAACTTCCCACTGATTCTGTCTGAAAGCCGGTCCCTGGACCGGCTTTTTGCGTTTATCAGGCTCACGCCGCAACGCCGATCATGCTGATCTCACTCTCGTAAGGTTGCATTGAAGCTGCTCCATAGGCCTGAATGGCCTGCGCCGCTGTGGCACGCCTTTTCAGGCGCATTCCGGGCACATCATGTCGCACGGCAAGGAGATGCGCCACAAAACGGCTATCTGAGCGATAGGCGCTTGTTTCTGCGGTACGCGCGTCGGAATGTGCCGATCCCGACATGCCTGTTTCAATCAGGGTCAAACTCAGGGAAGGCGCAATAGGTTGGTATTCGGCATTCATCGGATTTGTACCATTTCGGAACACTTGCACGTCCATTCCTGAATAATTGCAAGCATCGTGCCGCTTTTTTAGCTTTTATTTACCTATCAGGCGTCATTTGAACCGTTGAGGGATGATTGAGCCGGTCGATCAAGCCTCCGCCTTTACGAGTGGTTTTATGACTTTGCGGCTTGATCCGACAGCGATTGGTATTTCTGAACAAAGACCAGCAGGAATTGCCGCGTCAGCGCCTCAACCTCTTGATCCACGCGCGATCCTGACCTCCCTTGGCGATGCCGTTTACGAATGGGATGTTGCGAGTGACAAGCTGTCGTGGGGCGGCAATGCGCTAACCCTGTTCGATATGGCCAGTCTTGACCGCATTGCTTCCGGGGCACAGTTCAACGCGATGCTCGATCCTTAGAGCCCGTCTACCCGTTCTGAAACGATCTTGCTGGGCGAGACCAACGACAATGGCGCTGGTGTGCCCTACCGATTGATGTTCGCCATTCAGCACAACCGTTCGGAGCTTCGCTGGTTTGAGGATACAGGACGCTGGTTTGCCGGAGCTGATGGCCGGGCCGTTTCAGCACGGGGTGTCGTACGTCGGCTTGAAGCTCTGAGTGAGGTTGATCGCAAGGACATTGCGGCCAACAAGCTCGATGACCTCACCGGAACCTATTTGCGCACGCCTTTCCTGCGGGTGATGACAAACGACCTGCAAAATGCCTTCGCCAAGAAACAGCGCAGCGCTTTTCTGCTGATCTCTATCCACGACATGCCTTTCATCAACCGCAACTATGGTTATGAAGCTGCCGATGAGGTGATCGCTGCAGTGGCGCGCAATCTCAAAAAGGCCATTCGCGGCAAGGACCGCATGGTTCGGTATTCCGGCAACAAGATCGGTGTCTTGCTGACGACATTCATCGGTGAAGAGCTTGGCGAAGCTGTCTCCCGCATCGTTTCTTTGGCATCGGGCATGCCAGTCCAGACTAAGGCAGGTCCCATAGCCATCAGCTTGCATGTCGGCTCCGTGATTGCACCAACCGATGGTCGCGAGACGATTGATCTTATGCGGCGCGCCGAAGAAGCCCTGGCAGAGGCACGTGCTGAAGATGGCGCACGCTTCGTGGCCTATCGCCATGACATTTCCAAGCAGGAAGCCCAGCGTCGCAATCTTTCCGCATCCGATGATGTTTTACGTGCGCTGAATGACCGGCGCATCATTATCGCATACGAACCGGTTCTTTCGGCCCGCACACGCGTTGTGCAGTTTCATGAAGCGCTTGTGCGCGTGCGCGCGGAGGATGGCAGCATTCTGGGGGCAGGCGCTATCATACCGCCAGCAGAACGCTTTGGTCTTGTGCGATTCATCGATATGCGGGTGATGGATATTGCAGTTGCACGGTTGATCGCCAAGCCGCGGGACCGCCTTTCCGTCAATGTCTCCATGCGCACCGCAACGACGCCGGAATGGATGGCAGCCTTGCAAGCCCATATCAGCGTGGCACCATGCATCGCTGACCGCCTGATTGTCGAAATCACGGAAACAGCCGCCATGGCTGATCTTGAAGCCACCACAAAAATTGTCGAGGCGATCAAGGAGCTTGGCATCCGAGTAGCAATTGATGACTTCGGATCGGGCCATACGTCATTCAAAAGCCTGCGGGCGCTGCCTGTCGATATCCTGAAGATCGACGGCGTGTTCATCCAGAACCTTTCACGCTCGACCGATGACCGCTTCTTCGTGCGCACGCTGGTCGATCTCGCACGTAATCTGGGTGTGCAAACCGTGGCGGAATGGGTTCAGGATCTGGAAACAGCCAACCTGCTGGCCGAATGGGGCGTTGACTTCCTGCAAGGCGAATACTGCGGCTTGGCCACTGTCGATGGCATTGCCATGCCGCATGCGCCAGAAGCCGTTGCAGCGGGCACTCCCCTGCTCCGCGCAGCAGGCTGAAAAATCCACCGTGTGACGACCAACAAAAAAGCCCCGGCGAACCGGGGCTTTCTCTTGTTTCTGGAACATGTGTTTATTCGCGGTTGCCGAAGAGCGACAGCAGCATCTGGAACATGTTGATGAAGTTCAGGTAGAGCGACAAAGCACCCATGATGGACGCCTTGGCAATCACCGTCGCATCACCGGCGATCTCGTAATAATCGTTCTTCAGGCGCTGTGTATCGTAGGCTGTGAGGCCGGCAAACACGAGCACACCAATCACGTTGATCGCGAACTGCAATGCCGAGGCCTGCATGAAGATGTTCACGATGCTGGCGATCATCAAGCCGAACAGACCCATGATGAGGAACTTGCCCATGCCGGACAGGTCCTTCTTCGTGGTGTAGCCGACGAGGCTGAGGCCAGCGAAAGCAGCCGCTGTAATGAAGAATACCTGTGCGATAGAGCCGAGTTTATAGATCAGGAAAACTGAACCCATCGACAGGCCCATGACAGCAGCAAAAGCCCAGAACGTACCCATCAGTGCAGGGACACTCATGCGATCAAAGCGCCACGACAGAACGAGTATGAACGCGAGAGGCGCCAGCATGACCACCCACTTGAGGGGTGTTGCATAAAGATAATAGCCAAACTGTGTGAGGAAACGTCCACCACCCAGCGTGAGTGCAGCACCAGCGGCATTCTTGGCGGCACCGGCAGGGTCACCGGTGATTGCCATCATCGACACGCCGATTGCAACAAGTGCCGTGATGGCAAGGCCAATCACCATGTGATTGTAAATGCCGAGCATGTAGGACCGGAGGCCCTGATCGATTGCAGCCTGGTCGGCACGGGCAACGCCAGCGCCGTACTGGCCATAGGCATTGGGGTCATAATTGGACATCGGAAAACCTCTCCTTAAGGTTCAACCACTGAATCATCTTCGATGCATTTCACATCGAATGCTGCGGAATATGGGGCATAGCGCCCCTTTGCACAAGGGGCTGCGCAGTTCTGGTGCAAATAAAAATCATCCAATGCTCAAACCACAAGTATCCTATGTGTATTTAACTTTGTCGATCAAACTATCATCAATCAGATGATTAAAGTTCTCTTAGATAAAACGCGGGCTTTTGTCCAAGTATACGCCACGTTCCTGCAAGTCCAATAACAACAGTTACCAGAAGAGCCACGCAAATCGACGTCATTGTTGTGAACCAATCCATCTGGAATGGCAGTTTCATGATCTGGGAGACGATACCATAGCCCGCAACAGAACCGGCAATAAGGCCAAATGCTGCCGTGATCAGGCCGAGAAGCGCATACTCAATCGCGTAGGCCTTGAGCAGTTGCCGCCTTGTCGCGCCTAATGTCTTCAGCACCACAGCATCCTTGATTCGCGCCGCGCGCCCAGCCGCCAGGGCCCCTGCGAGCACCAGAATACTGGACAGCAGCGCAATGCCGCTTGCCCCGCGAATGGCAGCGGTCAACTGCCCCACCAGATCACCTACGGCTTGCAGCGCATCCTTCACGCGCACGGCCGAGACCGAGGGGAAGGCGACAGCGATCTCACGGGCGAGTATCGCTTCCCGCTGCGTATCCGTTGCCTGATTGAACGCCAGCGTCGCCAAATGGGTGTGCGGCGCACCGGCAAAGGTGTTGGGCGAAAACACCATGACGAAGTTGATGCCGACACTGCGCCACTCAACATTGCGGATGCTGCCAACCTGAACCGTGATGTTGCGGCCCAGCACATTGACTGTGAGTTCATCGCCGATATCGAGCTTGAGGCCTTCCGCAATCTCACGCGTCATCGAGACAAGCGGACGTCCGCGATAGCCCTGCGGCCACCACTCGCCCTTGATGACGCGGCTATTGTTCGGCACCTGATCCGAATAGGTGATGCCACGATCACCTTCGAGTGCCCAGGCGGCATTCTCACCTGCCTTGTAGGTTTCAGCGGAGATGCCCTTCACCGCCACAATGCGCCCGCGCATCATCGGCACACGGTCAATGGTGACGTCGCCTGCCTTGTCCTTCAGGAACGCGTCAAAACGCGTTGCCTCGGCATTGGGAATATCCAGAAAAAAGAAGCTCGGCGATTTTTCAGGTAGCGAAGCCGTCAACTGACGACGCAGGTTTGAATCGATCAACCCGAGTGCCACAAGCAGGGTAAGGCCTAATCCGAGGGACAGTGTGACGGACGGCGTGAGCGCGCCCGGCCGGTGAAGATTTGCGAGCGCCATGCGGGCCTCGGTGGAGCGTGGCCGTGGCATGCGGCGGGCCAAGGCCATCACGCCAAAACCCACGCCTCGCAACAGCACGAAGGCTCCGGCAGCTGCCCCCACATAGACCATCGCTATGCGCCGGTCCCAGGCAAAGAATATCGCCAGGCTGACAAGGGCGGTTGCGGCCACTGCCATCAGCAAAAGATAGCGAAGGCGCGGCCAGCGGCGGTCACGATCCACCACATCCCGGAACAAGGCTGAGACAGGCACATCATGGGCCTTGCCAAGAGGCCAGACCGCGAATGTCAACGCGGTCAGCATGCCGTAAGCCATACCGCGCAGCAATTCCGAGGGGTACACTGATGCGGACACGGGCAATGGCAGCAGATGTCCCAGAAACGTCGTCAGCAGGTAGGGTATGGCCGAACCTATGATCAACCCAAGCGCTGATCCGGCAAAAGCCAGCGCCAGCACCTCCATCAACGACAGGCCGAAGACAAAACCGCCTGTAGCGCCAAGGCTTTTCAAGGTGGCGAGAACAGGCCGCTTGCGATCCACAAAGCCCTGCGTGGCATTGGCGACGCCGACACCGCCCACCATCAACGCCGTGAGGCCGATCAGGGTCAGAAACTGCGTGAAGCGATCCACCTGCCGTGCAAACTGCGGCGAGGCATTCATGCGGCTGCGCACTTCCCAGCCCGCTTCCGGGAAAGCTGTCTTGGTTTCGCTGATCAGATTTTCAACATCGGTCTCAAGCGGATTGCCCGGCAATGTCGTGCGATAACTCCAGCGCATCAGGCTGCCGGGTTGCAACAATCCGGAAGCGCGCAAACCCGCTTCCGAGAGCAAAAGGCGCGGACCAAAACCGACACCCCCCGCCAGTTTATCCGGTTCGCTTGTCAGTTCCGCCCTAAGCTGAAATTGCCGTTCGCCAATGCTGATGGTGTCTCCCACTTTCAGGTTCAGACGCGTGAACAGCAGGGGATCTGCCACAACGCCAAAAACACCGTTGGTCTCAGCCAAAAACCCGGCAACATTGCCTGGCGGCTGTGTAACGGCTTTGCCATGTACGGGCCATGCCGCATCCACCGCCTTGGCTTCAACCAGCGCAGATGCACCATCCGCTGCACGCGCCATTGCCCGGAGATAAGCCACGGGCGAAACCTGTCCCCGTGCTTTCAGCCACGCCAGTTCATCAGGCGTAGCCTCACGCTGAATAGTCACAAACGAGGCATCTGCCCCCAGGATCACGCGGCCTTCTCGGGCCAGACCATCAGTGAGGCCACGCGACACCGCCGCCACAGCCGTGATGGCCGCCACGCCAATCGCAATGCAGGCGATGAAAATGCCGAAGCCGCGTATGCCGCCGCGCATGTCCCGAAAGGCAAAGCGGCCTGCAAGCTGCAAAGCGTGTGAAAACGACAGCGCGTTTGTCACGACCTCAAGCCTCGACCGGATCAGGCATGATGACGCCAGAGCGGATGCGCACGATCCGGTCACATTTGCGGGCCAGAGCAAGATCATGTGTTACCAGCACCAGTGTGGCACCGCGCTCGTTTTTCAGTTTGAACAGCAGATCGACAATGTTCCCGCCTGTTTCCTCATCGAGATTGCCGGTCGGCTCATCGGCGACCAGAATGGCTGGATCTGGTGCCAGCGCCCTTGCAAGCGCCACACGCTGTTGCTCCCCGCCTGAGAGCTGGCCGGGATAATGCGACAGGCGATGGCCAAGACCTACCGCCTCAAGCTCGGTTTGTGCGCGCTCAAAAGCATCCGCACGGCCACCAAGTTCAAGCGGGACGGCCACATTTTCCAGGGCCGTCATGGTGGGGATGGGATGGAACGACTGGAACACGATGCCAATACGGCGTCCACGAAACTGCGCCAGCTTATCCTCATCAAGCACATTGAGGTTTTGTCCGTCGATCAGGATATCGCCGCTGTTGGCACGCTCCAGTCCAGCCATTGCCATCAGCAAGGTGGACTTGCCGGAGCCTGATGGCCCGACCAGACCAACGGCCTGACCGGCGGCGATGGACAGCGACACCCCCTTCAGGATGTGGACGCGGGACGCACCCTGCCCCAGACTGAGCTGGACATTGTTGAGGTGAATGGCGGGAATTGACAAACGATCGAGCATGGGCCCCTTGCGAAAGCGATGATTGAGGCCGAGATAAGGCTCCCATGAGCAAAATCAAACTCTCAAGACGTTTTTGTCTGTTTATTCCGGTTTTGGTGATGAGTCACTCGGTTGGTGCAACGCAGAGCAGACCCTTGCGCATCGTGGCGCTGGGGGACAGCCTGTCAGCCGGCTACAACCTGCCGGCCTCTGCGGCCTTTCCAGTCGTGCTGGAAAAAGCGCTGAAAGCGAGGGGGCTTGCTGTAACTGTCGAGAATGCGGGTGTTTCCGGCGATACAGCATCCGGCGGGCGAGACCGCCTTGACTGGTCGGTTGCCGATGGCACGGACCTTGTCATCGTGGAGCTTGGCGCCAACGATGCGCTGCGCGGCATCGACCCAATGATCACCGAAGCGGCACTGGATGAGATCATCACCAAATTGAAAAGCCGCAAGATCAATGTGCTGCTGGCAGGCATGCTGGCCCCGCCCAACAATGGTCCAGATTATGCCAGTGCCTTCAACGGTCTTTATGGCCGGTTGGCGACCAAACACGCAGTGCCGCTTTATCCGTTCTTTCTGGAGGGCATAGCGGGTGAGCCCAAGTTTAATCTGCCCGATGGCATTCACCCGACAGCAGCAGGTGTGGACGAAATCGTGAAGCGTATATTGCCGATGGTGGAAGAGGTGGTGAGGTCTATAAGATAGGCGTCCAACCCAACCCGTGAGTTCCCAGCCATGTCTTCTTCCCTCCTGCTCACCGGGTTCATCATGGGCATTGGCGCTACGGCTTTGCTCGATATGTGGGCGTGGCTGCTCAACCGCGTCTTCGGATTCAACCTGCCCAACTGGGCCTTGGTGGGGCGCTGGTTTGCCAATGTCCCCCGTGGTCGCCTGATGCACCACGACATCACGCAATCAGAGCCGGTCAGCAACGAACTCACGATTGGCTGGGTTATGCATTACGCAGTCGGTGTGCTTTTTGCTGCCGTGACACTGATGATCGGTGGTGTTGCCTGGGTGCAGAACCCGACTGTGCCGCTGCCGTTGATCGTTGGTCTTGTGACTGTGGGATGCGGCTGGTTCATCCTGCAGCCCGGCATGGGCGCGGGCTGGGCAGCGTCCCTGAAGCCGGACCGTGCGCGGATAAGGTTGCTCAACATTGTGGGACATGCCGTTTTTGGCCTGGGTCTTTACGGGATGGCGTTGCTGATGCGAGGCTGATCCGGCCCTTATGTTGAGGTGCACAGACCCCGTGGTGTCTAGCCTCGAAATGAGGCCAGCCCATCATCAAACCCCTTCACGCCAAAGGCCTAACAAGCTATCGGTCTGACTCAAACCTGATAACTATCCCGGACACTCCTCATGAAATACCGCAAACTTGGCCGCACTGACCTCGACGTCAGCCTGATCTGTCTTGGCACAATGACATGGGGCCAGCAGAATACTGAAGCGGAAGGCCTTGAGCAGATGGATTACGCGCTCGATCAGGGCGTGACCTTCTGGGATACAGCAGAGCTTTATTCCATCCCTCCAAGCCGCGAGACGCAGGGCTCGACCGAGCGGATCATCGGCAGCTGGTTCAAAAGCCGGGGCAAGCGCGACAAGGTCATCCTCGCCACCAAGGCGGTGGGGCGCACCGACATGGACTGGTTTCGTGACGGTCGTGTGCTCGGCCGTCTGACGCGGGCGCACATTACGGAAGCGGTGGACAAGAGTCTTGCCAGAATGGGCACTGACTATATCGATCTCTATCAGTTGCATTGGCCCGACAGGCCAATCGTCTGGGGCTCAAACCCAACGGTATATCAGCACATGCCGCCCAAGGATGATGTG
>JANMLW010000217.1:0-28786 GCA_031372765.1 Hyphomicrobiales bacterium
CCTCCAGTCTTTCGAATGCCATCATCTCGCGTCTTGGTAGCGAGGCGAAGCCACGCGTCATCGTCAATCGTTTCGAGCAGCGGATGTTCGGGCCCGGCCTCAAACGCTCCGATCTGGAGGCGGCTCTCAAAGAGAGTTTCGCCGGCACAGTCAGCAACAACTATAAACTGGTGCGCGAGGCCATTGACCGCGGTGTGCCGCTTGATGCCGTGCAAAGCGGCAGCAATGTCGCGGTTGACCTGCGCAAGGTAGTGATGGCGGAGATCGAAGCAGCATGAGCGGTCGTTTCAGCCAACGTCTGGCACAGTTTCCGGGATTGTCGTCGCTTGGCTTGTCTTCCCCTGGTCTGTCCTCGCCGGGCGGCAGCACTGTTGATGTGATGCTTCCTCCCCCGCCCATGATCCCGGTTCCGGCTGTACCTGTGATGCCTGCCGCGGGCGTGAGCGTTGATCCTCCCGTGCCGATGCCACTGGCACCCGATGCGGATATTCTTGATTTTGGTCCTGCTACAGTCCCCGCCATGTTCGCCGAGCCCGGCGAAGGGCAGAATGACGAAGCGCACTTGCTGCCCCCGCCAGTCTCCTCCGCTCCACCCGTGACCCCAATTCCGGGAGTTGAATCCGGCTCCGGTGATCTGCTGGTCAGCGAAAAGTTCATGGAAGCCAAGGTGCGCCTGCATCGCAAACTGGTCGAGGAGGTCAATCTTCAGACATTGGAAAAGCTCTCGCCAGAGGAAGCCCGGCGGCAAATTTTTGCGCTGGTGCAGCAGTATGTGGTGGCTGAGCGTCTGGCCCTGAACAGCACCGAGCTCAATGCTTTCGTCAGTGAGATCATCGATGAAATGACCGGGCTTGGTCCGCTTGAGCCGTTGCTCAAGGATGATACCATTGCCGATATCCTGATCAATGGTCCAGACGTTGTCTATGTCGAGCGTCGCGGCAAGATGGAGCGAACCAACACCCGCTTCAAGGACGATGCGCATTTGATGCGAATCGTCAACAAGATCGTGGCTGCCGTGGGCCGTCGCGTCGATGAAAGCCAACCGCTGTGCGATGCGCGGTTGCTCGATGGCTCCCGCGTCAACGTGGCGGTCAAACCCATAGCGGTGGATGGCGCACTGGTTTCCATCCGCAAGTTCTCCAAGAAGAAACTCTCTCTCGACAAGCTGGTGGAAGTCGGTGCGTTGCGTCCACAGATGATGGAACTGCTTTCGCAAGCCTGCCGTTGCAAAACCACCATCATCATTTCGGGCGGTACGGGCTCCGGCAAGACGACAATGCTCAATGCCCTGTCGGCTTACATTCCCGAGGACGAGCGTCTCATCACCATCGAGGACGCGGCGGAACTTCAGTTGCAGCAACCGCATGTGGCCCGCATGGAAACCCGGCCACCCAATCTTGAGGGCAAGGGTGAAATCCGCCAGCGCGACTTGATCAAGAACGCGCTGCGGATGCGCCCGGATCGGGTTATCCTCGGAGAGTGCCGTGGCGAAGAAGCCTTCGACATGCTTCAAGCCATGAACACCGGCCATGAAGGCTCCATGGCTACCGTCCATGCCAACAACCCGCGCGAAGCTGTATCCCGTCTTGAACAGATGATCGGCATGGCCGGATTGCCGATGTCACAAAGTTCCATACGCGGGCAGATAGCGGCGGCCATACGATTGATCGTGCAATTGCAGCGCCAGTCCGATGGCAAGCGGCGCATCACCTCTATTGCCGAGATAACAGGCATGGAAGGCGACATCCTGCAGATGCAGGAAATTTTCAAGTTTGTCCGCGTCAAGACCGATGCCGATGGCACCATTCACGGGCATTTCGAGGCAACCGGCGTGCGTCCGCGCTTCCTCACTGATCTGGCCGCCAAGGGTGTCGTCATTCCTGGCCATTACTTTGAACCGGGCAAGCCCTTGTGAGCGCGTTTTTCGCCGATCTGCCGGAGGAGTGGCCGCTGCTGATTGGTGCAGCCCTCGTTCTCGTGCTGGTTGCCGAGTCGGTCTATCTGCTGTTCTTCAATGCCACGCAGTATCGCAGCAACGTCAACCGTCGTCTGGAAATCCAGAAAACGGCTAACAGCCGCGAAGATGCACTGATGCAGTTGAAGAAAGAGCGCGGCCTTGACGATGAAAGCCAGTTTGGTCTTAAACGGCGCATTCTGCCATTGATCACGCAATCCGGTATCAAGATGGGTGTGCAGCGGGTTTTCCTGATGTGGGCACTGGTGCCTCTGCTGCTGCCGCTCGTAGCCTTTATCCTTGACCGCACGGCTATCTATGAATTGGCTTGTGCAGTCTTCGCGGGCGCGCTTTTGCCAATGTTCGTGCTGAAATATCTACGGGCCAAGCGCGTGAAGAAATTTGCCGAACAGTTTCCCGATGCCATCGATGTTGTTGTCCGCAGCCTGCGCGCCGGTCATCCGCTGGCCATTGCCATAACATTGGTGGCGCGTGAGATGCCCGATCCTGTCGGTACCGAGTTCGGCATGGTGGGAGATGAATTGTCTTTCGGTCTCGATCTCGAAACCGCGATGCGCAACATGTATGCCCGCGTCGGCCAGGAAGATCTGCCCCTTTTCGTCACCTCCGTGTCCATTCAGGCGGCAACCGGAGGCAACCTCGCGATCATTCTGGAAGGACTCTCCAAGGTCATCCGCGACCGCTTCAAGATGCGCCGCAAGATCAAGGCCCTGTCGTCGGAAGCCAAATTCTCTGCCTATGTGCTGATCTCTCTGCCATTCTTCATCTTTTTTACTGTGAATGTCTCCTCGCCGGATTTCTTCGAGGCGGCCAAAGGGCGGCCCGAAACCACATTGGTGGTCATCGGCTGTTTTATCTGGATGGCAATTGGCGTGGCCGTGATGCGCAAGCTCGTGAACATGAAGATCTAGAGGCTGATGGCGATGGACCTGCTCGACGACATCATCCAGTTCCTGATCAACGATCCGATAACGCTTGTACTGGCTATGGCGACCGCCATTGCATTGGTGATCTGTGTGCTGGGCATGCAGTTTTTCAGTGCCCGGCTCAATATCAAGCGCCGGGCCGAACGGGTCAACAGTGCGCCGCGATCCTCAGCTGTGGGAGCCGATGGTGTGGCGCAAATGCCCGCACCGCCCATGACAGAGCGGCAAGCGTTGCTCCAGCGAATCACCACCTCGATCGATAGCCTGTTTGGCGAGGGCGATGCGGCCGCCAGCAAGGTGTTGCGTCAGCGTCTGGTGCAGGCTGGCTACTATGCCTCGTCGGCACCTTCGGTTTTTCTCGCCATTCGTGTTGGCGGCATGGTGGCCCTGGGCGCCATCGGCTTTCTGATTGCGACATTCTCTGACAACCACATGACCGATGTCTATATGAAGATGGTGGCGGGTGCGGGCCTTGGCTATTTTGCGCCCACGATCCTGCTCGATCAGATCGTCAACAAACGGAAGGAAGAGCACAGGCTCGGCTTTCCGGACTTTCTTGATCTGATGATAGTCTGCTGCGAGGCTGGCCTGAGCATGGAAGCCGCAATCAACCGGGTGTGCCGCGAAATGGCGGATGCCTACCCTTCACTTTCGGCCAATCTCTATTTTGCCACGCTGGAAATTCGCGCCGGTCGTACCGTAAACGATTCTCTCTCCAATCTGGCGGGGCGCCTTGGAATAGAGGAGGCCAAGACCTTCGCGACACTGTTGCAACAGTCCGCCGAGCTTGGCTCCAGCCTCATCGATTCGCTCAAGATCTACAGCGATGAAATGCGCAACAAGCGTATGATGAAGGCTGAGGAAAAGGCCAATGCGCTGCCTTCCAAGATGACCGTGCCGATGATGGTGTTCATCTTTCCCATATTGTTCATCATTTTGCTGTTTCCTGCTTACATGCGCATCAAGACCATGTGGATCTGAGGGTGCAGATTTGAGGATGTTCTCCATGTTTACCCGCTGTTCCGGAATGAAAAGCCGCTGGCTCATGGCCACAGCCCTCCTGCCGTTTCTCGGCGCGTGCCAGACCACGGACATTTCCTCGGCCCTTACGGGCGATACCCGCAGCATCACCGCAAGCACTTCAACTGTGCTGGATAATGCAGCCAGACCGCGCGGCGGCGATGAGGACCTTCGACTGGGTAAGGAGCATTTCCGCAGCGCCAACTACGGCTTGGCTGAAAAGCATTTCCGGCAGGCGGTGGAACAATCCCAGGACAGTCTGGAAGCCCTGCTGGGTCTTGCCGCTGCCTATGATCAGTTGGGGCGGTTTGATCTCGCTGACCGCGCTTACAAGGAAGTCATTCGCATAGGTGGGGCCACTTCGGCCGCGCTCAACAACAGGGGGTATTCGTATTTCCTGCGGCGGGACTTCAAACGGGCGCGGGTGGATTTTCAACAGGCACTGCGCAAGGACCCTGAGAACGCGATGGCCAAGCGGAACATGGCGTTGCTGGCAGCCAGATCATAAGTCAGACTGATGCCCGCAAATTGAGGCCTACCGCAATCTTGCATTCGGACCCGCCGCAAGCGTGCCTGCCTGCCGCTGGTCCGAGGCACCCTCAAAGCCCTGTTTGGTCACGGCAATGGAATGGGTCGACCCCATCGCCTGGCGCACTTCGACCTTATGTCCCTTGGCTTGCAACAACCGGATCGTGTCAACGGACAGACCCCGCTCAACGCGCAATTCATCCGGCAACCACTGATGATGCACACGGGGCGCCTCGGTCGCTTCGGCGACGTTCATGCCGTGGTCGATGACATTGGAAATCACCTGCAAGACGGTGGTTATGATGCGGCTTCCACCCGGTGAACCCGTCACCAGCATAGGCTTGCCATCCTTGAACACGATAGTAGGTGACATGGACGAGAGTGGACGCTTGCCGGGGCCTGGCGCATTGGCATCGCCCCCCACCAGACCATAAGCGTTGGGGACGCCCGGCTTGGCGGCAAAATCATCCAGCTCGTTGTTCATGAGAATGCCCGTGCCGTCCGCCACCATGCCCATGCCGTAGCTGAAATTCAGGGTATAGGTACATGATACGGCGTTACCCTCCTGATCCATCACGGAATAATGCGTGGTCTGGTCGCTCTCGAAGGGTTGCGGCTGGCCCGGTTTGATATCCTTGCCGGGGCGGGCCTTGGCCGGATCGATTTGGGCGCGCAGGGCTTCAGCATATTTCTTTGAGGTCAGTCCCTTGACGGGCACTTTCACGAACGCCGGATCACCCAGATATTCGCTGCGGTCCGCATAGGCGAGCTTGGAGGCTTCCGCGAAGAGATGGATGGCATCGGCGGAGTTATGGCCTGCCGCCTTGAGGTCAAATCCTTCCAGTAAGTTGAGGATCTGCACCAGATGCACCCCACCCGATGATGGGGGCGGCATCGAGACAATCTCATGTCCGCGGTAATTGCCCTTCACCACATCCCGCTCGATGGCACGGTAGGCTTTCAGGTCATCCAGCGTCCAGTTGCCGCCTGTTGCGTTGACTGCCGCCACCATCTTTTCAGCGATACCCCCCTCATAGAAGGCTCTGGGGCCCGTAAGCGAAATGCTATGGAGCGTGTTGGCGAGATCAGGCTGTTGCAACAAGGCGCCGCGCGGCAGGGCGACGCCATCTGCCGTCGTGAAAATACGGGCCGAGGCATCAAACCGCTTGAGGCGTCTTTCGGCTTGCTTCAGCGAAAAGGCCAGATCATCCCCAACGATGAAACCATCCCTCGCCAGATCAACCGAGGGCTGGATGAGCTTGGAAAAACTGAACCGGCCTGAGCCAAAACGCTCCAGTGCCATGGCCAGGCCTGCAACCGTTCCTGGAATGCCAGCCCCAAGGCCGGTGTTCTGGCTGCGGTTAAGGTCCGCATCGCCCTTGTCATTCAGATACATTGTCTTGGTCGCTGAACCGGGTGCCGTCTCGCGAAAATCAACGGACCGCGTTTCATTCCGGTCAGCCCGGTGCACGATCATGAATCCGCCGCCGCCAATGTTGCCCGCACGCGGCAATGTGACAGAAAGGGCAAAGCCGATAGCCACAGCCGCATCCACCGCATTGCCACCCTGTTCCAGAATCTCGATGCCGACGCGGGTGGCCAGCGTCTCCTGTGTGGCGACCATACCACCCGCCGAGAACACAGGCTGGCGTCGTGGCCAATCCGAAATGATCGGCTGCTGCGGTTCAGCTTGTCCAAAAGCTGCTTTTGGCAGCGCTACCGAGGCCAGCAGCAGGGTTGTGAAAGTGCGCCGCGAAAGGGCTATGGTCATGACACTGTCTCCTTTGACCCTATGGTCAACCTTGCCACCCGCAAGGTCAAATCAAAAACAGCTGATAAAATTATCATCCTGTTTGTCATGTTTCCGGAAGGCCTTCTTCCATTTACGCTTTGGTTCCGATTTCAGCGGCAAATAAGGGTACGATGCGGATGGATACATGTCTCAGCTGACCAATCTGGTCTTTGCCGCACTGATCGGCAGTGGAGCATTGGCTGGAATGGTCGTGCAGTCGCATGATCGGCAGAAACAAGCCAGCGCGCACGACACCAAGACATCTGCGTCTGCGCGCGTAGGCAGTGCCGCGCCATCAGCGAACCCTGCACCCAGTTCTGCCGGTAATACCGCGATGCTTTATGCTGATCCGCGCGGACATTTCTTTGCTGATATCCAGGTGCGTGGCATCCACATCAAAACCATGGTCGACACGGGTGCCAGCCTGATCGCGATGTCGACGGAAGATGCGGCAAAAATAGGCTTTCGTGCCAACCCCAGTGATCGCAAGGCACAGTTCAACACGGCCAATGGCGTTGTCACGGCCTCACTGGTGCAATTGCCGGAAGTGCGCCTGCAAGGCCTGACGGTTTTTGATGTCGAAGCGGCCATCATGCCGCCCGGTGCCATGAACGGCACGCTTCTGGGCATGTCATTCATGAAGAAGCTCTCCAGTTTCGAGTCCCGTGGCACCAGCATGGTCATGCGCAAGTAGTTAGCTCTGGCTCAGCTTGCCAGTTCGCGCCGCCATACTTCGCCCACAAGCTGTTGGCCGAAACTGACGTGGGGCTTGCTTTCAACCAGCGTGAAACCATGGCGTTCATAAAGGCGACGGGCTGATACAAGGATATCATTTGTCCATAAAATCATGCCCGTGTAACCGGCAGAGCGCGCAAAGGCTATGCTGGCATGCAGCAGCTTTGTGCCAACCCCAGAACCGCGCGCTAGTGGTTCTACATAGACGATCCGCAGTTTGGCATCCGCCCCATCGTTGCGGACCACGGTCGCTGAACCGACGATCTCGCCATCGATCTCGGCGACGAAACAGCGCTCGCGATCTGTATCAAAATTCTTGATGAACTCGCTTGCGATCTCAGCCACTGCGCCTTCAAACGTGATGTCCCAGTTGTATTCCTGAGCATAGAGCACGCCGTGCCGGTGCACGATCCAGCCCATGTCGCCTGTTCTATGGGTGCGGATAGTTACATCTGGAATTTGTTTTTCTATCTGAAGTGCGGCTTCTACTTGCGCCAGAGCCAAGGACAATGCCTTGCGGCGCTTTGGCGTAAGGTGGGCAATCAAATCCTCCATCTCCTGTGTTGATCGCTCGTCAATGCGTTGAAACAGAACTTTCCCGGCATCCGTCAGGCGAATGAATTTCCGGCGGCGATCAGCAGGCGACTCTGTTCGCGCGATCCAACCCTGTCGAGCCAACCGTCCAAGAGTATGGCTCAGGTAACCGGTATTCAACTTGAGAGCAGCATTAATCTGTTCGGCGGAAATGTCCTCCGTATGCGCAATCTCGTAAAGCACACGTGCTTCTGTCAGGGACAGATCGACATCGTAGAGTCTGGGCCGCAAAAGCCCGGTCATCAAAGTAAAATTCCTCGTGAAGCGACGGAGATCTGCGGCGGTATTGCTTGTCATGCCAAACAATGGAGAAATTAATTGCTAAAAGCAACTAATAGCTATCAATCAAAATAAAAGATGCGTTATCTGGCGTTCACACGTCGGTGTATATAAGGCACAGATTCGTCACATGAGGCACGCATGTCCTATCCAAAGCCGTTGAACGCTATCGCTCCCAATTCAGCCCTGTTCGAGAACACGCCGCTGGTGAAATCAACCGGCTTTCGCGAATATGACGCACGCTGGTGGTTTGGTCATCCGGGATCGAAAAAGGAACCGGAACTGAACCTGATGGGTGTGCAGGCACTTGGCATGGGTCTTGGAACGCTGCTGAAAGAGCAGGGCGTCAAGAGGGAGATCGTGGTCGGCCATGATTTCCGCGGTTATTCCTCCTCCATAAAATACGCCTTGATTTCCGGTCTCCTTGCCTCGGGTTGTAAGGTGCATGACATTGGCCTTGCCATGTCGCCCATGTCCTATTTCGCGCAGTTCCAGCTTGATGTGCCTGCGGTCGCCATGGTTACCGCATCGCATAACGACAACGGCTGGACCGGTGTGAAGATGGGCTCACAGCGCCCTGTCACCTTTGGCCCTGTTGAAATGACGCGCCTGAAGGAAATAGTTCTCGCCGGCAAATTCGATCTCGTCGGCGGCGGCTCCTATGTGTTCCATGAGAACTTTGCTGACCACTACATCAAGGATCTCACCAGCCGCACCAAGATCAAGCGCAAGCTGCGGGTGATTGCGGCCTGTGGTAACGGCACCGCCGGCGCTTTTGCACCTCGTATTCTGGAAGCACTGGGCTGCGAAGTCATCCCCATGGATGCGGAGCTGGATTACACCTTCCCGCGCTACAACCCCAATCCCGAAGACATGGAAATGTTGCATTCCATGGCCCATGCCGTAAAGGAACACGGTGCCGATGTGGCCCTTGGCTTTGACGGTGACGGCGACCGCTGCGGTGTGGTGGACAACAACGGTGATGAGATTTTTGCTGACAAGATCGGCGTCATGCTGGCCCGCGATCTGTCGCGTGTCTACGGCCCCTCGCAGTTTGTGGTGGATGTGAAATCGACCGGCTTGTTTGCAACAGATCCTGTCCTCAAGCAGCTTGGTGCCAAAACCGATTACTGGAAAACCGGCCACAGCTACATCAAGCGTCGTGTGGCTGATCTGAACGCGCTCGCAGGCTTTGAAAAATCCGGCCATTTCTTCTTCAATGCGCCGGTTGGCCGCGGATACGACGATGGTGTGGTGACGGCCATTGCCGTGATCGACATGCTGGATCGCAACCCAGGCAAGACCATGGCTGAACTCTATGCCGATGTTCCCAAGACATGGGGCTCACCCACCATGGCGCCTCACTGCGACGATGAAGTGAAATACGGCATTGTCGACAAGGTGGTAGCCACATTCCAGGATATGCATGCCATGGGCGCAAAGATCGACGGCAAGACAATCATTGATCTCGTGACCGTGAATGGCGTACGCGTCGTCACGGAAGATGGCACCTGGGGGCTTGTCCGCGCCTCATCCAACAAGCCTGAACTGGTGGTCGTTGTGGAAAGCCCCGTATCGGAAGCCCGCATGCGTGAGATGTTCAAATCGGTTGACGCCGTGTTGCGTAGGCATCCCGAAGTCGGGGCCTATAACCAGACGATCTGATTGTCGCCGTCAGATCCCCGTGCCACGCGTAGCCATAAAGGCCTCGACAAAGCGCGGTGCCGCTTCACCTGCTGCCGTCAGGGAATAACCACCCTCCTGCAGGATAACGACCGGTACCTTGAGCAGCCCAAAAATCTCGCCAATGCGGGTGAAGGCCTCGGAGGTGACGGCCAGTTTTGACAGGGGATCATCCTTGTGTGCGTCCCAGCCCGCCGACAGGACAACCGCCTCTGCGCCAAAATCAATTGCCGCCTGTGCCAGTTGCAAACAGGCGCGGACATAGGACTCATCGTCTGCACCAACGGATAGCGGAATGTTGAGATTGGCACCTTTGCCTGCGCCACGTCCTGTTTCTGCGGCAAAACCTGAATAGAACGGATAGTAGGCAGTCGGATCAGTATGGGTGGAGGCGACCAGTACATCGCCGCGATCATAGAAAATCGCCTGTGTTCCGTCACAGTGGTGGGTGTCAAAATCCAGGATGGCGACCTTCGCAAAGCGGGTGCGCAAGCGCTCAGCAGCAATGGCGGCATTGTTCAGGAAACAAAAACCGCAGGCACGGTCCCTGTAGGCATGGTGCCCCGGCGGACGGCAGAGACCAAAGGCCGCGTCATGGCCGGTCAGAATGGCGTTGGCAGCGGCAATGGCGGTCTGCGCAGAGGCATAGGCGGCCTTCCAGCTGCTTTCTCCCATGGCGACAGCCATGTCACCGATATACCATCCCGCCTGCCCGACAATGCCGCCGACCGGTGGCTCCGTGCGGTCCAGATCAGCCCCCGTACCGCGATAGGGATGAATGTTTGGCCAGACTTCCGGTCCGGCATTGGGGAGTTTGCGCCACTCTGAGTAAGCCGTTTCGAGAAAGGCGAGATAACGCCCGTCATGCACTGCGCGGATCGCCAGCATGCCGTGATCACCGGGGTCAACCAAACTCAAACCGGCCGCGATCAGGCGCTTGGAGAGCATTGTCACGCGGTCAGGATTTTCGAAGGGGTCGGCAACCTGCCCGGCCACCATGAACTTCTGCGGTTCGTGCAGAAGCTGGGCCGGATTAAAGAAGAGATGCATGCGGCCTCCATGTCAATGAACCGGGTTGAACTGTTAGCTCGGTCTCTTTGCGCGCCGCTGGCACATGATCCTCCCCTTTTGGGGGAGGTGGCAAATCTCCAAGTAAAGAACTTGGGGCCGGAGGGGGCTGCTTTGCAATCCCAGAGATCGCTAGCCCCACCCGTCCGGCTTCGCCGTCCACCCTCCCCAAGAGGGAGGGATAATGAACCGCAATCCGTCAGCGCCTGCCGATATAGCGCTCGATGGGTTCAACCTTTTCGATGATGCCACTTTGCTTCATGAAGTTGGCGACCGCAAGATACCGCTCGGGATCGACCGCCTTGGGCGAGGCCTGAAACCGGCGCAGGGTATCAGCCCACGCAGTCTTGTTCAGGCGATCGTCGAGCTTTGGGTAGGCTTTGATGAAGTCCTTCCAGGTTGCTTCAGGGTCGTTGAAAAGGATCATTGTCGCCTCCTCGATGGCAGCCAGAAACGTGTCGAACTTTGCCTCGCCGAAACGATCCAGTTTGACGATATAGATCAACTCATCATAGGCGGGCACACCGTGTTCCTCTGGGAAGAACATCTTGGGTTTCTTGCCTGCAATCTCGATTTCCGTGCCTTCAAAATTGCGGAAGCCACCGATGATGGCATCGACACGACCAGAAACCAGCGCAACCGAAAGCGCAAAATTGACGTTGATCAGCTTAACATCCGCTTCCGTCATGCCCACGCTCTTCAGCATGGCTTTCAGCATCATGTCATGGATGCCCGAACCGGAATATCCGATGGTCTTCCCCCGGAGATCAGCCAGCGTCTTGATCGGCCCGTCCGCCAGAACAGTCATGGTGTTGAGGGGTGTGGAAACGACCGTACCAATACGGATCACCGGTATGCCGCTGGCCACCGCACGTGTGAAACTGGGCTGATAGCTGATGGCGATATCGCCCTGACCCGCTGCAATAAGGCGCGGTGGGGCTGACGGATCAGCCGGTTCGACGATCTGTACATCAAGCCCGCGCTTGGCAAACAAGCCGCGCTCCTTCGCCACGATGATGGGTGCGTGATCGGGATTGACGAACCAATCAAGCAAAAGCGTCAGCTTCTGAGGCTGTTGCGCGGTGGCGGGTTGCGCTGCCGAGAGGATCAATACTGCCAGCAGCATGGCGAAGAAACGTCTGGTCATTGTTCAGGCTCCGTTCTTGGGTGGCGAAAAAGCAGGTCCGGCCAACGCTCACCGCGTGAGCGTATCGGGAAAGTTTCTGAGCAGATAGCGCGTGAACAGCGCCATTAGGCTCCAGGTAATCAGGCAGAATGCGATCAGGATAACCATGTAGGCAAAGACCATATCGGTTTGCATGCGGGCATTGTGATAGGTCATCATGATGCCAAGGCCACCATCCGAGCCGACCCATTCACCGGCAATCGCGCCAATGGGTGCGTATGCAGCAGCGAGTTTCAGGCCAGATGCCAGATGCGGCGTGGCTGCAGGCATACGGATGTTGGTGAGAATCTGGTTGTTGGTGGCGCCGTACAGTCTCGCCAGATCGATCAGGTTTTCATCTGCACGGCGCAGACCCTCAAAATAGGCAACAGTGACGGAGAAGAAGATTGTCACGGCTGCCATGGCAACCTTGGAGGTCATGCCAAAGCCGAACCAGATCATCATCAAAGGTGCCAGTGCCATGAACGGAATCGCCTGACTGACCATGGCGAGGGGCGATAGGGCTTCTGCCAGCCAGCGTGAACGGGCCATGGTCAAGGCCAATGCCATGCCGATGGCCACACCAATGGCCAGCCCCAGAAGCGTTTCGGCAGCGGTTATGGCCGCATCGCCCAGCATGAGGGGAAAGCGTGTCGCCAGTGTCGTGGCCACATGGCTGGGGCTTGGCAGATACCAGATCGGCAGGGCGAAGAAACGGACGCAGGATTCCCAGATCAGCAAGGCGGCAAGCATTGCCACGATCTGCGGACTGCTCAGCAGTCGCCATCCACGTCGCAGCAATGATTGATCTTGCCCTTGGGCCAGTAAAGTCATCTCGATTCCTCCGCCGGAATGACCCGGATCAGGTTCGGCGGGTTGATGGAAAACAGACTTTCCACCTCTCAGCCCCGGTCTTGCGACCTGAGGGGCACCCCGACGAGATGTGTTTCATATAGTCACAAGGGCCTTGGCTCACAAGCCAAAACCGGCATAAGAGAGGCATCTTTCCAAGGCTAGGAAAAGACAGGGAAGCGGGCTGTTTACATGCAGGCAATCGTGATCGGGGCAGGTGTTGTCGGCTTGGCCTGCGCCCGTGCTCTGGCGCTTGCCGGTCATGAGACGATTGTTCTGGAAGCTGCAAATGCCATCGGAACGGGCACGTCCTCGCGCAACAGCGAGGTAATCCATGCGGGTATGTACTATGCCACCGGCTCGCTGAAAGCGCGGCTGTGTGTTGAAGGGCGGCGTCTGCTCTATGCCTATTGCGACAGCCACGGCGTACCATACCGGACTTGCGAAAAATTGATGGTGGCGATGGATGAAGCCGAAGCCATCAAGATTGGAAAAATCCATCAGCAGGGGTTAGCCAACAATGTTGAAGGGTTGTCCCTGATTGAAGGCAGGGATGCTGCCGCTCTGGAGCCCAACCTGCGCTGTATCGCGGCATTGCGCTCTGTGCAGACCGGTATCATCGACAGCCATTCCTACATGCTGGCCCTGCAAGGTGATCTTGAGGCGGCAGGAGGTGCCATTGCCTTTGGCACGCCGCTTATCCGTGTCGAGAGACAGACAAATGACTGGCGTGTGCATTTTGGCGGTGTTGAGGCCAGTACGCTTGATGCTGATATCATCATCAACGCAGCGGGATTGTCCGCATGGGATATGGCTGCACGAATTGAAGGGTATGCAACGGAGCGACTGCCCAGGCGCAGGCTCGCGAAGGGCAATTATTTCAGCTGTTCAGGCAAGCCTGCTTTCACACGGTTGATCTACCCGGCTCCCGCTGATGGAGGACTGGGGGTCCATCTGACACTTGATCTGGCCGGACGCATGAAATTTGGCCCCGATGTCGAATGGCTTGGCGATGTCGATCCAGCCACCATCGACTACACGGTCAATCCGGGGCGCGGCGACAGCTTTTATGCGGCTGTGCGGCGCTATTGGCCAGACATGCCTGACGGCGTGCTGACGGCGGATTACTCAGGCGTGAGGCCCAAGCTGTCGGGTCCTGGCGAAGCAGCGGCGGACTTCCTCATCGAAGGTCCGGCAGAGCATGGGCTCGACGGCGTGGTGCAACTCATGGGGATTGAAAGCCCCGGCCTCACCGCGTCATTGGCGATTGCCAATCTTGTGCTGCAAAAACTGGACTGACGGTTGAGAACTGCGTTCAGGCAGAATAGAAGCGACGCATGAGCATCACAGTTCGATTTGCACCCTCACCCACTGGTTTCATCCACATCGGCAATGCCCGTACGGCATTGTGGAACTGGCTGATGGCCCGCAAGCACGGCGGACAATTCATCCTGAGGATGGATGATACCGATCAGGAGCGCTCGACAGAAGCCTTTGCGGTGGCCATCAAGGAAGACCTTGATTGGCTCGGCATCAAGCCAGACAGGCATGAGCGTCAATCGGATCGTGTCGTGCGATATGCGACTGAAATGGAACGTCTCAAGACAGCAGGTCTTATCTATCCCGCCTACGAAACCATGGATGAACTGGACCGCAAGCGCAAACGCCAGCAGGCCCGTAACATGCCTCCGCTTTATGACCGTGCCGCACTCGCGCTGTCGGCAGATGAAGTCGCTGGTTTTCTGGCGGAAGGCCGCCAGCCGCACTGGCGTTTCAAATTATCGGGCGATGCAGCGGAATGGATCGACGGTGTTCGCGGGCCGGTGCGCATCGAGACATCGGCCCTGTCCGATCCGGTGCTGATGCGTGCTGACGGCACGGTTCTCTACACCTTTGCGTCGGTTGTGGATGATATCGACATGGGCGTTACAGACATCATCCGCGGTGAGGACCACGTAGCCAATACAGGTGTGCAGATCGAGCTGTTTCGGGCGCTGGGTGCGGTGCCACCGCGCTTTGCCCACCATAACCTGATTGTAGCAGCCTCAGGCGAGGAGATGTCCAAACGCAAGGGTACGTTGTCAATCCGCTCGTTCCGGGAGGCCGGGGCGGAAGCGACTGCCGTTGCCGCCGTTGCCGTGCTGACGGGCACCTCCGATCCGGTGCGGCCCGTGCAAAGCCTTGATGATCTCGTTGAACTGATATCGCTCGACAGGCTGTCACGCGCCCCAACGAAATTTGATCCCGGTGAAGTAATGGTCATGACCTCCAAGACCTTGCATGAGATGCCCTACGGGGCTGTCGCGCAGCGCCTTGGTGCATTGGGAATGACCGGGCCGGATGTGCCCGCCCTCTGGGAGGCCGTGCGGGGCAACCTTGGCACATTGAACGACATGACGGACTGGAATCAACTTGTTCTGGGGGAAGCCAAAGGCGCAATAACTGAGCCCGATTTCATGATCGAGGCTATTGCAGCGCTCCCCGAAGGTAATTTTTCAACAGAGACCTGGGGACAATGGACCGAGGCACTGAAAGCGGCCACAGGGCGCAAGGGCAAGGCGCTTTTCATGCCTTTGCGTCAGGCCCTTACGGGGATGGATCACGGGCCGGAACTGAAGGGACTTTTGCCTCTGATGGGGCGGACGAAAGTTCTGGCGCGATTACGCGGACAGTCCGCCTAGTGCCATCGGCAGTGGTAAAATCCCTGATCTCACCCTGATCGGCGGCAACGACCCGTACTCCCTCGATCTCAACCGGCGGGGGTGGCGGCAAAACCGGCTCAGCGGGCGGCTTGCTGCCAAACAGGCTTTCATCTGTTTTTTTGCCTCTTTGCCGCCTGGTTGAGATGGGCGTCATGCCACGCAGTGGAAAAGGGTCCTCGATCTCGTCAGGATCCGGGTTGAGCACGCCAAAACCCGGCTTTCCAGCGCCGCCTTCAGGGTTCAGGACATTGGCGCTGCTTTCCCCCCAGGTTTCCCCGGGCTTGCGGCAAAAACAGGTGGGATCATAGTTCTTGCGGTAGCGGAAAGCGTTGGGAATTTCTGAATAGCTTTCGCCCTCTGCTGTTGTTGCATCCTCGATGTCGCGCGGCATGAAAAATATCTTCGTCTCGGTCGCCGGGCAAAGCGCCTGGCAGACCCCGTCTCCCTCCTCCTGCAAAGCCGCACCGCGCACATGCAGCGGGAAATAATAGCCGTCGCACATGCGCACGCACACCGCCTTGCCGGATGCGCCGCGAACACGCGATTCAAAGCGGGGGCGCTCATCATCAAAGGGTCTGGCTTCCAGCGCGCTACGCCGGGAACCGTCGTCAAAAAACCCGCCCAGAAGCGGCGTTGAACGGCGCACCGGCACGGGATCCGCCGAGGTGCGGCAATTGTAGCTCACAAGCATCGACATCAATTGGCGTCGCCGTAATTCGTTGTTTCCACCGGCAACGCGGGAACCGGCCTGCAACTGGCCAAGCCTGGCGCGGTATCCGCCACATTCAGCCGGAGGCGGTTGTCCGAAGAACAGGAATGCCTGCCGGTCGCAACCGATGGACCGCATATAAGCGTGGATGCGGTTGGCCTCTGCCGCATTGCGGGCAGCTTCGCGCTGCGCCTGCGGCGATGTCCCGCCGCGCATTGTGGCCAGTTCGGTCTCGATGCTGCGACAGACATTGGCCCATGCAGGACCTCCTGCCACCATGATGACAGCGATGATGAAGCCATGAACTGTTGTCAGGAACGTGCGCATCAGCCGGTATCTGTTGCAGCACATCATTGCGCTGCTGACAGGGGAGTGATGCGTCAGTTATGGTTAGCGGAGGGTTAAAACAGCGCTCTCTCAGCGCATTACCGTGTCAACTCTCTGAGCATGCGCTGGAAAAGTATCCGATCCTGAGTCGAATAACCCGACAGCAATTGCTTTTGATAGGCCTTTGCCAGCGGCACGATGTCCTCATAGGTCTGACGTCCTGATGCCGTAAGCTCCAGAAAGAACTCGCGCTTGTCAGCCCGATTGATCTGGCGGTGAATCAGCTTGCGTTCCTCCAGCTCACTGACGGCGCGGCTGACCTTGGTCTTGTGCATATGGCTGTGGTCACCGATAGCCTTGGCCGTGGATTGTCCTACCTGACCCAGTGTTGCGATCACGCGCCATCCTGGAATATCAAGACCAAAGCGGGTGGAATAGATCAGCGCCAGTCCCTCGCTCACATTGCTGGCAGCAACATTAAGGCGGTAGGGCAGAAAATCCTCAAGATTCAAAAGGGGTGCTTGATCTAGAACGGGTGCCTTGCGGACTTCGTACGTGTTCTTTGTGCTGCTTTTGGCCATTGTGCACACATCAGCCTTCGGATTGTTCGACCTTCTGTTCGATGGCACCAAAGATGGAATGGCGCTTGGCATCCATCATCTCGATGCGAACGGTATCACCAAAGGCCATGAAACGGGTGCGCGGGGCGCCGTGACGGATGGTCTCGACGGTGCGCTGCTCGGCGATACAGGCATAGCCAACGCCGCCCTCCGCTACAGGAATCCCAGGGCCGTCATTGACATCCTTGTTGGAAACCGTGCCACTTCCGACAATGGTTCCGGCTGCCAGACGACGCGTCTTTGCAGCATGGGCAATCAGGTCACCAAACCCGAAGGTCATGTCGACACCGGCATTCGGATAGCCAAACAGCTTGCCATTGAGGCTGGAATTCAGGGGATATAGTACTTTGCCCCCCAGCCAGTGATCGCCCAGTTCATCAGGCGTGACCGCGACCGGAGAGAAAGCTGAGGATGGCTTGGATTGCAGGAAACCGAAGCCCTTGGCCAATTCATCGGGAATGAGGCCACGCAGCGAGACATCATTCACCAGCATGATCAGTTGCACATAGGCTACGGCATCATCCGCTGAAACGCCCATGGGCACATCACTGGTGATGACCGCCACTTCTGCCTCGAAATCGATGCCGTAGGATTCCTCGGGAAACCGGATGACATCACGCGGTGATAGAAAAGCATCGGAACTGCCCTGATACATCAGGGGATCGTTCCAGAAGCTCTTGGGCATCTCCGCCCCACGCGCCTTGCGCACAAGCTCCACGTGATTGACATAAGCCGAGCCATCAACCCACTGGTAGGCGCGGGGCAAAGGGCTTTCGCAATCGCGCTCGTGGAACCGCTCGGAGGGGAGTGAGCCACTTTCCAGTGCTGCCGACAAATCCACCAGACGGGGTGCGGCCCAGTCCCAGTTGTCCAGCGCGCCCTGCAAGGTCCTTGCGGCGGAGGACGCATCGGTGCAGCGTGTCAGATCGCGTGAGACGACGACAAGACGACCATCGCGTGTGCCATTTTTCAAAGTTGCAAGTTTCATTTTGGCAGGCTCGAATTATGTGCTTGATTGAGGCATTGATGAAATCAACACCGCCGTACCCCTAGAACAACCTGTCCTGAAGGAATTGTCCAATGAAAAGACGCGCATTTTTACAAGGAGCCGGAATTGCAGCAGCGGCAGGCACTGTGGCCATGCCTTCAATCGTCCAGCCCGCCATCGCGCAGTCAGCGCCTGAGATCAAGTGGCGGTTGACCTCAAGTTTCCCCAAGGCGCTGGACACGATTTACGGTACGGCGGAAACCTTTGCGAAATATGTCAGCGACGCCACGGACGGCAAATTCCAGATACAGACCTTTGCGGCGGGTGAAATCGTGCCTGGATTGCAAGCTCTTGACGCGGCCTCCAGCGGAACAGTCGAGTGCGCCCATACCCCGACCTATTTTTACACCGGCAAGGAGCCTGCGCTGGCCCTTGGGACCGGTCTGCCTTTTGGGCTGAATGCCCGTCACCAGCACTCCTGGTGGCATTTTGCCGGCGGTGAAGCCATCGTCAACGAGGCTCTAGCCAAATTCAATACCATCGGGTTTCCCTGCGGAAACTCCGGCACCCAGATGGGTGGCTGGTTCCGTACCGAGATCAAGTCGGTTGAGGACCTCAAGGGGCTGAAATTTCGCATCGGCGGAACGGGAGGCCAAGTGCTTGCCAAACTGGGTGTTGTGCCGCAGCAGATCGCTGCTGGAGACATCTACACCTCGCTGGAGCGCGGTACGCTGGATGCTGTCGAGTTTGTCGGCCCCTACGATGATGAGAAACTCGGCTTCAACAAGGTGGCGAAATACTATTATTACCCTGGCTTCTGGGAAGGTGGCGCGATGCTGCATCTCGTGGTCAACAAGGCGGCATGGGATAAATTGCCCAAAAACTACCAGACTATCGTCCGTCACGCCTGTGAAGCGGCCAACAACTGGATGCTGGCCAAATATGATGCCGTCAATGCGCCAGCCTTGAAGCGTCTTGTCGGCTCGGGTACGGAACTGCGCGGCTTTCCGCTACCGGTGCTTGATGCAGCCTACGCGGCGGCCAACGAACTCTACGCCGAGCTGTCTGCAAAGAGTGATCTTTTCAAACGCGGGTATGAATCGATGGCGACTTTCCGCAATGAGCAATATACATGGTGGCAGGTGGCCGAATACGCTTTCGATAGCTACCAGATACGCAATCTGCGCCGCTGATCAGGAATAATCATGCCTATGTCACGCTATGACAATGAAGCCATGGCCTCGGTTTTGCAGGGCTGGGTGGCGCGCGAAAGCCCGACTCTTGATGCGGCTGCCGTCAACAAGATGCAGGATCTTGTGGCCACCTTCTTCACGGTAAAGGGCTGCCATATCGAGCGCATCGGCGGCCGGGATGGCATGGGGGACACGCTGAAAGTGACGGCGGGACCGGCCAATGGCGAGCGCCCCATCCTGGTCATGTCGCATGTCGATACGGTGCATCCATTGAAGACCATCGAGCGGGACCTGCCGCTGCGGCGCGAAGGGGACAAGCTCTTTGGGCCTGGCATCTACGACATGAAGGGCGGGGCCTATCTGGCGGCAGAGGCGTTCCGTGATGTGGCGGGACGCGGCACTGCCAGACGGCCATTGGTCTTCCTGTTCACGCCCGATGAAGAGATCGGCAGTCCCACCACCCGTGCCATCATCGAGGATGAAGGCCGCCGTGCCGCCTATGCTCTGGTGACCGAACCTGCCCGCGATGGCGGCAAGATTGTTACGGCGCGCAAGGGTGTCGGGCGTTTCGAGGTGCATGTTGAGGGGCGTCCCGCCCATTCCGGCGCACGCCATCAGGATGGACGCAGCGCCATCCGCGAAGCAGCCCGCCAGATTCTGGCGATCGAGGCATTGACCGACTATGGCCGGGGCGTGACTACATCCGTGGCGCAGATAACAGGCGGAACGGCCCCCAATGTCATCCCGCAGCATTGCCATTTCACGATCGATCTGCGTGTGACCTCCGTGGAGGATGGCCAGCACTTCGAGCGGCAGCTTCTTGATCTAAAGTCCCACGATCCTGATGTGAAGCTGCGCATTTCGGGTGCCATGAACCGGCCGCCGATGGCTAAATCAGCGCAAATCCAGTCGCTTTATGACCATGCGGTGATGCTGGCGAGCGAACTGGGTTTTGCCTTGCCGGAATCTCCGATGACCGGTGGTGGTTCAGATGGCAACTTCACTGCCGCCATTGGCACACCGACGCTGGACGGTCTGGGGTGTGATGGCGAGGGCGCGCATACACTGCACGAGCATTGCTATGTCTCTTCCCTGGCGCCGCGCGCCGCCCTGATGGCGCGTCTGCTGGAGACACTGTGAACCGGAAGGGTTATGGCACGAATAAAACCGTGACCCTATCAGGATGTCTTGAACCATGCGCTTAGCGCCGCTGCTGCAAGCCTCTCCGGCCATACAGGTGCATGTGGCGGCGGCAGTCTTGGCCATCCTGCTTGGGGCCTATCAGTTTCTGGCGCGCAAGGGCTCCGTCCCTCACCGTGTCATTGGCTGGATCTGGGTTGTGCTGCTTGGCAGTATCTGTATCTCGTCATTCTTCATTCCCGGCAGCATCTTCATTGGGCCGGTAAGCGTTTTCCATGCACTGTCGGTATATACTCTATGGTCCTTGTATAGGGGTACAAAAGCGGCCCGCCAGCACGCCGTTGCGGACCACAAGAGCTATATGGTCTGGATTTACAGCCTGTCGATCATCCTGTCCGCTGTCATAGCCGTGGGCAGCAGCAGCGGAGTGTTGTATGAAGTGTTCTTCACAAGCAACTGAAAGCTGCAAAAACTGCGGAGGGTAGATCAATGAAGCAGAGTCTTTCTGTCGCTCTTATTGTTATTTCCCTCATCCTGTCCGGTTCGCCCATATCAGCCCAGACGCCACCATCTGCGCAGGAAAAAGCTGGCTACTCCGGCCTTTTCGGACTGGTAATATCGGGCGCCCACAACGAAATCCGGCAGTTCATCGTTAACGGGGTGCCGATTGATTCCCGCGATGGCAACGGACGCACACCCTATCTCTTGGCAGCTTATCAGAATGACATGGTTGCCATGGAATTGCTCGCCAAGGCAGGTGCGGATATCCGCGCCAAAGACAATCAGAATTATGATGCCATTACCATCCTCTCCGTTGCCAACAAACCGGATGGCTTGCGCAAGGCAATAGCGTTGGGCGGTGATCCCAAAGCCATCACCAGTCCCTATCTGGGCACCGCCCTCATTGCTGCGGCCCATCTGGGTTATCCTGAGATTGTCAGCATTCTCATAGCTGCCGGATCACCCCTTGATCATGTCAATAATCTGGGCTGGACGGCCTTGATCGAATCCATCGTATTGGGAGACGGCGGGGCCAATCACCACAATGTGCTGGAGCAGCTTATCGCGGCAGGAGCGAATCCCAATCTGGCTGACAGGAACGGCACAACACCGCTGGGCTTGGCGACGGCAAAGGGTTTCAATGCGATGGCCATATCGCTCAAGGCGAAGGGTGCGCGCTGAGCCAGCCCTCTCGCTATCTCAATCCGAATGCAGCTTTGATCCCGTCCAGTACGAACTGGATCGCAAGCGCCACCAGAACAATGCCCAAAAGCCGTGTCAGCACGATGTTTCCGGTCACGCCCAGTGCGCGTGAAATGCCTGAGGAAAACAGGAACACGATCCAGCACGACAGGCAGACAACCGTGATAAGGCCAATCAGGATGGCGAGCTTTGCCGGATCTCCCTCCGTCTGGCCGGCCAGCAGCATTGTCGCGGTGATGGCACCGGGGCCTGCCATCAGCGGAATAGCGAGAGGAAAAGCCGCAACATTGCGGATATGATCCTCGTCGATTGCGGTTCTGGCCACGTTGCTCTTGCGGGCCGTGCGACGCTCGAACACCATTTCAAAAGCGATCCAGAACAAGAGCAGGCCCCCCGCGATTCTGAAAGCTGGCAAGGTAATGCCCAGAAGCGTCAGGATTTTCTGCCCGGCGATGGCAAAGAAGGCCAGCGCAAGGGTGGCAATCAGGGTGGCACGCCACGCAACCTGCCGTTTTTCAGCCGCCGTCATGCCCACGGTCAGGGCCAGGAACATTGGTGCAATCGCGGGCGGATCAACGGTCACCAGCAGTGTGACAAAGGCATTTGAAATGAAGTCCATGGGCAGCAGAGTGGGCCTGCGGCCATTGGCTTGCAAGGCGCATTGCATTTTATTTGTATGGAGTGGCCATAGTATTGAAATAACAGCATTAATTTTGAACGGAAAATGACAGTTTTGTTTGTCGCCTTGGCATGAATCAGATAGCTAGAGGTATTGTCGTTCCCGGCTGCTGCACGCCACCATTCCTTGCCCAGGTTTCTCCCTTGTCTGACAATGATCTGCCTCCACCCCCCGAAGGCCCTGCTCAGGGCGGCCCGGTGGACCCAAGCGACATCAAGCCGATTTCTCTGACTGATGAGATGAAGCGCAGTTATCTCGATTACGCCATGAGCGTGATCGTCAGCCGCGCCCTGCCCGATGCACGTGACGGATTGAAACCCGTTCATCGGCGCATACTCTACTCGATGCACGAAAACGGCTACACGCCGGACAAGCCCTACCGCAAGTCTGCCCGTGTTGTCGGCGATGTGATCGGCAAATACCATCCCCACGGTGACCAGTCGATCTACGACGCACTGGCCCGCATGGCGCAGGACTTCTCGCTGCGCCTGATGTTGATCGATGGTCAGGGAAACTTTGGTTCTGTTGACGGCGACCCGCCTGCCGCCATGCGGTACACCGAGGTGCGTCTGGCGAAATCCGCCATGGCGCTTCTGGAGGACATCAACGAGGACACCGTCGATTTTCAGGAAAACTACGACAATACCGAGGAAGAGCCGAAGGTTCTGCCTGCCCGTTTCCCCAACCTGCTGGTCAATGGTGCCGGTGGTATCGCAGTGGGTATGGCGACCAACATTCCGCCGCACAATCTGGGCGAGATCATTGATGGCTGTTTCGCCCTCATGGATAATCCGGCCCTTGCCTTCGATGAGCTGATGCAGATCATCCCCGGTCCGGATTTCCCGACCGGTGCGTTGATCCTGGGGCGTGGCGGCATCCGCTCGGCCTATCAGACAGGGCGAGGTTCGGTCATCCTGCGGGCGCGGGCCACCATCGAGAATATCCGCAAGGACCGCGAAGCGATCATCATTACCGAAATTCCCTATCAGGTTAACAAGGCCAATCTCCTCGAACGCATCGCTGAACTGGTGCGCGAGAAGAAGGTCGAGGGCATCTCGGACATGCGGGATGAGTCCGACCGCGACGGCATGCGCATCGTCATCGAACTGAAGCGCGATGCGGTGGGCGATGTGGTGCTCAACCAGCTCTATCGTTTCACCTCGCTGCAAAATTCCTTCGGCTGCAATTTCGTGGCGCTGAACGGCGGTCGCCCAGAGGTGATGAACCTCAAGGATCTGTTGCAGGCGTTTCTGGATTTTCGCGAGATCGTGGTTAGCCGCCGCACCAAATACCGTCTCGGCAAGGCCCGTGCCCGCGCCCATGAATTGGTGGGTCTCGCGATTGCGGTTGCCAACATCGACGAGGTTATCCGCCTGATCCGCAGCTCGGCGGATGCAGCATCTGCCCGTGAAGCACTGATGACCCGTGATTGGCCGGCACAGGATGTGGCACCGTTGCTGGCCCTCATTGATGATCCGATCTGGCGCATCAAGGAGGATGGCACCTACCGCATGTCCGAGTTGCAGGCCCGCGCCATTCTCGATCTGCGCCTGCAGCGTCTTACGGCTTTGGGCCGCGATGAAATTGGCGACGAGTTGCAGAAGATCGCTGACCAGATCAAGGATTTCCTCGATATCCTGTCGTCGCGTTTGCGCGTTCAGAGTATCATCCGCGAGGAGCTTGCTGTGGTACGCGCGGCTTTCGCCACGCCGCGCAAGACCGAAATCACGGATTCCGACGCCGATATGGACGACGAAGACCTTATCCAGCGCGAGGACATGGTCGTTACCGTCAGCCACGCCGGTTATGTCAAGCGCGTACCGTTGTCGATGTACCGCGCCCAGCGCCGCGGCGGCAAGGGCCGCTCGGGCATGAGCACCAAGGACGAGGATTTCGTCACACGGCTGTTTGTCGCCAATACCCACACGATGATGCTGTTCTTCTCGTCTGTGGGGCAGGTATACAAGATGAAGGTGTGGCGTTTGCCGGAGGCTTCTCCCACTTCACGTGGCAAGGCGCTGGTCAACATGCTGCCGCTGGACCCCGGCGAGCGGATCACCACCATCCTGCCCTTGCCGGATGACGAGGCGCTGTGGGAAACACAGGATATCGTCTTTGCCACCTCGACAGGCGGCATTCGCCGCAACAAACTATCAGATTGCGTGCCGCGCACATCCCTTGGCAAACGCGTCATGGAGTTCGAGGACGCAACTCAGTCGATCATCGATGTGCAGCTCGCCTCCGAGCAGGACGACGTGCTGCTGACAACGGCCTTTGGCCAGTGCATTCGCTTTGCGGTGGATGATGTGCGTGTGTTTGGCGGCAACGGCTCTACCGGCACCTCAACCGGCAACCGTGGCATTCTGCTGGCGGCGCGGGACAAGGTCATTTCCATGGCGATCCTGCATCACTATGAGGCGACGTCCGATGTGCGCACGGCCTATCTCAAGCGCCGCCGCGCTGAGACAGGCGATATTGAATCGGTTGTTGATGAAGCTGAAGAAGTATCTGCCGAGGCAACCATTACCCAGGAAGCCTTCACTGACGCGCAGTTCGAGGCCATGAAGCAAGCGGAACAGACCGTGCTGACCCTGTCCGACAACGGCTATGGCAAGCGCACCTCCAGCTTCGAATACCGGATCACCGGACGGGGCGGCAAGGGCATCACGGCCATGACCGTCAACAACCGCAACGGCAATCTGATAGCGTCTTTCCCTGTGGATGCTGCTGACCAGATCATGCTGGTAACGGACGGCGGCCAGTTGATCCGCTGCCCGGTCAACCAGATCCGCGTAGCCGGCCGCTCCACGCAGGGCGTGATCGTGTTTGATACGCATGAAACCGAGAAGGTTGTTTCGGTGGAGCGCATCAGCGAGCCCGAAGAGGAAGAAGGCGTGGATGAGGGTGGCGAGCAGGCATAATTGCCTGTTGCTTTCTCGAATGCCTGAGCGGATGCATGCTATGAAAAACCGGTTTCCCCTTTTTTACGACATGCACTAGAACGCCTGTCATGACCATACGCTTTACATCGTGTTTTGCCGCCCTTGCCCGCGAAAACCGCGCCGCTCTCGTCACGTACGTCATGGCGGGCGATCCTGATCCCGTTACGGCACAGGCCATTGTCGATGCCCTGCCAGCGGCGGGAGCTGATATCATCGAACTTGGCATGCCGTTTTCTGATCCGATGGCGGATGGCGAGACGATTCAGCAGGCTGGTCTGCGGGCACTCAAGGCCGGCATGTCGCTCAAGGGAACATTGGCGACAGCTGCCAGGTTCCGTGAGAAGAACGACACAACACCCATCGTCATCATGGGTTACTATAACCCCATCTATGTATACGGCGTGGATCAGTTTCTGATCGATGCCAAGGCATCAGGTGTGGATGGTCTCATCATCGTCGATCTGCCGCCTGAAATGGATACGGAACTCTGCCTGCCCGCGCTGAAGGCCGACATCGCCTTCATTCGGCTTGCCACCCCAACAACCGATGACAAGCGTCTGCCGACGGTTCTCAAGAACACCTCCGGCTTTGTCTACTATGTCTCGATGACCGGTATCACTGGCGGTGCCATTGCCGATTACAGCAAGGTCAACGAGGCCGTCGCCCGCATCAAGCGCCACACGCCGTTGCCGGTTGCTGTCGGCTTTGGCGTCAAGACGCCTGAAGACGCTGCTGCCATCGCGGCGGGGGCAGATGGCGTGGTGGTGGGTACGGCCCTCATCAATGCCTTGAAATTGACACTCGACAGCGAGAGCAGGGCAACCGCCGCAAGCGTAGCTGCGGTGACTGATCTGGTGTCATCGCTGGCTGCAGCCATCCGCAATACGAGGAAAACGATATGAACTGGATCACCAGCTACGTTCCTCCCCGGATCAAGAGCCTGTTCAAGCGGGAATCACCGGAGAACCTCTGGATCAAATGTCCCGAAAGCGGGCAAATGGTGTTCCAGAAAGATGTCGAGGCCAATCTCAATGTCATCCCCGGCTCCGGCTATCATCTCAGGCTCGATGCGACCTCCCGCCTGAAAAGCATTTTTGACGAAGGCAAGTGGGTGGATGTGGCCCTGCCTGAGGTACCGGTTGATCCGCTGAAATTCCGGGATGAAAAACGCTATGTGGACCGCCTGAAAGACAGCCGGGCAAAAACGGGCATGACGGATGCAATCAAGGTGGGCTTTGGCCGCATTGAGGGTGGTGCCTGCGTGGTGGCGGTACAGGATTTCGATTTCATGGGTGGCTCTCTCGGCATGGCTGTCGGCGAGGCGCTCGTCACGGGAATTATGACGGCGGTTGAGAAAAGAACGCCGTTCGTGCTGTTTGCGGCATCGGGCGGGGCGCGTATGCAGGAAGGAATTCTGTCACTGATGCAGATGCCGCGTACCACCGTGGCTGTGCAGGCACTGAATGCCGCAAAGCTGCCCTACATCGTGGTACTGACAAACCCGACCACAGGTGGTGTCACAGCCTCCTATGCCATGCTGGGGGATGTTCATATCGCGGAACCTGGCGCTCTGATCGGCTTTGCAGGCCCCCGCGTCATCGAGCAGACGATACGCGAGAAATTGCCGGAGGGCTTCCAGCGTGCAGAGTTTCTCAAAGCCCATGGCATGGTGGACATGGTGGTGCCGCGTCAGGAGATGAAGGCGACCATCGCGCGTCTCATGCGTCTGTTGCTCAAGCAGCCCGCGCCTCAGAAGGCAGCCTGACGGAGCATTGCCATGGCCGCATCAGCTGCAATGATGGCGCGCTTTCTGGCGCTGCATCCCAAAAAAATTGACCTCTCGCTCGACCGGATGGAGCAGATATTGCCCAAACTGGGCGACCCGCACCGCCGCTTGCCACCGACGATCCATGTGGCGGGCACCAATGGCAAGGGATCGACCATCGCATTCATGCGGGCCATGCTGGAGGCAGCCGGAAAATCCGTGCATGTCTATACCTCGCCGCATTTAGTGCGTTTCCACGAGCGAATCCGGCTCACGGGCAAACTGGTTGGCGAAGATGAACTGGTGGCCGCCTTCCAGCGCTGCGAGGATGCCAATGGTGGCGCACCCATCACCGTGTTCGAGATGACCACGGCGGCGGCCCTTCTGCTGTTTGCCGAAACGCCTGCAGATTTTCTGCTGCTGGAGGTAGGCCTTGGCGGCAAGTATGACGCCACCAACGTCATACACCGCCCCATCGCCAGCGTCATTACGCCGGTTTCCCTGGATCATATGGAATACCTGGGAAACACCGTCACCAAGATAGCCGCTGAAAAGGCAGGCATTCTCAAGCGCGGTTGTCCGGCTATCCTCGCCGATCAAAGCGCTGAAGGTCGTGCCGTTCTGGAAGACGAGGTCCGACGATTGCGCGCGGGGCCAGTTATTATCGGTGGACAGGATTTCCAGACCTACGAGGAAAATGGACGGCTGATCTACCTCGATACGGAAGGTCTGCTTGATTTGCCGCTGCCGCGACTGCCCGGCAGGCATCAGCATCTCAATGCCGGAACCGCGATAGCCACGTTGCGGCAGGTGATGGGTGATACACTGACGCAGGACATGATTGCCCATGGCTTGACCCATGTGGATTGGCCTGCACGTCTGCAGCGTTTGAACGGCAACGTGCTGAAGCTCTCTCCCAAAGGCTCCGAGGTGTGGCTTGATGGCGGCCATAACAGTGATGGCGGCCGGGTGCTTTCAGCCGCCATGGCCGAGATGGAGGAGAAAAATCCCCGTCCGCTGGTTATGATCGCCGGCATGCTGTCGACCAAGGATTCAACAGCGTTTTTATCCTGCTTTGCTGATTTGTCGCACCAGCTCTATGCCATTGGCATCAGCGGTCAGGATGCAGCCCGTAGTCCTGATGATGTGGCGGATATGGCGAAGAAAGCAGGCTTGAAAGCCCAGAGCGCCATGAGTCTGGCGGATGCGCTGGCCCGCATCAATGACAAGGTCTGGGGTATCGCGCCACGCATCCTGATCACGGGATCGCTATATCTCGCGGGCGAGGTGCTTGCCTTTGACGGGACAATGCCAAACTGACTTTAAATCCAGCCTGCCATTTCGCGCATGGCAACGGTTTTCATCACCTTGACACCCAATTCGCTGTCATTGAGGCAGGGAATATAGCTGAATTGCTCGCCACCATTATGAAGAAAAATCTCACGGTTTTCCACGTCGAGTTCCTCTAGTGTTTCCAGACAATCGGCTGAAAAGCCAGGCGCGATCATCACCATGCGCTTGGTGCCTGATTTCGCAAGTTCCTCAACCGTCACGTCGGTATAGGGCTTGAGCCACTGCTCAGGACCAAAGCGGGACTGGAACGTCTGCCGGTAATTGTCTTTTGGCCAGTCAAGGGCTTCACGCAGCAGGCGTCCGGTCTTGGCGCACTGGCAGTGATAGGGATCACCCTTAAGGAGATAGCGGTACGGCACGCCGTGGAAGGATGCCAGCAGCACCTCTGGCTCGAAGTCCAGCGTCGCCAGATGACTCCGCACACTCTCGGCAAGAGCATCGATATAGACAGGATCATCATGCCATGGCGGGGCTACGCGCACGGCTGGCTGCCATTCCATTTTCATCAGTCTGCGGAAGGCCTCATCGGCTGCCGTTCCTGTGGTAGC
>JANMLW010000228.1:0-28314 GCA_031372765.1 Hyphomicrobiales bacterium
CTGGCGACTATGACATGGCAGCTGTTGCATCGGATGTATTCGAGCGCATGAGCCTGAGAGGCACCGTCAAGGCCGCGGACTACCGCATCATCTATCGGTCACCTGTGTTTCCAACCTCGTCTTTCGCCCATGCGCATGATCTGAAGCCTGAGCTGGCGACAAAGCTCAAGGATTGCTTTTATTCGTTCCGCTTCAATGCCGAGATGACGAAGGAATTCAATGGAGACGACAGGTTCCTGCCTATTTCCTATCAAAAGGATTGGGCCGTTGTGCGCGACGTTGCCGAGAAGTCGGGTACTCCTTACAACAAGGCTGCCTATGATGCGGAAGCCAAGCGCGAGGCTGATACAGCAGCGCGAAAGTTGCAGCAAGCTGTTCCTCCTGCGGTAGCAGCACCTGTCCCAATAACAGCTGCCCCAATAACACCTGCCCAACCAAAACCATGAGTTTGTCCAATTCGACCTCTGCTGATGCCAGGGCTCTCGTCATCAGAAACCTGCATAAGGAATATGTTGCCGGAAAGCCCATACTCAAGGACATAAACCTGACCGTCGATGGGCGCGGTATCACTGCGATCATCGGACCATCAGGCACGGGAAAATCCACACTCGTGCGTTGCATCAACCGTCTGGTGGCACCGACGAGAGGCGAGATCCTGTTTCAGGGAAACGATCTCGTTAAACTTTCAGGCACGGCCTTGCGCCATGCCCGTCGAAAGATCGGGATGGTTCATCAGGAATACAATCTGGTCGAGCGCCTTTCCGTCATGGAAAATGTGCTGTCAGGCCGACTGGGCTATATCCCGGCGTGGAAAGCCTTCCTGCGCAAATTCGAGCCCGCTGATATCCAGAATGCCTTTCGCCTGCTTGATGCCGTTGGTCTGGGTGATTTCGCAACCCGGCGCGCCGATCAGCTGTCCGGTGGCCAGCGACAACGCGTAGGCATCGCCCGCGCCCTGATGCAGGATCCCGATCTGATCCTGGCGGATGAGCCGACGTCATCGCTAGATCCCAAGACCTCTGTCGAAATCATGGAGATCATGGTGCGTTTGGCAGGCGAACGGGACGTGCCCGTGATCATCAACATTCATAATGTCGATCTGGCCAGGCGCTTTTCAAACCGCATCATTGGCATGGCGCGAGGCGAAGTGGTGTTTGACGGCCCCCCTGCCGATCTCAAGGATCATCACCTGGCCGATATCTATGGCGGCGAAAGCTGGATGGAAACGGCATGAGCGCAGTGACCTCAGCTGATATCACACGGGACCCTTTTCTACCCAACTGGCCGCGTCGCTTTGGCTTCATTGGTCTTGGCTTGTATTGCCTCTACGCCCTGTCGACCTTGCAGATCACGTGGGACCGTTTCGTACGGGGCCTTGATCAAGGGGCCAAGTTTCTTGACCGGTTATGGCCGCCCAATTTTGCGCCCGACAAAATTGCGATGATGACTGAAGGTCTGATGGAATCCATCCAGATTGCCATTCTGGCTACCGCTGTTGGCATTCTGCTCTCGCTCCCTATCGGTCTGGCTGCCGCTCGCAATCTGGTGCCGGGTTGGCTTTCATGGACGAGTCGCACGCTGATTGCCTTGTGCCGGTCCTTTCACCCCATGATCGTTGCCATCCTGTTTGTCAAAGCTGTCGGCTTTGGCGCGCTTGCCGGCATTCTTGCGCTGATCATTTCGTCCATCGGGTTCATTGCCAAGCTGTTTGCTGAAGCGATCGAGGAAATGAACATGAAGCAGGTCGAGGCCGTTCGTGCCACGGGTGCTTCGTGGTTCAACGTGCTGATCATGGGTGTGCTACCGCAGGTCATCGCGCGGTTTGTAGGCTTTGGGGCCTATCAGCTCGATTCAAACCTGCGCAATTCCACCATGGTGGGTATTGTTGGAGGCGGTGGTATTGGGGCAACGCTGTTCACGGCATACCAGCGCTTCGATTATGATTTTGTCATGACAATCCTGCTCGCCATCATTGCCATCATCATGGTCAGCGAGTTGTTGTCGGGTTGGCTCAGGCGGGTTTTCCAATGAGTGCCACAGCACCCGTTGCAACAAAAGATGTGGTTGGCACCCGTATCTGGCAACGCTTCAGCACCGGGCAGCGATTGGGGCGCTTTACCACCTATTTGGTCGTCTCCGCAGCGATCGTCTGGTCCTTCCGCCAGATCGAGATCATTCCAGAATTCCTGTACGATGCCCCCCAGCAGACGGCTGATTTGTTCCGCCGCATGTGGCCAATTGATTGGGCTTACTACCGCAAGGGCGTGCATGATGCGCTGATCGAGACATTTCACATCGCAACCCTAGGCACGTTGCTCTCGCTTGTTCTTGGATTTCCGGTTGCCTTGATGGCTGCGAAAAACATAACGAAGTCAGCAATACTGAACTGGATAGCCCAGTTCATTCTCGTGTCCTCGCGCTCGGTGAATTCACTGATCTGGGCGCTTCTGTTTGTTGCGATCTTTGGTCCGGGCGCCATCGCGGGTGTTCTGGCTATCGGATTCAGATCGATCGGCTTTGTTGGCAAGCTGCTTGCCGAGGCTTTCGAGGAGGCAAGGCCGGGGCCCATAGAGGCCTTGACGGCAACCGGTGCCCCACGACTTTCCGTCCTGAGCAAGGGTTACTGGCCGCAGGTCGAACCAAGTTTCTGGTCCGTTGCGCTGTTTCGATGGGATATCAACATTCGGGAGAGCGCCATCCTCGGCCTTGTCGGTGCAGGAGGCATTGGCGTGGCGCTCGATACGGCCCTCAATAATCTCTATTGGGATCAGGTCGGACTTGTACTTCTGGTCATCTTTACCGTCGTGATCGTGACCGAGGTGACCACGACGTACATCCGCAGCAAGATCATCTGATTGTGAACTTTCAAAGTTCTGCGGCGGCCAGACGGTCACAACGGTTTGAATAAGCCGCCACTGGATATTTTAAGGTACAGGCAGTCAACAATGCTAATGCCACCATAGGCCACGGACAGTGTTACAATGGTGACCGCGGTGATGGGGTCAGCTCGCTATAGAGGTTTTGGCAAGCAAGGCAGTAAGGTCCTGGTGGACTGTCTGGATATGTGCCTGCAGCAGTATACAGGCACCAGCAGCATCGCGGCGCCGACAGCAGGCGATAAGTTCGGAATGTTCGCTTTGGGCCCTTTGCCAGGCTACTCTTGTTGCAAGTTGAATCCGTGTGTAACGCTCGCTTGTCTGGAGCAGGCCAGCCACCACAGCAAGGGTTCGCGGTAATCCCGCCCGAGCATACATCGCAAGATGCAGCTGGGCATTCAGCGCTCCCCAGCGGCTTGAATCACGGTCCCGTATGGCAACACCGAAGGCACCCTGTATAGCGTCCAGCCCTGTAATATCCTGCGTCGTCAGGTGGGGAATCGATGCCCGAAGCAGCCGCGGCTCCAGCATTGAACGCAAATCGAAAACATCCTCGATTTCGTCTGGTGAAAGGGTGGTAACCACCGCTCCCTTGTGCGGCTCGATCTGTACCAATCCCTCGGCTTCCAGTTGAAACAGCGCCTCACGCACCGGAATACGGCTCACACCGAAGGCTGCCGCCAGCATGTCCTGTCGCAATTGCGTGCCTGAAACATGCGCACCCGACAGGATGTCCTGCCTGATCTGATCGCCAATGGCGGCTGAAAGCGTACGGTTCTTGAGCGTATGGTTCATCTTAGCTGACGGGTATATTGACTTGCAGATTTTATACAATCTATAATCAACACATGCAAGCTGAAAACAACATGCAACGACCCACAAGCTCTTTGTTGGCAGGCGTCATCCAAGCGCCATGGTGGGCGCGTCCTGTACTGGTTGCCTCGCGGGGTCTGCTGGCAGTAGAGCGGGTCATCATCATGGGATTCATGGCCTTGTTGTCTGCCCTTATCCTGTTGAATGTTGTTACCCGCTATATGGGAACTCCCATTTACTGGATTGATGAATCTGCGATTTATTCTGTCGTCTGGCTTACCTTTGTGGGTGCATCCGCAATGACGCGTCTCAGGCTCGATTTCGCAGTGACAATGCTTACTGAACAACTCTCAACCTCTGGCCAGCGTATTGCAAAGCGCGTCGCCACCGGCGGCGTCATCTCCTTTGGTCTTCTTCTGTGCTGGATGTGCTGGCTATGGTTTGACCCCGTTGGAATGGCTTCGGCAGGGTTTGATGCCAAGGCGTTCTCCGGTCAGACATTCAACTTCATCTACACGGAGAGGACGCAAACACTGAGTTGGCCAAGCTGGGTTCTCTATCTTGTTATCCCGTTATTTGCAGTGTCGATGACGATCCACGGTATCGCTAATCTGATCGAAGATATGGGCCTCAGCCCTCGCACCGTGCATAAAGGATTCACCTTCAATCAGGTCGATGGGGTAAATTGAGATGCTTACCTTTTCAGCCTTTGTCGCTGTTTTGCTTGTCGGCATCCCAATCGGGCTTTGCCTGTGCCTCGGTGCGGTTGTCTACATTGCGGCCACTGGCAATCCCTTGCTGTTCCAGAGTTACCCATTGCAACTCTTCGGTGGCGTTGACAGCTATGGCCTGATCGCAATCCCGCTTTTTATCCTGATAGGCGAGATCATGAATGGAGGAGGCATCACCAAGCGTATCGTCGATCTGGCAATGGCTTTTGTCGGCTCACTTCGCGGTGGTCTGGCTTATGTCAATATCCTTGCCAATATGTTCGTTGCCTCCATTCTTGGTTCGGCCACGGCACAGGTCGCCATCATGTCGCAGATCATGGTGCCGGAAATGGAGAAAAAGGGTTACGACAAAACCTTTGCCGCCGGTATCACGGCCTATGGCGGCATGCTTGGTCCCATCATCCCGCCTTCGGTCATGTTCGTGGTTTACAGCGTGCTTGCGCAAGTGGCCGTAAGTGACATGCTGATTGCTGGCATTGTGCCGGGCCTGATGCTGACAGTACTGTTTTGCGTCGTCATTGCGCTGATGGGTTTCGTCTACAACTATCCCGTAAGCGAGAAACACACACTCACTGAGCGTGCCCACACTGTGCTCTCCGCAGCGCCCACACTGCTGATACCCTTTGTCATTGTCGGCTCGATTCTGACTGGCCTCGCCAATCCCACGGAGGCCGCTGCTGTAGGATCAGTCGCGGCAGCACTGGTTGGACGTTACTGGACGAAACAATTCCATTTCCGACAATTGCCGGAGATGATGCTGCGTGCGGGCATCTATTCTGCAATCGTGCTTTTCCTTGTCGCAGCTGCGGCCGTGTTCTCATGGGTCCTGGTTTATGGCCGTGTTCCACAGGCGATTGCTGCGTGGATACAGACAGTTGCTCAGGATCCCGTCAGCTTCATGCTGCTCGTCAATGTGATACTGCTGATTATCGGCACGGTGATAGACGGCGTTCCCGGACTGATCATGACTGTACCGATCCTTTTGCCCATCGCCACCGAAGTCTACAATATCGACCCCCGGCATTTTGGCGTGGTTGTTGTGATCAACCTTGTGCTCGGACTGTTATCGCCACCGGTGGGTCTCTGCTTTTTCGTCGCCGCAGCGGTTACGGGTGCCAAGCCGGGCAAGATGTTCATTGTCACATTGCCATTTTTTATCGTCGCTTGCGCACTGCTTGTGATCCTCTCGATCTATCCGTGGTTTTCTCTCGTTCTCATCAAGTAGCCTTTTTACCCAAATCCCTCCCTCCACAAAATCCCTCGCAACCCAAGGAAAGGACACTCTCATGACTCTCTTCAGGCCCACTTTTTCCCGTCGCCATGTTCTTGCTGCAGGAGCAGCTTTCTCTGTGGCTGCGCCATCGGTCGTCACCGCGCAAGCGCGTGAGATGCGGCTTGGTATCCTCACGCCCAACGGCCACCCCTGGAATCAGGCAGCCATCCGTGTGGGTGACCGTCTCAAGGCGGAAACTGGCGGTCGCCTGACGCTTACGGTGTTCCATTCGGGCCAGCTTGGTAACGAGCCCGCCATGTTGCAGCAGATGCAGTCGGGCGCGCTCGACATGGGGTGGATAATGGCTGGTGAACTGGGCTCACGGGTGCCCGCGATTGCCTCTGTCAATGCCCCCTATGTCGTCGATTCAACCGCCAAGATTGCCAGGTTAGTCCGCCATCCCGTTACAATGGACCTTTTCGATGCGCTGCCGCGTGAAACCGGCACAATCGGTCTTGCCTGGGGTATCACCGGTATGCGTGCCATTTTCTCGGCTAAGGACATCACGACACTTGCCGATATCAAGGGCATGAAACTGCGCATCAACACGACGCCAGCGTACCGGGACTTCTATCAGTTGCTGGGTGCCGCTCCAACACCAATCCCCGCTCCACAGGTATTTGATGCCATGACAAACGGTCAGGTCGATGGGCTGGAATCGGATCTTGAATTTTCATGGCTGCAACGCTTTGACAAAGTCGCCAAGGTCCTGCTCCAGATGAATGCCCTCCATATGCCTGTGATCGCGCTGGCATCGGGCCGTGTGTGGCAGGCCATGTCCGCTTCCGATCGCGAGTTGATACAGCGCGTCGTTAAGGCGGAGCTTGATCGTCAGATTGATGAACTGGCTGGTAACGAACCTAAGATGATCGAAAACTTCCGCGGTACGCCAGTCATCATGCGCACGGCCAATCCCGCTGACGCTGAAGCAGTTGTTGCGGAATATGACAAGATCTGGGTGCCAAAAGCACCAATCCTCACTGAACTCCGCAAGATCGGAAAGACGCTCTGATCCTCATCCCCGGGTGTTGCTGTCCATCTGACTGGCGCAACACCCATTGTTTCTGCTCTCCACAAACCCTGAGATTCACTCATGCACAAAGATGTCTTTTCCGGTGTGATGCCGGCCCTCATGACCCCTTGCCGTACTGACCGCTCGCCTGACTTCGACGCGCTTGTCCGCAAGGGTCGCCAGCTTGTCGGACATGGCATGTCAGGCATCATCTACTGTGGCTCGATGGGCGATTGGCCCTTGCTGACGGATGAGCAGCGGATGGAAGGCGTGGAAAGGCTCGTACACGCAGGCCTTAAGGTCATTGTGGGTACAGGTGCGCAGAACCCGCAAAGAGCCGCGGCACTGGCCGCTCACGCAAAGAAAACCGGAGCAGCGGGTTTAATGGTCATTCCACGCGTCCTCTCCCGCGGCAACTCGCCGGCTGCCCAGCATAGTCATTTCGCGGACATCCTTGAGGCGGCTGTCGATCTCCCGGCAGTCATCTACAACAGCCCTTACTACGGGTTTGAAACGAAGGCAGAATTGTTCTTTGCGCTGCACCGCCAGTATCCGCATCTTGTTGGTTTCAAGGAGTTTGGCGGCGCACAGTCACTGAGCTACGCCGCTGAGCATATCACCGGCCAATCCGATGCCGTAACCCTCATGGTTGGCGTCGATACGCAAGTCTTTCATGGCTATGTCAATTGCGGTGCATCAGGCGCGATTACCGGTATCGGCAACGTCCTGCCAAGGGAAGTGCTGCATCTGGTGAGCCTTTGCGAGAAAGCGGCAAAAGGTGATCCGGAAGCCTGCCGCAAAGCGAAGGAACTTGAAGCGGCATTGCTCGTGCTCTCCACTTTCGACGAAGGCGCGGATCTTGTGCTGTACTACAAGTATCTCATGGTGCTGGAAGGCGACGCTGAATACGAATTGCATTTCAATCCGTCGGACCAGCTTTCAACCAGCCAGAAGACGTTTGCCCGCAATCAGCTTGACTTGTTCAAGTATTGGTATGGAGCCTGGACTGCTGCATAAGAGTGCTCAGAACGGCGACCGCTGAACATGCAGCAGCACCCTATTTCTGACAGTAGCGACGTGGCAGAAACGGAAATCACAACTATCGGCAAAATGGCGCGCAGCCCGCTTCCCAGAAGGGTTGTCCAGGTTCAAACGCCGGAATTGTCGGCCTTGGCTTGCTGCCAGTCATTGCGGGTGGCTGGGGCGAGACAACCTCCCACCAGCCATGGGCACATTTTGAGCGCCATGCCATCTCGTCACAAAGCCGCGTGCCTTCACGCACAAAACCGGCTTCAAGCGCGGCACAAGCGTTGCGCAGGATTAAATCCGCTTCCGCATCAGGGCGGTTGGCAAAGACATGGAATGCCTGCGTGAATATGATCATTTCCTGTTCCAGTTGCGGCCACTCGGCACGGGGCAGATTCCAGGCATCCATCCATTCGCGCACCACGGTCTCGACCGCTTCTGCCATTGGCTTATCCTTGACCTTGCGGGCAGTGGCAAGCATATGACGCATCAGTTCTGAGTGCGCATGAAGATCGCGCGCGATTTTTGCGGCCTTCTGCATGACAACAATAGCAATATCGGCCTCAGCCTTGAGTTCATCGACAAAATACAAGATTGCGGTCTCCCTTCGCTTCATCCATCGCCTCAAGGCAATGTCGCCAGCGCATCCACCATGCGGTCGAAAAGAACTGGTACGTCCACAGTGTCAAGCACCAGAGCATTGGGAGGCTGCTTGAGGCGGTTGTTCCAGTCGATGGTTGTTCGCCCGCGTTGCGCACCCGCTGAGGTCTCTATGTCGACATGGCACTCTCGCCCAGAAAAAAGCTCCGGCCAGAGCAGCCATGCGATCACACAGGGGTCATGCATGGGATGGCCTACCGTCCCCAATCCGCCGGGACGGGATCGCGTCAGCATGCCATGCACGGCTTTGCCTGTGGCTGAGTCCAGCGCTGCCAGACGCTGCATACAAGGGGCTGGGCAGATGGCTTTCAGTGTCAGGTGCAGTCCAATCATGACCACGGGAATACCTGCGCCAAACACGACGGCAGCAGCGTGCGGGTCAACATGAATGTTGAACTCGGCCGCAGGTGTCATGTTACCCAATCCCATCGCCCCGCCCATCAGCACGATACGCTTGATCCGAGGTGCAATATCGGGCGCCATTCGCAGGGCCAGTGCCAGATTGGTGAGAGGGCCTAGCGCACACAGCGTGATGCTTTCAGATGAGGCCTGTCGTATCACAGCGATCATCGCGTCCACAGCATGAAGTGGAGAGGGATTGCGCTGCGAGTGAGGCAGGCCTGATCCAGCAAGACCATCAGGGCCGCAGACAAATTCCGCCGTTTCAAGGGGAAAGAGCAATGGCGCTTCAGCTCCGGCATAAACGGGAACATCAGGTCTTCCCGCCAGATCAAGTATGCGCAAGGCATTGGCGGTTGTGAGCAACAGCGGCACATTGCCCGCAACAGTGGTTATGGACAGAACGTCCAACTTCTCATGCATCGCCAGCGCCAGCAGGATTGCCAAGGCGTCATCCTGGCCAGGATCAGCATCAATGATGATGCGCTCTCTCATGTACGCTTTCCCTTATGCCGCCTGTGCACTGCTGCCCATGATCAGATGCGCCAGATCATCCGCCGTCAGACCGGCAACGGGACGGTCCACATGTTTGCGTCCCGCAGCCAGGATTGCCACCCTGTCGGCCAAAGCCACGACATCGCGCATGGTGTGGCTGATGAGAATGATCGTGCAACCCTCCGCTTTCAATTTGCAGACAAGGTCCAACACCTGCGCAGTTTCCTTGACACCCAGGGCTGCAGTCGGCTCATCCATAATGATGATATCGGCCTTCCAGCGCAGTGCCCGCGAGATGGCCACGGCCTGACGCTGTCCACCTGATAATCGCTCGACAGGCCGGGCCATGTCCTCGATTGATTGTGACAACCGCGCCAGGTAGGTGCGTGATTCATCTGCCATACGCTTCTTGTCCAGAACGCGGAGGAACGGCAACAGGAATGGGCGTGTCAACTCAGCCCCCATGAAGATGTTCTGGGCAATGGACAAGCGGGGCGCAAGGGCAAGGTCCTGGTAGATTGTGGCCACACCCTTGGCCAGCGCATCCTGCGGAGAACGGAATCGTACTGTCTCACCACGCAGGCGCATCTCGCCTTCGGTCGGCTCCTCCGCGCCAGAGATCACCTTGATCAGGCTTGATTTTCCAGCGCCATTGTCACCGCAGACAGCCAGCACCTCACCGCGGCGGATATCAAGATCAATCCCACGCACGGCCACCACAGGGCCATAGCTTTTGCCAATGCCCCGGAGTGAAAGGATGGGCGCTTCACTGGCATCAGTGACCATGCGCCATCCCCGGTGTTGGCATTACGCTCACTTCAGATATTTCTGGACATTGTTCTTGTCCACCAGAACCGCGTCAGTGAAAAGATAGGGGCCTGAGGTAATGGAGGATTTCGGCTGCTTCTTCACCACTATGCTGTCTATGGCGTCTATTGCCATCACGCCCATTTCCTCAAAGGGAATGGTAACAGTGGCCAGAAAAGTCGAATCCGGATCAGCAATACGGCGGTAGCTTTCCGGACCGCCATCAATCGAGACCAATGGAATCTGGCCCTTCTTCACGCCCTGGGCCTTCAGCAGATCATCAATGATGTAGGCCTGCCCATCGAACGAAGCCCAGATGCCGTTGATCTTCCCCTGGTTCTGCAACAGCAGCGCCTGCATGCCTGCCCGCACGTCATCGCGCCAGCTCTGGGTGCGCGCCATGGAGAACTTGCCCAATTCCTTCACGGCCTGATTTTCCGACAGCACCTGTTCGAGGATCTTGCCCCGGATACGCGAGGCGGCGTTGAGGTCAAACCGGGCGGAAACCATGTTACCCTGATAGCCCATCTGGCCAAACAGATAGAGAGCGGCTTCTGCCCCCACCTTGTATTCGTTGGACTGGATATCAAACAGGGCATGCGGGCTGGATCCGGATTGCACGGTGATTACGGGAATGCCCTTGTCCTTGGCAGCCTTGAACTGGGCATCTGCCTCGATAGGCTTGCCCATGGCAACGATGATGGCATCCACCTTCTTGGCGATCAACGCATCAAACTGTTCGGCATGCTTGGGAAGCGCGCCTTCCGAGTTCAGCACGGTTACGCTCCATCCCTTGGCCTTGGCGGCTGCGGCTGCTGCATTGGCCACGCGGGCATGTGTTTCTGCCGAGAACTGAAAGCCTATGACACCCACTTCGAAGGCCTGTGCGGTGGAAGCCGCAAGCAGGCCCAGTGCAATGGCAGTGGCCGCGAGCATCCGCTTTTTAAAAGTGACCATGATGTATCCTCCCTTTGAGCCGGCTTTGCGCCAGCGGTTTGTGTGTCAGACCTTAAATGCCGCCTTCTTGAGTACGCTCGCGGAGAAGGCAACCGAGCCGATGATGATGACCCCCAGAACGATATCCTGAACGTAGTAGTGTGCGCCCAGCAACACCAGCCCGTTACCAAGCACTTTCAGCACAAGTGCTGCAAAGACCGTACCTGGGATATTGGGCTTGCCCGGCTCGAACATGGTCATTCCCAGCAACACTGCCGCGATGGCGTAAAGAAAATAATCTCCTGCCATGTTCGGCGATGCGGAGGAGAGATTGGCCGCCAGCAGCACAGCGGTGATACCGGCAAACAGGCCAGAGAGAAACAGGCCGATGCGCTTCATCCGCGCCGTAGCGATGCCAGACAGACGCGCCGCTTCATCAGACTCGCCGGTGGCTGTCATATGGGCTCCGGTGCGGGTCCATTTTACCAGCACATAGGCAAAGGCCGTGGCCACTGCCATCCACATCACAAGATGAGGAATGCCAAAACTGGTACCGCGTGCCAACCCCGTGAAGTTCGTTGGCCAGCGTCCCACAAAGGCCACGCCCTGTGTCAGCATGAAAGCCAGCCCACGGGCAATGGCTGCGGTGCCTAGAGTAGCGATTAGGGATGGCACGCGCAGCTTCGTGACGCAAAAACCATTGAAGCCGCCCAGACTGGCGGTAACAGCCAGTGCGGCAACAACCGCCAGCAAAGGGTCAAATTGTTTGTGGATCATCCAGCCCGCCACCACAGCACCAAGACTGGCCACCTCGGCAATGGAAAGATCAAGCTCTGCAATGGTCAGTGCCAAGGCGAATCCGAGCGCCATGATTGCCAGAAAGCTCGTATCCTTAAGCACATTCAGCAGATTGGCAGGGGTTGCAAAATTCGGCGCAAAGATCACGAAGAACAGGATGAGGGCAAGACCGGCAACCGCGGTGCCGTAGCGTTCAATGAATGACTTCATGCAAAAAGCCTGCATCCAAACTGCCTGCACGACATAGCCGTCTCTAGTACCACGCAATGCCCCAAAATTCCCATCTGCACAGATTAGCGGCGGTCATGTGCATGGCAAGCGATATAAGGTTGGCAAGCGATATAAGAATGACGGTTTATCTTGTGACACGTTGCCATTCGCCACTCATATCCGCCAATGCCCTAGATGTTGGAGCCAGGGTTGCGCTGCACAGCTTGAAAAGATCAAAAAGTTGACGATAAACCCCCGCGCGACGCGCATTAGGCCTGTGATGATGGCTGATCCTTACCAGCTTGCGCTGTGCCGAGACAAGATCAGGATAAACGCCAAGACCCGTGAAGGCCACTGCGGCCGCTCCCAGAATACCAGGCTCAGATGCTGCTCCAGCCAATACAGGCCGTTCGCAGATATCGGCCTTGAGCTGCCGCCAAACGGCGCTGCCAGAGGCTCCGCCCCCAAAACGGACCTCGCTGACCTGGATTTTCAAGGCATTTTCCGCTTTCTCGAGTACGACCTTGTTGAGGAAAGCCACGCCCTCAAGCACGGCCCAGGCAAGGTCCGTTGCTGCGTGATCCCGGTTCAGGCCGATGAAGCCTCCCCGCAGTCTGGGGTCCCAGTACGGTGTACGTTCACCCTGAAGATAGGGAAGGAAAAGAAGCGGTTGAGGGTCTCGCGGTTTCTCCAATAATTCAGTCAGCATTGCATTGACAGATACGCTATCGCCAGACTTGCCCAACACGGTTGCCAGCCATGATGCGGTGTCAGCGCCATTCTGGCCCGGTCCACCAAGCTGGTGAAGGCCGCACCAATCGACACTCAGCAAGCCTTCCGCCAATGCAGGCTGGCTGCTTATGACGCCAAACACCTCAGTCGTACCCGATATGTTGTAAGCCATGCCCGCTTGCATAGCCCCAAGGCCGACGACGGCAGTCCACGTGTCGTTGGCGCAACAGAACACCGGGCAACCCGCCAGTTGGCCCAGTGCGCCCTCAAGATGGGCCTGCACAACACCCATCTTTGCGCTCGGCTCAAGAAGCGCGGGCAGGAGCGTTTCTGGCACACCCGCTGCCGTGAGCAGGCCTTGTCCAGCCTGATCGGGTTTGGCTGCCGCTGCAAGTCGCGCCATCGAAACAGGGTCACTGGCACGGCGTCCGGTAAGGCAAAAATTCAGATAGTCCTTGGGGTCCAGGAGCACTGGCAATTGCTCAAAAAGCGCGGGTTCATGCCTTTTAAGCCAATATAGCCTTGCCAGGGGATGGAAGACATTCACATCTGCCGTTTCCGGATGATTTGCAGGCATCAGCGCTTTCAAACGCACGATTTCCTCTTCCGCCCGTGTGTCCTTCCATGTGATCGCCGGGCGCAGAACAGTTCCATTTTGTCCCATCAGGACCTGTGTGCGGGTGACACCACATATTGCAATCCCGTCTACCTGCCGAAAAAGCTCTGAATCTGTATGGTATAACGCCTCTGCCGCATCTGTCAGGCAGTTCCACCAGTCCTGAGGATCAATTTCCGAGAAGCCGTTTAGCCCTTGCGAAACGGGACAAGCAGCCCTGTGTTCCGCAATCATTGCGCCATCAGCGTCGATCAAGGCAGCGCGGAAATGCGTGCCGCCAAGATCGCAGGCCAGAACAATGCTCATAAACGGATATCCTGCATCCCGGGTAGTCTACTCAGCTTTGCCGCTTCTGGACGATAGCGAAAATCGCGATGGCTGGCACCCGCCATGATCGTTTGGGTGCGGGTGAGCTTCAGCACCCGTGAGCTGCAAGATTTCAAGCACAATTGTCATCTTGTTTCTGCCGAATGGCTCGGACTGGACTGCGTACCCCACCACGCCTGTTGGAGTTGCACCTGACTGCTATGCGGCAGCAAGCATGACTTTCATGCTTTTTGAACGGTCCAGCGCGAGGCGCAGGGCGTCAGGCGCAGCCGACAAAGGGCGTTCCGCACTGATGATCTGCGTCACATCAATGGCACCAGAGGCAATCAGCTCGACCGCCGTCGCGAATTCGTTGCCAAAGCGGAATGTACCCAGAAGCGTCAGTTCCTTCGCCATGATGGCATTGGCAGGAACCGGAATCGCTCCACCGGGAAGATTGCCAATCTGCACGACCACGCCGCCCCGCCGTGCTGCCATGATGGCGGCCGAGAGGCCAGCTGCCGTGCCTGATGCCTCAAACACGACATCAAACGGAGTGCGTTGTGCGGCGTCCAACAGAGTATCAGGATCGGCTGCCGTATTGATCGCTTCCTCAGCACCCAGACGCGTTGCAAAGGCAAGAGGTGCATCGGCGATATCCGCCACTACCATCGTTGCAAGGCCAGCCCGTTTGGCAGCCAGCATGGTCAGCAGGCCGATGGGCCCGGCACCCAGTACAAGGCCGTTCAACCCCCGGATGTCGCCCGCCCGCGCCACTGCATGCAGGCAGACGGCCAGCGGCTCTGCCAGGGCAGCGGCCTGGAAGGGCACATGGTCCGGCACCTTCACGCATTGGGCTGGAATGGCATCAAAAACCGATACAAAACCGCCCTGCATATGGGGAGTCTTCGAGGCTGAACCCATGAAATAGATATTCTCGCAGAGATTGGGTCTATTGGCTCTGCAATGCTGGCAGGTACCGCACCAGCGCGAGGGGTTGACCGCCACCCTGTTGCCGATTTTCAGATCAGGCGCATTGGCGTTGATCTCTGTCACAGTGCCAGAGATCTCGTGGCCAAGCACGAGGGGAGAGGTGACCACAAAATCACCGGTGCGGGCATGGCGAAAGTAATGCATGTCTGAGCCACAGATGCCCCCGGCCCCAAAAGCAATCCGTACCATGCCACGGGCCAGAGGGCCGAGGGGGTGCTCAATGACACGCAAATCTTCTGGTCCAAAGAGCGTGGCGGCAAAGGCAACCGTGTTCATCGGGCAAGCCCCATGGTTCTGGGCAACCAGAGCGTGATTTCCGGAATGAAGGTTATGGCGATCAATGCGGCAAACAAGGGGATCAGCCAAGGCAGGATCGCCATGGTGGTGCGCTCAACCGAGAGATTGGCAACGCGCGACAACACAAACAGCACCATGCCCAAGGGCGGGTGTAGCAGACCAATCATCAGGTTCAGCGTCATGATCAGGCCGAAGTGAATGGGATCAATGCCCAGCTTTAGCACGATGGGCAGCAGAATCGGCACCAGAATGGTGATGGCGGCAATCGTATCAAGAAAACAGCCAACAAACAGCATCAGCAGATTCACCAGCACCAGAAAGACATGCTTGTCGTCGGTGATCGAAAAGATCAGCGTGGACAGGGCATTGGCCGCCTGACTGACCGTCAGCAACCACGCAAAGATCGAGGCTGCCGTGACAATGAACAGCACGGAGGCCGTGGTTTCGATGGTGTCGAACGTCGCCTTGGCCAGCGACTTCATGGTCATTGAGCGGTAGCGGACCAGGCCCAGAAACAGCGACCACATGACGGCTGCAACAGCAGCTTCTGTTGGCGTAAACCAGCCCAGCGTCATGCCGCCAATCAGGATAACCGGCGTCATCAGCGCCATGACTGCCGAGAACTTGAACAGATAATCCAGCAGTAGAACTACGCCAAGTGACAGGAAGATCGCAGCGTTTTGCGATACACCGAGCTTTTCCAGCACAAAAACGGCAACCGGGAACGATAGCACCACGATCACTTCAAGCATGGCAGCGGCAATCTTGCGCCATTCAAAAGCGGCATCTGAACCCCAGCCCTTGATACGCGCGAAGACGGCGACGGTGATCATCATGAAAAGGGTCATCAGCACGCCGGGAATGACACCACCCAGAAACAACGAGCCGATGGAGACATTGGCCATCATGCCATAGATGACGAAGGGCAAGGACGGCGGGATGATGGGACCTAGCGTGGCTGAAGCCGCCGTTACGCCCACAGCAACCTCGATGGGATAACCATGATCTCTCATCGCCTTGATCTCGATGGTGCCAATGCCAGCAGCATCTGCAATGGCTGTGCCAGACATGCCGGAGAAGATCACTGAACCAATGATGTTGACCTGTGCCAGACCGCCACGCATCCAGCCCACGAGATCAACCGCAAAGGCATAGATTCGGCCGGTAACACCCGCGATGTTCATCAGGTTGCCGGCTAGAATGAAAAACGGCACGGCCAACAGCGGAAAGCTCTCGACGCCAGCAATCATGCGCTGCGCAACGATGACATCGGGCGCGCCACCATGCACCGCAAGATAAGCCAGCGAAGCTGTGACCATGGAAACAGCCACAGGCACGCCCAGAATCATAAGCAGCAGAAAACCACCCAACAGGACAAGCATGGATCAGGACTCTTTCACGGGGTCGAGCGAGGGCGCATCAAAGGCGCCGGGGCGTTCAAGAATGGAATACCCCCGCCGGATATTGCCGATCATAACGATGAGCGAACGGATGGCCATGAGAATGAAGGCGGCAAAAACCATCATGAAAAACGGCATTTTGGGAAAATCGATGGTTGTCATGCGCTCATCGTGGATAATGGCGGCATAACGCCAGACAAGCACAGCGAGATAGACGAAAAGGACGGTGCGGACGATATCAACTCCGGTTGCCATGATCCGGGCGGCCAAGGGGGACAGATAGCGATAGAGAAAATCGACATGGATGTGGCGGGACAGGCGCACGCACATCGATGAGCCCAGAAAGACCACCGCGACCAGACAATAGATCGCAATCTCCTCTGTCCAGGCAAAGCTGTTGTTGAGAACGTAACGCGTGAAAAACTGCAGGAAAACGCAGCCGCACATGACCCAGAAAATGCCTAGCGTCACCCAGTCTTCCACGCCAAAGCCCGAGATATCATCAGGCACCGCCACCTCGTCAAAGGTCTTGGCAATTTCTTCGGTGGTGATGGGCGTATGAATTTCAGGCGTTGACGACATAGCAGGGCTCACAGAAGGCAATCGTTCATTTCAGAATCGTCCCTCTGCCATCATCTGGAGAGGGACGATCCCGGGAAGGTTTCAGTTCGATTACTTCACAGCCTGAATCCTATCCCAGTCAGCCTTGCGGTAGCCGAACTGCTCGAAGGTGACGCCCTTGCCGACGGCTTCCAGATATTCCGCCTTGTTGATCTCGGTCACTGTCACGCCCTTGTCCTTGAAGAATTGGACGAGCTTGGATTCATCAGCCTTGATCTTGTTGGTGGCGCGGGCAGCAGCTTCCTGCGTCACATCCGTCAAAATCTGCTTTTCGGCAGCTGACAGCTTTTCCCACAGGCCCTTGGCAACCACGGTGTTGAGATGGTCGACAATATGACCCGTCAGCACGATGTGTTTTTGCACCTCGTAGAACTTTTTCGCTTCGATGGTTGTCAGTGGATTTTCCTGCGCTTCCACCGTGCCATTCTGGAGTGCAAGATAGACCTCGGCAAAGGCTATTGGTGTCGTGTTTGCACCGCAGGACCGTGGCATCGCGAGATAGGCAGGAACATCCGGCACGCGGATTTTCAGGCCCTTCATTTCAGCGCACGTCTTGAATGGCCGGTTCGACGATGTATGGCGGATGCCGTAATAGGTCACGGCCGTGATCTTGTGGCCGGTTTTGTCCTCATAACCCTTGGTCAGTTCCTTGAAGATGTCGCTCTTGGTGTAGGCGAGCAGGTGGTCGGCATCGCGGAAAGTGAAGGGATAATAGGTAACGCCCAGTGGCGCGTGTGTGCGTGCCGCAAAGCTGGAGCCGGACATGATGATATCAACCGCACCCAGCGAAAGGCCCTGGTTTATGTCGGTTTCCTTGCCCAGTTGCGAGGCTGGAAAGACCTCGATCTGGTATTTGCCATTGGTGCGCTTGGCAAACTCGCCAGCGGCCCAGACAGCTTCAGTGTGGAAGGGCTCGGATGTCTCGTAGACATGGCCCCATTTCAGTTTGGTCTGTGCCACGGCTGGCATTGCCAGCATGCTCAGGCCTGCGATAGCCGCAAGCGCGGTGAATGTCCGTCTCATCATGGTTGCTTCCTCCGGGTTGATGGTGCTTGATTTGCGACAGTCTTTTTGTGTTCTAACCGTGTAACGGTGACACGGACGCGGGGCTTTGTCACCGGCCTTGCTTCCGTTCTCTTCAGCGCTGCCGCAGGGGCCTCACCAAAAGTCCTAGAAAAGCGGATCTGCGATTTCTGCAGATGCGACTGCATGGATGCGCGGGCTCCTTCTGCATCATTTTTTGCCAGACAATTACGGATGATCTGATGTTCGTCGAGTGCCGCAGTCCAGCTTCCGGCATCCTCGAAATGGCGGGCAAGCCTGGCAAAGTACGGGTTGATGCGTTGGTCGAAAAGGTCTCCCACAACCTTCGTTACGGCGTCGTTACCCAAAATATCCGCAAGCGCCACATGGAATGCGCGGTCAGCGGCGACGCTCTGCGGATCGGGATGCCGTATCCTGCGCATTCCGTCCAGAATCATGTCCAGATTGTCGATGTCAGTGACTGTCGCGATGCTGCCAACCTGATGGGCAATTGCGCCTTCAAACAAGGCTCTGGCTGCAATAATTTCGAATGGTCCAGCGATGGGCGTTGCAGAAAGCGGTTGGGCTTCAACTGGCCTGGGAAGAACGTAAATGCCTGAGCCGACCCGGATGCGCACACGCCCATCCACCTCAAGGGCTATCAGGGCTTCACGCACCGTAGGTCTGGATACGCCAAGCTGGTTGGCGAGGTCCCGTTCGGCAGGCAGCCGCGACCCAACGGCAAACTCACCACTGTCCATCAGCGACCTTAGCTGTTCAGCCACCTGTCGATAGAGCCTGCGCGGCTCGATAGCCTCGATTGGCATTATTCTCCGAAGGACGTGGCCCTCGCTCCCGCTGACGTTTCCCCGCATCACGGTTGGCGTGATGTAATCGTTCGGTCAATTGGTCTGACCAATTGACTTCAAGCTAGGAGAGGCAAGGCATGGCTGTCAAGGCCATTGATCGACACGCCCTAGTGCGTGAGCAGATTATTCCGCTGCCTGCTGGCGATACTCCGCAGGTTCATAGTTGAGGATCGGGGCAAGCCAGCGCTCGACCTCGACAAGGTCCATACCTTTTCGTTGGGCATAGTCCTCAACCTGATCCCGCTCGACCTTCGCTACGCCGAAGTAATGCGCATCAGGATGGCCGATGTAGAGGCCGGAGACGGAGGAGCCGGGCCACATGGCAAAGCTCTCGGTCAGTGTAACGCCAATCTTCTTGTCTGGTTGCAGCAAGCGCCAGAGCGTGGCTTTCTCGGTATGATCCGGCTGTGCGGGATAACCTGGAGCCGGGCGAATGCCGTGGTATTCTTCCATGATAAGCTGCTCGGGCGATGTACTCTCTTCAGAAGCGTAACCCCATAATTCGCGCCGTACACGGGCATGCATGAACTCGGCGAAGGCCTCTGCCAACCGGTCCGCCAGCGCCTTTGCCATGATCGAGGAATAGTCGTCATTCCTGCCCTCGAACTTCTTGGAAATTTCGTCCTCACCTATGCCGGATGTCACCACGAAGCCACCGATATAGTCGTACACTCCACTGGCGCGCGGGGCTACAAAATCGCTCAGGGCTGTGTTGGAGCGGCCATCCCGCTTGGACAGTTGCTGGCGAAGCGTATGGAATGTGGCGAGCTGTTCTGTACGGCTCTCGCCAGTGTAGAGCACGATATCATCACCAACCGTGTTGGCTGGCCAAAAGCCGACAACAGCCTTGGCCTGATACCAACGTTCATCGACTATGCGCTTGAGCATCTTCTTGGCATCATCATAGAGGCCGCGTGCCGCTTCGCCCTGTTTTGCATCCTCAAGAATAGCCGGAAAGCGACCCTTCAACTCCCATGTCTGGAAAAAAGGTGTCCAGTCGATATAGGGCACCAATTCTTCAAGGCTCTGTGTAGAGATGGTGCGCGTGCCCGTAAAGCTGGGCTTTTTGATACTGTAATCCGTCCAGTCAATCCGGAAAGGATTGGCGCGGGCTTTCGCCAGCGGCAACCGTTGCTTGTCCCGCTCCGAGCGGGCGTGGGCATCGGCCACCTTGATGTACTCGGCCTTCACATTGGCGATGTAGTTACCGCGGTTCTCTTCACTGAGCAGTGCCGAGACAACGCCAACGGCGCGTGAGGCGTCGGTGACGTAGACTGTCTGGCCCTTGACGTAGTTGGGATCAATCTTCACGGCGGTGTGGACACGGGATGTGGTGGCCCCACCGATCAGCAGTGGAATGCTCATGCCTTCGCGCTCCATCTCGGAGGCGACAGTCACCATTTCGTCAAGGGAAGGCGTGATCAGGCCGGACAGTCCGATGATATCGACATTGTGCTTCCTGGCTTCATCCAGAATGCGGGCTGCGGGGACCATGACGCCCAGATCGATAACCTCGTAGTTGTTGCACTGGAGCACGACGCCAACGATGTTCTTGCCGATGTCATGCACGTCACCCTTGACGGTGGCCATAAGGATCTTGCCCGCCGCTGGCTTGTCTGCCATCCCTGTTTCTTCACGCTCCTTTGCCATGAAGGGTTCGAGATGCGCCACGGATTGCTTCATGACGCGGACAGACTTGACCACCTGTGGCAGGAACATCTTGCCGGCGCCAAACAGATCTCCCACCACGTTCATTCCGGACATCAGTGGACCTTCGATGACATGCAGCGGACGGGTAACGCCAAGCCGAGCTTCCTCCGTGTCCACAATGATGTACTCGGTGATACCGTTGACCAGCGCATGCTCAAGCCGCTTTTCAACAGGCCAGGTGCGCCACTCTATATTATCATTCTTCGCCTCGCCCTGCTTGCCGTGAGCGGCAAAACGCGGTGCGGCATCCAGCAGGCGTTCGGTCGAGTCCTTGCGGCGGTTCAGCACCACATCCTCGCAAAGCTCGCGCAATTCCGGATCAAGGTTCTCGTAGACGGCAAGCTGTCCAGCGTTGACGATTCCCATATCCATACCAAGGCTGATGGCGTGGTAGAGGAACACCGAATGCATCGCCTCGCGCACCGGCTCATTGCCCCGGAATGAGAATGACAGGTTGGATATACCGCCTGAGATATGGGCATGCGGAAGGTTGATCTTGATGAACTTTACTGCGTCAATGAAATCAACGCCGTAGTTGTCATGCTCTTCGATGCCTGTGGCAACCGCAAAGACATTGGGATCGAAAATGATGTCTTCGGGCGGGAAGCCGACTTCTTCGGTCAGGATCTTGTAGGCGCGTGCGCAGATTTCGCTCTTGCGCTTGAAAGTGTCGGCCTGCCCCAGTTCGTCAAAGGCCATGACCACGACAGCAGCACCATAGCGACGGACAGTTCTGGCTTCCTTGATGAACTTTTCAACGCCTTCCTTCATCGAGATGGAGTTGACGATGGCTTTGCCCTGTACGCATTTCAGGCCTGCCTCGATGACATGAAACTTGGACGAGTCCACCATTACCGGAACGCGGGCGATATCAGGCTCCGCTGCAATGAGATTGAGAAAGGTCGTCATCGCCTTTTCGGCGTCAAGCAGGCCTTCGTCCATGTTGATGTCGATGACCTGCGCGCCGTTCTGCACCTGATCCCGCGCCACATCCAGCGCCGCATCATACTTGTCGTCCTTGATCAGTTTGCGGAACTTTGCCGATCCTGTGACGTTGGTGCGCTCACCGACGTTGACGAAGCGGATATTCTCGCTGAGCGTGAAGGGCTCCAGTCCCGACAGCTTCATAAGCTGTGGCACCTCGGGAATCGGGCGTGGCTTCTTGCCTTTCATCACATCCGCAATGGCGCGAATATGGGCAGGCGTCGAGCCACAGCAGCCTCCAACAATGTTGACCAATCCACTGTCGGCAAACTCACCCACCAGCGAGGCCATATACTCCGGGCTTTCGTCATACATGCCGAATTCATTGGGTAGTCCGGCATTGGGATAAGCGCAGATGAAGGTGTCCGCGGCCCGCGAAAGCTCGGCGAGATGCGCCCGCATTTCCCGCGCACCCAACGCACAGTTGAGCCCGATTGTGAAGGGGTTGGCGTGGCGGATGGAATGCCAGAAGGCCGACGGTGTCTGGCCCGACAGCGTGCGGCCTGAAAGATCGGTGATCGTGCCGGAAATCATCATTGGCAGATCAACGCCCTCGCTCTCGTAGGCCTCCAATACGGCCACAATGGCAGCCTTGGCATTGAGCGTATCAAAGATCGTTTCTATCAGGATGAGTTCCGCCCCGCCATTGATCAGCCCACGCGCTTGCTCGTTATAGGAAATCCGCACCTCATCGAAACTGACGGCGCGATAACCGGGATTGTTCACATCGGGTGAAATTGAGAGCGTACGGTTGGTTGGCCCGATAGCACCTGCCACGAAACGACGGCGGCCATCGCGCTTCTCAGCGTCCACGGCAGCTTCACGGGCAAGTCGTGCGCCCTCCACGTTCAGTTCATAGGCAAGCGCTTCCATGTGATAGTCGGCCTGCGCTATGGTGGTCGAGGAGAAGGTGTTCGTCTCCACGATGTCAGCACCCGCCAGAAAATAGTCGAGGTGGATAGCGCGAATGGCATCCGGTTGGGTGAGGATCAACAGGTCATTATTGCCTTTGACATCATGATTCCAGCCTGCAAAACGCTCGGCGCGAAAATCAGCCTCCGAGAACTTGCGGTCCTGAATTTCCGTTCCCATGGCACCGTCAAGGATAAGGATGCGCTCGCAAGCGGCCTGCTTGAGAGCGGCCAGAACTTCGGCACCATCGGCTTTTTTCAAGGACATCGTCTTGGTCTCCTGCCTCTCACATTGCGAGAGAAGGTTGAATTAAATCAGGCTGCTACAGCCTTTGCGCGCTGCTCGCCCTTGACACCCACCAGATGGCATATGGCGTAAACGAGATCAGCCTTGTTCATGGTGTAGAAGTGCAGATCAGTGACGCCGCGGTCAACCAGATCAAGCACCTGCTCGGCGGCGATTGCGGCTGAAATCAGCTTGCGGGTGCCAGCATCATCATCCAGCCCATGGAAACGATCCGCCAGCCATTGCGGCACATGCGTGCCGCAACGCTGGGCGAAATTTGCCGCCTGCTTGAAGTTCATCACCGGAATGATGCCAGGCACGATGGGAATGCTGATGCCCGCAGCATGCACCTTGTCGAGATACCGAAAATAGAAGTCATTCTCGAAGAAGAACTGCGTGATGGCACGTGTCGCACCCGCATCGACCTTGCGCTTCAAAATCTCGATATCGGCATCCAGATTGGGGCTTTCGGGATGGCCCTCGGGATACGCCGAAACCGACACTTCAAAATCACCGATCTTGCGGATGCCCTCGATCAAGTCAGGTGTGTAGGCATAGCCGCCGGGATGCGGGACATAGCTGGTGCCGGCACCCGTCTGCGGATCACCACGCAACGCCACGATATGGCGCACACCCGCGTTCCAGTAGTCGCGGATGACCTCGTCGATCTCAGGACGCGTGGCGGCAACGCAGGTGAGGTGGGCTGCGGGCTTCAGCGCGGTTTCCTTGACGATCTTGGCGACTGTGTTGTGGGTGCGCTCACGGGTGGAACCACCCGCGCCATAGGTGACCGAAACGAAGGATGGGTTCAGCGGAGCCAGACGTTCGACCGATTCCCACAGCGCCCTTTCCATATCCTCGGACTTTGGCGGAAAGAACTCGAACGAGACTTTCAACGTGTTGCGCGTGGAAGCGCCGCGGCTTTTGCGAAACGGGGTGAGAACCATGTCAGGCCACCTCTCTCATGACAGGAATTGACAGAAGGTTGGTGTCGTCCAGCACACGCGGATCACGCGCCTGCCAGATGGTCACGGTGAGCTTGGTGTCGCGCTCGGAACGGACGGTATGGCTGCGGGCCTCGTCGAGACCCGCCTCCGTCAGCACTTCGCAGATTTCCTGCGAGGAAAAGCCGAGACGGCGATGGGCGTGCTCCGTGCGCAAAAATTCCAGATCATGCGGGGCAAAATCCACCACGAACAGGCGGCCACCGGGGCGCAAGGTGCGTGTCGCCTCGCGGATGGCGCGGGCGGGGTCATCAAGATAATGCAGAACCTGGTGGATGACGACAACATCATAACCATCACGCTCTACCGGCAGGGCGTAGATATCGCCTTGGCGCACATGGGCATTCTTCAGGCCGGAGCGCTCCAGATTGGCGCGCGCAACCGAGAGCATGGCCGGGCTTGTGTCCACGCCGATAGCGCGGGTGGAGCGTACCGCCAACAGTTCCAGCATGCGGCCCGTGCCAGTGCCAAGGTCAAGTGCCGCACGAAACGGACCATCGCCAATCGCCTTGATCAGCGCCTGCTCAACCGCTGCTTCAGAGACGTGCAATGTGCGCAGGTGGTCCCAGTCCCCTGCATGGCGGGCAAAATAGCTGGCCGCAACGCGCGCGCGCTCGGCCCGCACCTCGATCAGACGGGCACGGTCCGCCGTCAGGGTCTGATCCTGTGAATCAAGATTGGCCAGCACATCACGCACAACGCGCGAGGCTGCACCATCCTGCATACGGAAGAAAGCCCAGGCCCCCTCGCGGTGACGCTCCACCAAACCGGCGTCCACCATCAGTTTGAGATGGCGCGAAACACGCGGCTGCGACTGCCCCAGAATGGTTGTGAGTTCAGTCACGGTCAGTTCGGCCTCTCCCAACAGGGAAGCAAGCCTGAGACGTGTCGGCTCGCCCAGCGCCTCAAGGGCGGCGAGTGTATCGCGGAAACTGATTTTGGTCTGGCGCATCGCCAATCTCCGTTGCATATAAAGATATCTTTATACGTTCATGGAGATAGATGCAAGAGATATGGTCAGTGGTGGTTGAGAGTTGGATTGATGGACGCAACGGCAGCGGATACCGTTTTGTAAACCATCACTTGACAGGATCCATGCCCGCCTTTTCCGTCGCTTCGCGCCCGGCAGGACCTGCGACAGCGGCCATGAAGGCCTTGGCGGCATCCGAGACAGGCCCGGTTGAAAGCGCTGCGGAGTAGGTCGTGACCAACTGGATTTCAGCAGGCAGCGGGCCGATCAGCGTCACGCCCTTGACAGGCTTGATCTCGCTCATCTGGTGAAACACGATGACAGCATCGCCGCTGGCAACCAGATCAGCCGCATAACCCCCGGCCTTGAGCTTGGCCTTGGCATTGACGACATCGGCAACGCCCAGCTTCTTGAACATACCTTCGATATAGACAGCACTTGTGCCGCCCGCCTTGGGGTCAGGCAAGGCAATGGAAGGCGCATCCGCCACGAGTTTTTTGATGGCATCAACCGTGGAGATATCAGGTTTCGGCAGGCCTTCCTTAATTCCGATGCCAACGCCGGTGGTGGCAAAATCAACGCGCGAAGCCCCAACCACCTTGCCCGCAGCCGCCAGCGCGTTCAGCACATCGGGTGTGGCCACAACAATCTCGACAACCTCGCCCTCGGTGATGCGCTTGCGCACGCCGCCCGCCGTATCCTGAATGAACACGGCCTTGTGGCCGGTTTCGCTGGCAAACTTTGCCGCGACGGCATCAACCACATGCTTGGGGGCACCCGTCGTCATCACGCGGAACTCGGCGGAAAAGGCGGGGGTTACGGCGAGGGTGAGCGCGGCAAGGACGGTGGCTTGGGCAAGTCTGCGCATGGTGTTCTCCCGGTTTGATGGCTTGGCAAAATGTAGGGCAGTCAGGGGAGTTTGAACAGGGTCAGATACAATAGGGAGTGCGTGGTCCATGCGCTCTTTCCCTCTCCCCTTGCGGGAGAAGGAAAGAGGTGATTGCCTCCTCGACTCCATCTGCATGTTCATCTTTCCCACTCGTCGCGCAGCTTTTTTTGCAGTTCAAGTCCATCTGGCCAAGAAGTCTTAGCTTCAGCCTCAATGGCGATATTGACTTGTTCAATCGTCCATTCCAGCCAGCGCCGCATAACAGGATCATGATTGGCGAAGGCATAAAGCGCATTTGCATTCTGCGTCAGATATTGCATTGCGGCGCGGGTTACCTCCCAATTCGGATCACCGGCCAGTTTGTGCATGATGTCGATTGGCGCTCCAATAACTACACTGGCAGCAACGACCGGCTTCCAGCTTCTATGAGCGACCCTTCCAATGGCAATAACACTATTCGTAGCAAGGCTAATCGATGCACTAGCTAGCGTTGTTGTCCTTTCGTCGGCGATGTCAATTGCACGATCAACCGCTATCAACAGCCGCTTAGCTTGCTCAGCGAAAAGCCCCGACGATGCAAGCATAGGCTTCAGTATATTGCTTGTTTGTGTCTGTGACGCTGTCCGATCCAGTCGCATCTCGCGGGTGCGCTGGAGAAGCGTGCGCCCTTCTTCGAAAGCTAATATGAAAGCAGAGAAATCACGGCTTAGCTGAACCAGCTGACCGAAAATCTGTTCGTCGGGAAGTTCCAGCGTTTCGATGTTTCGATCTGCCAAGATTGCTGATTGCCGCTTCGCTTCATAGCGATCAATTATTTCGGTCAGCGCGCAGCCAACTGACCAGACTGTTGCAACGCTAATATCAGGCAGTTCATTGGTGACGAATGCCGCGAAATCGCGATATTCGTCACTCAATAGACGGTGGCTGTTGTCAAGGCGCGCAATAACTCCATCAAGTCGCCCTATACGCCGCAAGATATTCTGATGAAGCGCAGCTATTTGCGGATCAATCCGCTCTCCAATAGGAATTTCTCTTTCAACAATATCCAACCCAGACGGAGTTGGCTGTAGTTGTGTTCCATACTGTGGAATTGGTTCGGGCGGAATTAGCGCTTCTAGACTAGTCTCATAATTTCCATTCCATTTTCCTGCATCAAATAGTCGGCGCTTAATTTCTCTATTTGATGCACTTGGCCCGCGCTTTATCCAATCAACTTCAATGCCAGCACGTATCATATTTGATTGATAGTCCATCGGATTACCTGTCAGAATAGCTTCATACCAAGTTATCCAAACATCAAAGTCCATATTTTCAGCTAAAAGTTCATCTCTGAACTGGTGCCATAAATTGAGCAATTCGTCGGGTGTGCTCATCTTTGGAAAACTCACAGCGTCCACCCACAAAGGATAATCCTGAAGAGCTATCCCCCCGAATCGACGGCACATTTCCATATCAATAATTGAAGGTGATTTTGCTTTCGGAATTAAATTAATACTTTTAGAAATTATTCTATATGATTCAGGTCTAAAATATCCAGTACGAAAAAAGTCGTAATTTATAATATTGAACAATTCCGACAATTCATCGACGCCAGAGGTTTTTAAATAGTCTGTAGATTCATGTGTACTAAAGTAATTAAGATAATCTATTGATCCAAAATTCCCGCCAAAATTATCTATCTTGAATATTTTGCAATACAATCTTATCAATTTATAAAAAATTGAAGATAAATGCGTTGAGCGGCTTCTTAATTCTCCCCTATATGTCCAATTTTTGGGAATTTTTACTAAAAAAGGTACGTTTCTAAGTAAGGATCGGCAGCTAACAGAGGCGCAAGAAGACCTATCAAGGCGACTTAATTTAGAGCCTAAGCTTTCAATTTTATCCTGCATGAACTTCTCACGACTAATAGGAAATCAACTATCCAGAAAGCTCCGCAACTTCCTGCTCCTGCTTGGATGCTTCAGCTTCCGCAGCGCCTTCGCCTCGATCTGGCGGATGCGCTCGCGGGTGACCGAGAACTGCTGGCCCACTTCCTCCAGCGTGTGGTCGGTGTTCATGCCGATGCCGAAGCGCATGCGGAGCACCCGTTCCTCGCGCGGCGTCAGCGAGGCGAGCACGCGCGTTGTCGTCTCGCGCAGGTTGGCCTGGATCGCGGCGTCGATGGGGAGGATGGCGTTCTTGTCCTCGATGAAATCGCCCAGATGCGAATCCTCCTCGTCGCCGACCGGCGTTTCGAGGCTGATCGGCTCCTTGGCGATCTTCATCACCTTGCGGACTTTTTCCAGGGGCATCGAGAGTTTTTCGGCCAACTCCTCCGGCGTCGGCTCGCGGCCGATCTCGTGCATCATCTGGCGCGAGGTGCGCACGATCTTGTTGATCGTCTCGATCATGTGGACGGGGATGCGGATGGTCCGCGCCTGGTCGGCGATCGACCGGGTGATTGCCTGGCGGATCCACCACGTGGCATAGGTCGAGAACTTGTATCCCCGGCGGTATTCGAACTTGTCGACCGCCTTCATCAGCCCGATGTTGCCTTCCTGAATGAGATCAAGGAATTGCAGGCCGCGGTTCGTGTATTTCTTGGCGATCGAGATCACGAGGCGCAGATTGGCCTCGACCATCTCCTTCTTGGCGATCGCCGCTTCGCGCTCGCCCTTCTGGACC
>JANMLW010000231.1:0-7139 GCA_031372765.1 Hyphomicrobiales bacterium
CGCCGCACGCCAGACCTCCTCTGACAGCGTGAGGATAGCCCGCCCATCACCATCCGCCATGCCCAAAAGAGCGTGACGCGCATCAGCATCCAGTGGCAGAGGCTTGGCCTCTTCCGCCTCTGCACGGTCAAGTAAAGCCATCAGTGCGGTTTCATCCAGTGCCATGAAGGTCATGACCCGAGCCCGCGACAAGAGCGCGGCATTGAGCGCAAAGGATGGATTTTCGGTTGTGGCACCAATCAGCGTAATCGTGCCATCCTCCATTACCGGCAGAAAACTGTCCTGTTGGGTCCGGTTGAAACGGTGGATCTCATCAACAAAGAGCAGTGTGCCCTGCCCCGCCATGCGGCGTGCGCGGGCACCATCGAACACCTTCTTCAGGTCGGCAATGCCTGAAAAAATGGCGGATATCTGCTCGAAGTGCAGAGCGGTTTCATGGGCCAGAAGCCGGGCAACAGTCGTCTTGCCTGTACCCGGCGGCCCCCAGAACATCATTGATCCGAGTGACCCGCCATCGATCAAACGTGTAAGGGCACCATCCGGTCCTGTCAGGTGATCCTGTCCGGCAACGTCCATTAATGTACGTGGCCGCAACCTGTCGGCAAGCGGCCGGGGAGCTTCACGCTCCATACCGGCAGCCGCAAAAAGATTGGCCATGTTTCAGCGGCCAAACAGCTGTTGCGTGAACACCTGGCCGCCCCGGCTGATCTGGATAATCCAGCGATAGGCACGATCCTTGGTCAGGCGCTCGACATCCCGGCTGGTCTTCGGGGTTTCGTTGTTGATGCCCAAAATGATATCACCCTTTTGGAAGCCGACCTGCTGGGCGTTCGATCCGTCCTCCACAGCGGCAACCGCCACGCCTTCCGTCACTGCATCCACAGAAAGCTCTTCCGCTACAGAGGGAGACATGTTGACGACTGTCAGGCCGGTGAGTGGCGAGCGTGCCTTTATCTCAATGGGCTCGCGCGGACGCGTTTCCGGTGCAGTCCCCAGTTTGACCGAAAGCGCCATGCGCTTGCCAGCACGCAATACAGTGAGTGTAGACTGGCCGGAGATGCCCCGCGTGGCAAAGCGGAAGCCAAAGGCATCAGGATCTGTAATTTCCTGATTGTCGACAGCGACGATCACATCACCGCGCTTGAGGCCAGCTTCAGCCGCAGGTCCCTTGTCCACAACACTGGCAACCAGTGCGCCAGATGGGCGGTCAAGGCCCAGTGCTTCGGCCTTCTCGCGATCCACACTGTCCAGTCTTGCGCCAAACCAGGGGCGCTTCACGGTAGCACCGCCCCCACGTGCGCTATCGATGACGATCTTCACCATATTGGCCGGGATGGCAAAGCCGATGCCGTGACTGCCGCCGGACTTTGAAAAGATCGCCGTGTTGATTCCCATCAGACGGCCATTCATATCAATCAGCGCACCACCAGAGTTGCCGGGGTTGATGGCTGCATCGGTCTGAATGAAAAATTGATAATCTGAAATCCCGACCTGCGTGCGGGCCAGCGCCGAGACAATGCCCTGTGTAACGGTTTGACCAACGCCGAAGGGATTGCCGACGGCAAGCACGATATCACCCACCTCGAGGATATCGGAATCTCCCAGCGCCAAAGATACCAGTTGCGCGTCTGCGGCATTCTTGAGCCGCAACACGGCAAGATCAGTCCTTGGATCGCGCAGGATGACATCGGCGTCAAACTCGCGGCGGTCCGAAAGCGCAACCTTTACTTCAGTCATACCCTCGATAACATGATGATTGGTCACCACGATGCCGTCAGAACCGACGATGACGCCAGAACCAACCGATTGCTGCACCCGCTCCTGACCTTGCCGGCCTCCCCCAAAAAACTCACGGAAGAATGGATCGTCCATGAACGGATTGCGGGCCCGCTGCTCGCGTCTGGCACCGTAGACATTGACCACTGCCGGAGCAGCTTTCTTAACCAATGGAGCAAAAGACAACTGAACTTGCGCCTTGCTGTCAGGCACCTGGCGCTGGAAGAACCCCTGCGCGCCTGCATCAGCTGCGGTGAGAAGCAACGCCAGCAGAATGCCTGCAAAACCAACCGGCAACCGAATATGACTTGGCATGGATCAATTCCTCATCTTTCATCGACTTTCCATATAAGCGTGATCTCTTGTTGTTGAAAGCGGCTGGCTGTTCAAAAGCTGTTTCGCTCGCTCCCAAAACGACTTCAAAAACGACTTCGATACGGCAATTTGCCCATTCCCCTTGCAAATTCATAGAGCAGCGACATTGTGGTTATTGCTGGAATGGACAATTGATAGTCTAATCACGCTGCTCTATCCGCTGCCATGCACTGATGGGACGGAAATGCCACTCGAACGCCTGATCTATCGTAGCCTGAATGCCATGAACGTCACGGGCGCGCGTTCGCTCATACATTTCCATGACATCGTGTCCACCGCTCGCCGCAACAACCCGAAGCTGGGGATTTGTGGTTTTCTGATGTTTGACAAGGTACGATTCTATCAAATTCTGGAAGGGGAAACCACCAGTCTCGATGCTCTTTTCAAGACCATCACGGGTGATAACCGGCACCGCGAGATCGTATGCCTCAGCCGCGAGGCCATAACCGCACCCACTTTTACCGACTGGTCAATGGCAACATTCCTGAGTGATCAGGTGCCGCATCCCCTTATGCTGTCCCTCGGCATCACATCGCTGTCCGTTCTTTCTGCCATTGATTTCCTGCGTTTCGCGCATGCCTTTGTTCAACAGGATGAACCGGACTGACCAAGACAAAAAAAGGCGACCCGAAGGCCGCCTCTTTAAAAATCCTTGGGCGCCGTTATTACGCTGATTCAGCAGGCTGGTCAGCACGCTCGGCAGCTACACGTGCCAGATCGGCCTTACCCTTGGCATCAACATCACGGTCAACAAATTCGATGACGGCAACAGCAGCGTTGTCACCATGGCGAAAGCCCGCCTTCATGATACGCAGATAACCGCCGTTACGCTCCTTGTACCGGGGTCCAATGACCTCAAACAGGCGCTTGACAACGGACACGTCACGCAACTCTGCAATCGCCAGACGGCGCGCATGCAAGTCGCCACGCTTGGCAAGTGTCACCAGTTTTTCAACAACAGGGCGAAGATCCTTCGCCTTGGGAAGCGTTGTCGTAATCTGTTCATGGGTGATCAAAGCACCCGAGAGGTTCATGAACATCGCTTTGCGGTGAGATACCGTGCGGTTAAACCGGCGGCCCCTGTTTCCGTGACGCATTGGCTACTCCTTGCTTCTGACGACTGCCGTGCCACGGTACAATCGACCTGTTATGGGTTGCGTCGGCAACATTGCCGGACGCTCCCTCATTGTGAGCGTGTGCTCAATAGTGCTCTTCAAACCGCTTGGCCAGATCCTCGATATTCTCGGGCGGCCAGCCGGTAACGTCCATCCCAAGGTGCAGACCCATCTGGGCAAGCACTTCCTTGATTTCGTTCAGTGATTTGCGCCCAAAGTTCGGCGTGCGCAACATCTCTGCTTCGGTCTTCTGGATCAAATCACCGATATAGACGATATTATCATTCTTCAGGCAGTTTGCCGAACGAACTGAAAGTTCCAGTTCATCAACCTTCTTGAGAAGCGCAGGATTGAAGGCCAGCTCCGGAATGGCGGGAGCGGTTTCAGCTTTCTTGGGCTCTTCGAAATTCAGGAAGACATCAAGCTGGTCCTGCAGGATACGCGCTGAATAGGCCAGTGCGTCATCCGGCGTGATGGAACCATCTGTCTCGATGGTAAGGGTCAGCTTGTCGTAGTCCAGAATCTGGCCAGATCGGGTGTTCTCGACACGGTAGGACACGCGCTTGACGGGTGAGTAGAGACTGTCGATCGGAATCATGCCGATTGGCGAATCTTCAGAGCGGTTCTTGTCCGATGAGACATAGCCCTTGCCTGTGTTGACGGTCATTTCCATGCGGATGTCAGCACCATCGTCCAGCGTGCACAACACGAGATCCGGATTGAGGATCTGCACATCACCAACAACGGAGATATCACCGGCCGTCACGGCACCTGGACCGGACTTGCGCAGGGTCATGCGCTTTGGCCCGTCGCCCTGCATTCTGATCGCCACATCCTTGACGTTGAGAACGATGTCGGTGACATCTTCCCGAACACCGGGAATGGAAGAGAATTCATGCAGAACACCGTCGATCTGCAAAGCAGAAACGGCGGCACCCTGTAGCGACGACAGCAGCACACGACGCAGGGCATTGCCCAATGTCAGGCCAAAGCCGCGCTCAAGTGGTTCAGCGACAATCGTTGCAACGCGCGTGGGGTCATCGCCCTTGGTCACGTTCAACTTTTGCGGTTTAATCAGTTCCTGCCAGTTTTTCTGGATCACGGTCATATTCCTGATGTTTGTTGGCAGCTCCCGAAAAGGGAAACCACCGAGAAGCCTACGATTGAATCAGTTTGTGAAAAAACGCACTCAAATAGAACTTCGTAAAATCAGACGCGGCGACGCTTGCGAGGACGGCAGCCGTTGTGGGCGATTGGCGTCACGTCACGAATCGATGTCACGGTGAAGCCTGATGCCTGCAAGGCACGCAGGGCTGATTCACGGCCAGAACCGGGACCAGTCACTTCCACTTCAATGGTGCGCACACCATGCTCGGAGGCTTTCTTGGCAGCATCTTCAGCAGCAACCTGTGCCGCATAGGGTGTCGACTTGCGTGAGCCCTTGAAGCCCATCATGCCGGACGACGACCACGAGATGGTATTGCCCTGGGCATCGGTTATGGTGACCATGGTGTTGTTGAACGACGCGTTGACGTGAGCAACGCCAGACGAAATGTTCTTCCTTTCACGGCGGCGGACGCGTTGGGTTTCTTTTGCCATATCTCTTCTCCTTCAAGCGCGCCCGTCATTCCAGGCGCTCGGGATTTCAAACAAAACCATGTCCACTCAAGCGGACATGGACAATTTCAATTGATTACTTTTTCTTGCCCGCGATGGCTTTTGGCTTGCCCTTGCGGGTGCGCGCATTGGTGTGCGTACGCTGTCCACGGACAGGCAGGCCACGGCGATGGCGAAGGCCACGGTAAGCGCCAAGATCCATAAGGCGTTTGATGTTCATGGATGTTTCGCGGCGCAGATCCCCCTCGACAAGATAGTCCTTGTCGATGGCTTCGCGGATGGCAAGAATTTCAGCATCGGTGAGCTGGTTGACCCGCTTTGCATGGTCGATCCCGACCTTGTCGCAAATTTCAACCGCGTTAACAGGGCCAATGCCGTGAATGTAACGAAGGGAGATTACGACCCGCTTGTTGGTCGGAATGTTAACACCGGCGATACGTGCCATATCTGTCTCTTCTCCATATGGGTCATTTCCAGAGGAAAAGACGTTTTGAACCTTACCATGCGCCGGTGGAGTCCGGCCTATGCGTGGTGACAAGAAATTCACAGGCTTAAAAGAGCACAATAAATCTCGATGTCCGGAAGATTGCTGGTCGTTAGCGGAGGAATGGCCGTTCGTCAACTATAGAGTTGACGAACATTGCTCCCACCCCATTGACCCAATAGAATGATGGATTATGTAGCCAGAATCTCGTTTATGGCCATTGTAACGGTATCAATCGGTTGCATGCCATCTACGGACTGAACCATGCCCTTGGCGACATAATAGGGTCTGACGGCCGCCGTATCCCGGTGATAGGCAGCAAGGCGCGCCTTGAACACTTCGGGATCATCATCCTTGCGTATGGGGTGGCCCGCAGCCTTGGCTTCAGAAGCGCGGTTGACGATACGGTCCACCAGTTTTGTTTCATCGACGATCAGATCAATCACGGCATCGAGACCAAGCCCTTTGCCTTGCATCATGCTACCAAGAGCTTCTGCCTGCGCAACCGTACGGGGAAACCCGTCAAGAATGAAACCGCTTTTGGCATCAGGCTCTGCGATACGATCTGCAATAATACCAACAACGATTTCATCTGAAACCAAGCCGCCGGATTCCATCACGCTCTTGGCTTTCAATCCCACAGGCGTTCCGGCGGAAACGGCAGCGCGCAGCATATCCCCGGTGGACAGTTGCGGTATGCCGAATTTCTCAACCAATCTTTGCGCCTGTGTCCCCTTCCCCGCTCCTGGCGGGCCCAGCAGGATCAGTCTCATCAGCGCTTGCTCCCCCTTAATTTGGACTTCTTGATCAGCCCTTCATATTGGTGCGCAAGCAAATAGCCCTGCACCTGACTGACAGTGTCCATTGTCACCGACACCACGATCAGGATCGAGGTGCCGCCGAAGTAGAACGGCAATGCAGCGTAGCCGATGAGAAACTCTGGTAGCAAGCAGACAAAGGTCAAATACGCCGCACCAACAGCGGTTATGCGTGTAAGCACATAGTCTATGTGCGACGCCGTTCGTTCACCGGGACGAATGCCGGGAATGAACCCGCCCTGCTTTTTCAAGTTGTCCGCCGTCTCCGTCGGGTTGAAAACGATGGCTGTGTAGAAGAACGCGAAAAAGATGATCATGGCGCCGTAAAACAGCATGAACAACGGACGGCCGTGACCGAGATAAGCGTTCATGGTCTGCAGCCAAGGCGGCCCCCCCTGTGCTGCAAAGCTGGCCACAGTGGTGGGCAGCAAGAGCAGCGAGGATGCGAAGATTGGCGGGATAACACCGGCTGTATTGAGTTTGAGCGGCAGGAATGATGTCTGACCCTCATAGACCTTGTTGCCTACCTGACGACGCGGATAGTTGATAAGCAATCGTCGCTGGGCTCGTTCACAGAAAACGATGAAGGCGATCACCGCCACAATCATTACCATGACAAACAGGATCAACGCCGTTGAAACCGCACCCTGACGGCCCAGTTCGAGCGTACCAAATATGGCGGAGGGAAGCTAAGCCACTATACCTGCAAAAATAATTAGGGATGTGCCGTTGCAAATACCACGGCTGGTGATATGCTCACCCAGCCACAACAGGAACAGCGAACCACCTGTAAGGGTAACAACCGTCGAAAGAATAAAGAACGGGCCAGGATCACGCACGATGCTGCCGGAACCCTGCAATCCAACCGCGATGCCCCATGCCTGGAATAACGCCAGAACCACGGTGAGATAGCGCGTATACTGGTTTATCTGGCGTCGGCCACTTTCACCCTCT
>JANMLW010000249.1:0-1583 GCA_031372765.1 Hyphomicrobiales bacterium
CATGAATATCCTGGATTAAGAATATCACGCCGCTCTCGACTGCTTCAGCAAGCCTCTTTTAACCAGCAGTTCAGCAATCTGCAACGCGTTCAGGGCCGCACCCTTACGCAGATTATCCGATACACACCAGAAGTTGAGGCCGTTCTCGATGGTAATGTCCTCGCGGATACGCGAGATGTAGGTCGCATCCTCGCCTGCTGCCTCATAGGGTGTGATGTAGCCACCGTCCTCATGCTTGTCGATGACCTGAATGCCTGGTGCCGAGCGCAACACCGCGGTTGCTTCCTTGACCGAGATTGGCTTGCCGCATTCGATGTTGACGGATTCAGAATGCCCGACGAACACCGGAACGCGAACGCATGTGGCTGTCAATTTGATCTTCGGGTCGAGAATCTTCTTGGTCTCGGCCATCATCTTCCATTCTTCCTTGGTATATCCGTCTTCCATGAAAACATCGATATGCGGAATCACATTGAAGGCGATGCGCTTGGTGAACATCTTGGTTTCCGGTGCCTTGACCGAGAAGATGGCGCGTGTCTGGTTCATCAACTCGTCGACGCCGTCCTTGCCTGCACCCGATACGGACTGATAGGTCGAGACAACCACACGCTTGATGTCAAAATGATCATGCAGGGGCTTCAAGGCCACAACCAGCTGCGCCGTCGAGCAGTTTGGGTTGGCGATGATGTTCTTCTTCGTAAAGCCGATGATCGCATCGGGGTTCACTTCGGGCACGATCAATGGAACATCAGAATCGTAGCGCCAGGTTGAAGAGTTATCGATGACAATGCAGCCTTGTTGGCCGATTTTGGGCGACCATTCCTTTGAAACGGCACCGCCGGCTGACATCAGGCAGATGTCGGTGCCGCGAAAATCATAATGCTCCAGCGCCTTCACCTTCAGCACCCTGTCGCCGAAGGATACTTCCTGTCCCAGCGACCGCTGCGAGGCGAGTGCAACAACTTCGCTGACAGGAAAGGCGCGCTCCGCCAGAATTTTGAGCATTTCGCGGCCCACATTTCCTGTGGCACCTGCAACGGCTATCTTGAAACCCATTGTCATGATCCTGCTGTAGAGAAGGGACAATCCCAGACTGTCTCCCCCGGAACCCGGTCCTGTCCCTTGCGGGTTCCGGACCTTGACCTGTCCCCCGCCGGGGGAGTTCCCGAGATCGAGGCAGACGTCAGCGTTTCGTCACATCTTTCGATGCGTGCGTGGTTTTGGTCGCTTTTTTTGTCGCAACAAAACACATGGGTGAGGTCCGCAACGGCCTGTGCCGCTGACCGCAGAAGCAATGAAATGGCCGGTTTGTCAAGGTTGCAGCAAAAATGCTGCAAAGAGGCAGACGGAAAGTTGATTCCTTGGCACAAATTTGGCGTGTCACACTGTCGCAAGCCGCTGTTTATGGTTATTGGTCTGTCATGAGCGATTTCACACTCACCGATCTGGAAGCCACCGTGCGGGTAAGGGCCATGGCCCCGCCCGAGAATTCCTACACGGCCAAACTGCTGAAAGACGGGGTGACGCGGGCCGCCAAAAAATTTGGTAAGATATTATAGTTTGTCAGCGGCGAAGTTCTTATC
>JANMLW010000001.1:0-10218 GCA_031372765.1 Hyphomicrobiales bacterium
GATGCTCAGTGCCCGTTTCCATTAAGATCGACGGGATCGTACCAGCTTCGCCCATCCCGCTCGATCAGGGCGATGGCCTGTGAAGGACCGCTTTGGCCAGCGGAATAACGATGCGGGGTTGCGTAGCGCTGAAGCCAGCCCTGCGTAATGGGATCGATGAAAGCCCAGGCAGCCTCCACTTCGTCCCGCCGCATGAACAGGGTTTGCTGTCCGCGCAGAACATCCGTCAGCAACCGCTCGTAGGCATCAGGCGAGCGCCCGCTGAACGCCGTGCCAAAGCGCAGATCCAACTCTGTTTCCCGCAGGCGTAAACGCCCGGAGCCGGGTATCTTCGCCATGGTGACAAACTTGACGCCGTCATCGGGCTGCAAGCGGATGATCAGGCGATTGGGCGCCAATGCGCCATCATCCCCCAGCGCTGCAAAGATGGAATGGGGAACCGGCTTGAAGGTGATAACAATCTCCGAGAACCGATCCGCCATGCGCTTGCCTGTGCGCAGGTAAAAGGGCACACCTGCCCAACGCCATGTATCGATCTCGGCCTTGAGCGCCACAAAGGTCTCAACCTTGCTGTCGCGCCCCAACTCCTCCTCATAGCCCTTGACCGGCGCGCCATTCACCGAGCCCGAGCGATAAAGCCCCCGCACGGTATTGGTGAGTACGTCTGATCCTGTAATCGGGCGGAGGGCCCTGAGAACGCGCACTTTCTCATCGCGGATCGCATCCGAATCCAGCGTGTTGGGCGGCTCCATGGCCACAAGACACAGGAGTTGCAGAAGGTGGTTCTGCACCATGTCGCGCAGGGCACCAGCCCCTTCATAATATCCGGCACGGGACTCCAGCCCCACTTCCTCGGCCACGGTGATTTGCACGTGATCGATATCCGCATTTGACCAGAGCTTGCCAAACAACGTGTTGGCAAAGCGCAGCACCAGCAGGTTCTGCACTGTTTCCTTGCCCAGATAATGATCTATCCGGTAGGTCTGCTTCTCATTGAACACCTTGCCGACCGCATCCATGATGGAGATGGCAGAGGCCAGATCATGGCCGATGGGTTTTTCGACAACGATTCTCGAACCGGGAATGGCCAGACCGGACTGCGCCAGCATTTCGCAGACACGGGCATAGTAGGCTGGTGCTATGGATAGATAGAAGGCCCGCGCGCGCGACGACGTCTTCAAGGCATCGGCGAGAACCGTTATGCTGCCCGGGGCATCAAAGTCCACATTGTAGTATCTGACCTTGCTCAGAAAGGCCTGAATGCCCGCCTTACCAACGCCGGTTTTAGCCAGCGTGCCAGCCAGCTGGTTGCGAAATCCCTCATCATCCAGTGGCGTGCGGCCTACTGCGTGGATGAGTGCCGATTCTGGCAGTACGCCCTCAACGTCTCGCTGCAACAAAGCTGGAAACAGTTTGCGCCCGGCAAGATCACCGGTAGCTCCAAACAGCACCAGATCAAAGTCAGGAACCGGACTTCGACCCGGATCAAGCTGGGCGGCTTTCAAGGCGTCAGGACTCACGGGCGCACCAGAATGACACCATCATCCGCGAAGGAAACGCCCACTGTATCGCCCACCAACTTGCGCTTGAGACGATCAGGCGCAATCACGAACAAATCACCCAGTTCCGTCTTCACGGTGTATTCGGTGCTGGCCCCCATGTAGGTGGATTTCAGGATCACGCCTGGAATGCTCTCATTACGCAATCCTTTGCCCGCATCGCCGATAAGGATGGCTTCCGGCCGTATGACGACATCGGCTTCGCCTGCCTCAAGCCCATTGCTGGGCAGATCGCGCTTCAGACCGCCCAGTGACAGGCGCGCACTATCGCCCGAGACTGCCTCAACCATACCCTTCACGGTGTTGGCCTCGCCCATGAAACTGGCCACAAAGACAGTCTTGGGAAAGCGATAAAGATCCGTCGGGCTGCCAGCCTGCGCAATGCCTGCGTTGCGCATCACCACGATCGTATCTGATACTGCCATGGCTTCCGACTGGTCATGCGTGACATAGACAACCGTGACACCAAGGCGTTGCTGCAAAGCCCGGATTTCCTCCCGCATCGAGCGGCGCAGGCGGGCATCAAGATTGGACAGGGGTTCATCGAACAACAGCACATCGGGTTCCAGCACGAGCGCACGGGCCACAGCCACACGCTGTTGCTGACCACCTGACATTTCGGAGGGCAGTCTGGGACCAAAACCGGTGAGGCCAACAGTTGTCAGAGCATCCTGTGCACGGGCGTACGCATCCGCTTTCTTGAAGCCGGACGACACCAGTCCGTAGGCGACATTGTCGAGGACGGTCATGTGCGGAAAAAGGGCATAGCTCTGGAACACCATCGAGACATTGCGCTCGCCTGCTGACAATGTTGTGACATCCTTGTCGCCAATGAACAACTTGCCTTCGGTAGATTGCTCCAAGCCGGCAATCATGCGCAGCAAGGTAGTCTTGCCACAGCCCGAGGGACCAAGCAGCGTGACCAGTGAGCCCCCCTGAATGACAAGATCAAGCGGCTTGACCGCCTGCACACTGCCATACCGTTTGCCAATGCCCTGCAGACGGACATCAGCCCCTGATTTGGATGGGTTCATAATCAGGCTCCTGCCGCTGCGGTTTGTGGAACTGCGCCACCAGAACGCCGTCCGAGTGTCCTGTTGCCCACCAGAAACTGGATAAGCCAGATGGCCAGCATCATGATGACGATGAGCACCGTGCAATAGGCAATCGCGATGCCATAATCACCATTGATGGCACGGTTGATGATGAACACGGTTGCCATTTCATACTGTGCCGAGACTAGGAAAATGACGGCAGAAACCGTCGTCATCGCGCGCACGAATGAATAGATGAGTGCCGTGACAATTGCAGGCTTGAGCAAGGGCAGTACCACCGTGGTCAGTGCCCGGAAGGTTGAGGCGCGCAGCGTAATGGCTGCCTCATCGAGGCTCTTGTCGAGCTGGCTCATTGACGCCATGCCAGACCGCACGCCAACCGGCAGGTTTCGGAAGACGAAGCAGATGATGAGGATGATGCCCGTACCCGTGATCTCGATAGGGGGTATATTATACGTGAGGATATAGGCCACGCCAATCACGGTGCCCGGCACACAGAAGGTCAGCATCAGGGCGAACTCAAGCAGTGTTTTACCTGCAAATGTCTGGCGGGACAGTACCCAGGCGGCCAGCAGGCCTATGGTTGCCGTTATAGGCGCGGCAATGGCCGCCATCTTGATGGTGGTGAAGAATGAACCCCAGGCAGCACCGGTCCACAGCAAGCCATTGACACCCCACTCCAGTGAGAAAGCCCGCTCGAAATGCGACAGCGTCGGCGTCCAGTCCCGCCCCCAGACCTTGACGAAACCGCCAGCCAGCGCCAGCACGTAGACAAAGATGGTGAGTGCCGCCCATGGCAGCGCGACACAAAAAGCCGCGGTGGAGACCGCTTTTGGAAGCGGTGTCGGCAGGCCGGAATCGCCTTTGCCGCTCATGGATACATATGAGGCACGCCCAAGAACGCTGCGTTGTATCATGAAGGCGACCAGTGCAAAGACAAGCAGGATCATTGCCAATGTGCCAGCCCGTCCGAAGTCGGCCTGAGCGCCGACGACAGCAAAGAAAATTTCAGTGGACAACACACCAAAGGAGCCTCCCAGCAGGATGGGATTGCCAAAGTCAGCCAGGCTTTCCACAAAAACCACAAGCCAGGCGTTGGTCAGTCCCGGACGCATAAGAGGCAATGTAACCGAGCTGAATGTGCGCATGCGATCAGCCCGCAAGGTCTGCGAGGCTTCTTCCATCGTGGGGGATATGCCTTGCACAACGCCGATCAGCACCAGAAAGGCGGTAGGCGTGAACGAAAAGACCTGTGCGAGCCAGACACCGTTGAAACCGTAAATCCAGCGACCAAGTTCGATACCAAACAATGCGTTGATCCACTGGTTGACCAGACCGGAGCGACCAAAGATCAGGATCAGGCCAAGGCCGATCACAAACGGGGGCGTGATGATGGGCAGCACAGTGAGCAGGCGCAAAGGCTTCTTGAGGCGAAATCCCGTTCGGGTCACGACCAGCGCAAAAGACAAGCCTAGAATGGTGCAGGCCGTCGCCGTGGAAAGACCAAGGGCCAATGTGTTCCAGGCAACTCCACAGGAGGAACGGGAGTAGAAACAGGCCATGCCCCAGACCTTGGGATGGAACATGCGCTCCATGAATGCTGCGCTGAAGGTCATGTCCGATGGGGGCAGCAATGCCTGACCAAGAATGGTCGCAACAGGCCAGACCGTGAACAGCGTGATTGACGCAACCAGCAAACCTACGGAACCAGCGACAAAACGGTCCCCGCCAAACAGGCCCCTGAGGGCAAGGCCCGTTGTGGCCAGTGCGGCGAAGGAAGCAAAGGCCAACGCACCACCAAGGCCGATGCCGAACTGGCGGTCATCCATAACACCGAAGATGGTTTCAAGAGATGGATAGCTCCAGCCACGTACGCCAATGAACCAGCCTTGTAGGATAATGGCCGCTACGCCCAACAGGCCTGCTGTCAAGAGGATCGTGCCCTGGCTTTGCCGCGTCAACCCCGGGCGTAACCCGTAAGTGGCGATGAGAAGTGCAGTCACCACAGGCCAAAACCAGAAGCGCTTTGCAAAAACAGCCTGACCCAAGGCGCTGGCTGCATCTGCATCGCCCTTGAACAGGGCGAACAGGCCGCCAAAACCAAGGCCGTCCTGCTGCATATGCCAGGGTAACAGACAAACCGCCAAGGCGGCTGCCAGCACCCACCAGAGAGATGGATCGTAGGCCCGCAACGAGAAGGTTGGCGGGCGCGTGATGGCAGCGGTCATAGGGTTACGCTTTCAAAGACGGTCAGATATCAGCGTGCGTCGGGCTCAGCGCGGCAGTGTGCCAATTTCAGCATCCCATTTGGCCAGAAGCCGTTTTCGTTCTGCCGATGTGCCATACTTGGCAAAGTCATAGTCAATCAATTTGACCGAGGAAACATCAGGAACACGCGGATCGATCTTCGTGGCTGTATGAGCCGGAAAATGGAACTGTTTGAACTGTGCGCCAATTTCCTGCGCTGGACCAGTCAGGTACCAGTCATAGAACTTCTGTGCCTGTGTCAGGTTGCGGGCTCCCTTTATGATCGACAGACCGGCAACCTCAAAGCCTGTTCCCTCAGCCGGATACTCATAGCCCACAGGAAAGCCCGCCACCTGCTCGGTGACTATATCCATGACAAACGAGATGGAAACACCGGTTTCACCCCGAGCGGCCGCCTTGATGGGAGCAACGCCAGAGCGGGTGTAGGCATTGATATTGGGGTGCAGGCGCTTGAGATAATCAAAGGCTTTCTCCTCCCCCATGATTTGCACCAGCGTAGCAATAACGATGTAGGCTGTGCCCGAAGAGTTAGGGTTCGCCATCTGGATTTCGCCCTTGTATTCCGGCTTCAGGAGATCAGCCCAGCTCTTGGGCGCGGCGATGTTCTTGCGGGCCAGCAATTCCTTGTTGTAGCCAAAGCCGATGGAACCAATGGAGATGCCAACGGACTTTTGCTTGCTCTGTTCATGCAGCTTTATCGCCCATGGCCTGAGCTGCGCCATGCATTTCGAGGTGTAGGGAAGTGTCAGGTTATCCTCGGCAGCTATCAAATGCGGGTCGGTGGTGCCGCCAAACCAGATGTCAATGCGGGGATTCTGTGCTTCCGCCCGGACCTGAGCGAGAATCTCGCCCGTAGATTTTTGCGTGACCGCAACAATGACGCCGGTTTCCTTGGTGTAGGCATTGGCGAGCCCCACGCACCATTCGATCTGCGGTGCACAGATCATGTTCAATTGGCCTTGCGCCTGTGCAGGTGCAATCATGCCAACGATGGATAGGGTTGTAGCCATCAGTGCTGTACGAAGGGTCGTCATGGTTTCCTCCCGGAAAAATGGCATAAATCATACTATTTAAGTGCAGCTGTTCAGAGGGGCGCTCCCATGCTTCCCGCAGGAGCGCACACCTTGTTCCCTCAACGTGGCAGTGAACCCACTTCCGTATCCCAGCGGGCCAGCAACCGCTTGCGCTCGGACGCCTGACCATACTTGGTGAAATCGTAGTTGATCAGTTTGATCACGTTCAGATCAGGTGCGCCTGGCGGAATGGGCGCCTTCTTGTTGGAAGGTGTCTGCAATTGCTTGCCGACATCAAAGCCCAGTTTCTGTGCATCGGGCGTAAGGGCCCAGTCATAGAATTTTTTGGCAGAAGCCAGATTGCGTGTACCCTTGATGATTGACATCGAGCCGATTTCATAACCCGTGCCTTCGGATGGCGTGGCATAAGTGACAGGGAAACCTGCGTTCTTCTCCGTAACGGCATCATGCACGAAGGACAGGGAAATGCCTGTCTCACCACGGGCTACAGCCTTGATCGGTCCGGTGCCTGAACGGGCATAGGCATTGATGTTGGGGTGCAGCTTCTTCATGTACTCAAAGGCTTTCTCCTCACCCATGATCTGCACAAGGGTGGCAATGATCACATAGGCTGTGCCCGACGAGTTGGGGTTGGCAACCTGAATTTCACCCTTGTAGACGGGCTTGAGCAGATCGTCCCAGCTTGTGGGTGCAGGAATGTTCTTGCGGGCCAACAGTTCCGTGTTGATACCAAAGCCGACAGCACCGGCATAGACACCGACAGTGCGCTTTTTCGATGCTGTCCACTGCCCCTGCGCCCATACAGTCAGGTCAGCGATGTTGGGGCTGTCGTTCTCGATCGTTATGCCTTCCTCGCCAGCAGAAAGGTGTGGATCACCCGTGCCGCCGAACCACACATCACCACGAGGATTTTGCGCTTCTGCCCTGATCTGGGCCAGCATTTCGCCGGAGCCCTTCTGGGTCATGTTGACAACGATCTTTGTGTCCTTGGTAAAACTGTTGGCGATGGCCTGGCACCATTCAATCTGTACCGAGCAGTACAGATTGAGGCTCTGCGCGTTGGCGGAGTGTGTTCCCACTCCGAGCAAAGCAACCAGACCTGCGGAGGCGAGCGCCCATTTCCTGATGATCATACTTCGTTTCCTCTCCCAAAATGCCCGGCTTTACCACCTGGCTATTATTTAGACGACTATCGTTATAGCTATACGAGTGAACCTACAATACTTGCCCCTTGATCGGCAGGGGTGGCAAGATGCCTCCACGGTTCAAAAAGCCCACGCCCCAAGGTCCTTGTTACGATTGATTGCGTTGCAGGTGAGCGCCTTGACAGGTCAACCGCATCTATCTGTGCATCCAGCATTCCTGTCGCGCAATCCAGGGTGATGGTGTCTCCGTCCTTCAACAAAGCCAGCATACCGCCTTCATTGGCCTCTGGCGTCACATGGATGGCGGCGGCAATCTTGCCGGAGGCACCCGACATGCGCCCGTCTGTTACCAGTGCCACCTTTTGTCCACGGTCCAGCAGGATGCCCAAGACAGGCGTCAGTTTGTGCAACTCGGGCATGCCATTGGCACGCGGTCCCTGAAAACGCAGCACGGCCACAAAATCTCCCGTCAGAGATCCTGCTTTGAAAGCAGCATGAAATTCATCCTGACTGTCAAAAATCCGTGCAGGTGCTGTCACCTTACGATGCTCGGGCTTGACAGCAGATGTCTTGATGACGGCCTTGCCCAGATTGCCTGACAGGATTTTCAAACCACTTTCAGCTTCAAATGGCGCATTGGCAGGCCGCAGCACATCGGTTGCACCGGATTGCGCTGGCAGCACATGATAGGTGAAAGTACCCTCTTCCATGGCAGCGCGTCTGGTATAACGGGAAAGGCCCGGACCAGCAATTGTCTGCACATCTTCATGCATCAGGCCGACAGCAAGACATTCGCGTATCAGATACGGTATTCCGCCAGCAGTCTCGAATGCGTTCACGTCTGCATCGCCATTGGGGTAAACCCGTGCCATCAGCGGCACGACGGCAGCAAGATCAGAAAAATCATCCCATGTCAGGATGATTCCCGCAGCACGTGCAACAGCAACCCAGTGCATGGTGTGGTTGGTGGACCCGCCTGTGGCCAGCAAAGCTACAACCGCGTTTACGATGGCTTTCTCATCCACGATGCGCCCGATGGGGCTGAAATCATGCTTTTTGGTCACCTCCGTGAGGCGATCGACTGCAGCATTCAGCAAGGCTGCCCGCAAGGCAGTGCCGGGAGGCGCGAAAGCCGTTCCGGGCATATGCAGCCCCATGACCTCGATCAGCACCTGATTGGAATTCGCCGTGCCATAGAAGGTGCAGGTACCCGGTGCGTGATAAGCCTTCGCTTCGCTTTCCAACAGTTCAACCTGGCTGGCCTTGCCTTCTGCATGCAACTGGCGAACCCGTGATTTTTCTGCATTGGATATGCCGCTGGGCATGGGTCCGGCACCGGAGAAAACGACGGGCAGGTGCGGAAACTGCAAGGCTCCGATGAGCAACCCGGGTATTATCTTGTCGCAGGTACCAAGACAGATTGCGGCGTCAAACGCATCATGCGTCAATGCAATCGCTGTGGACATGGCAATGATATCCCGCGAAAAAAGCGAAAGTTCCATTCCGGGCCTGCCTTGCGTGACACCATCACACATGGCAGGCACGCCCCCAGCAACCTGTGCTGTCGCGCCCCTCGCTCTGGCTGCCGCTTTTATGGCATCCGGGTATGCAGCAAAGGGCTGATGCGCGGAAAGCATATCGTTATAGGCTGTTACAATACCAATGTTTGGCGCTTTCAACCCGGCAAGCTGCCGCTTATCCTCCGTATCCATGGGTGCCATGACATGCGCCAGGTTGGAACAGGAGAGACAGGAGCGTCCACTGACCGGTGCGGCGTCCCGCTCAATGTGGGCAAGATAGCGCGAACGAAGATCGCGGCTGCGCGCCACAATCCTGTCTGTCACCTCCTGCACAACCCGGTTGATCATAAAAATTGAACTCCAAGACCCTTTGATATTAGAAACTTTCTTATTATGCAACAGATATGCAAGTTATTTTTATGCATAGGCTGCTGCTTTTGAACGTGCGCTAAAGCTATAATACCGATACATTCTTCCACATGACCGCGGATAACCCTGATTTTCCCGTACAAATGACGCTGGGAAGCATTGTTTATGACCTTCAGACCAAAGCTGAAGCCCTTGGTCCTGCAGGCAAGAAAGTTGCAACTTACTTCATCGAGAATGCGGATCGCCTGCCAGAATTGACAATCACCGACATTGCCCGAGCAGTCGGTGTAAGCGAGCCAACTGTGGGGCGTATTTGCCAGACGCTCGGTTTCACAGGGTTTCGCGATTTCAGGATAAAGATGGCACGGGCGGCTGGTGCTCAATTGCGCCACATAGAGGTGGATGTGACCCGTGATGACCAGCCATCAGACATCGCCTTCAAGGTTATCGATACAGCCTTGCTGACACTCAACCGCTTGAAGGATCAGATACGGGGGCAAGCGGTTGCCGACGCGGTTGTCATTCTGGGGCAAGCCCAGCGCATAGAATTCTATGGCCAAGGAAATTCCGGCCTCGTGGCACATGATGCGCAACACAAGTTCTTTCGCCTTGGCAAACCGGCCATAGCCTATAACGACAGCCATGTTCACGTCATGTCAGCCTCGCTGCTGACACCAAAGGACAGCGTGATCTGTATCTCGCGATCCGGCCGCACGCGAGAGCTTCTGCGCACGGCTGAAATCCTCAAAGAGCGCGGCGTGCCGATGGTGTCGATCTCGCCAGACGGATCACCTCTTGCGCAGCGTGCGCGGGTCAATCTGCATGTGACGTTCGATGATGATCCGGATGTCTACACGCCCATGTCGTCGCGACTCGCACAACTGACTGTCATTGACATCCTGGCTGTCAGTATTGCCGTGCAGCGCGGTGCTGTTTCATCCCCTGACATGGCACGCGCAAGGGCGGAACTGGCAGGCAAACGTCTTCCTCCACGATAACAAGGACCGACATCTGCGTGCTCCGGGTATCTTCCATTGTGTTTAGCCGGCGCATGTTGCTATGCTGGGAGTTGACAAATCTTTCCATGCAAATGCATGGCGAAACCAGAGCAGTCAAATTGCCGCAAGAGCAGTGGACAAAAATTACTTCCCGGGAGAATGCAAATGAAAAACCTGTCAATGGGCTTGGTGTTTTTTGGCGTCACTGCCTTATCCGGGGTGACGGCATCCGCGCAGGACAGCTGTCCAAATCGCGGCCAGCTTGATACG
>JANMLW010000003.1:0-12559 GCA_031372765.1 Hyphomicrobiales bacterium
TGCAAAACACCAATTTCCTTATCCCGAGGTGCGAAGCGCAGCGAAGCCTCAAAGGACGCAGATGTCTTGTGCAACCTGCCCATCATATCAGCGGATCGGTTCATGGACCGTCACCAGTTTGGTGCCGTCTGGGAATGTTGCCTCGACCTGAATATCGGAGATCATTTCGGCGATGCCCTCCATCACCTGCTTGCGGGTGATGACCTTGGCACCGGCTTGCATAAGATCAGCCACCGTGCGCCCGTCGCGGGCACCTTCCACCACATAGTCTGTAATCAGTGCGATGGCCTCGGGATAATTCAGTTTTACACCGCGCTCCAGGCGACGGCGCGCCACCATCGCAGCAGTTGCGATCAGCAATTTGTCTTTCTCGCGCGGTGTCAGATTCATCGATATTCGTTCCCGTTCAGGTCATCCAGACGCGCGGCAGCGGCTGTCCGGACAACAACTCAAGTATTGGCACCAGCGTCTGGCGCAAGGCAAGTCCCGATGGTGCCAGAAGGCGGATAATCAGCATGCCGCCAAAGGCGGATGCCCCGCCCTCACAGCCTGTCTGAAGAAGCAACTCCCGTACCGAATCTCGTTGTTGTTCGGCATCTGATGACACGAGCACAACAGTTGCAAGCGCAGCGGTATTTTCGCCAAGCGCTGCTTTGGCCTGAAAACCTGCGGCCCAACCGCCGTCCATCACCATGTCCTCGGCAAAGATCAGGCGACCATCGCGCCAGATGCGCCAGGAATCACGAAACCGCGTCTCTGTCAGCACCTCACCCATGGCCTGCCTACCAAGAATGACGGCTTCAGCGGCCAGAACACACGCATTGCCAAACATTTTTATGTCAAGCGAGCGGGCAAGTGCCGCATGATTGAACAGGATTGTTTCCTGCGGCAACCAGTGCAGACTGGCCCCCTCCTCAAGCCTGATTTTCGAAGATAAAAGAGCTGGCTTAGCCGTTGCGCGGTAGATTTTTTCACACGCCTGCGTGGTGATGATGGCTTTGGCGCCTGGCTTAAGGTGCAACGCCAGGTCAAACCTGTCCCCACCTGTCAAGCCGCCGGCCGTATTGACCACAACAGCCTCAAGGGGCTTATTGGCTGGTAAAGCAGGAAATAGTAGCCTCCCGCACCCCGATTGCCGGAGGTCAAATATGCGCTGCGCCTTGCCATCTGCGGCCACCACCAGCCCCAATGATCCGCGAGCACGTTCCAGTTCCATAAATTTACTTTATGGTGACACATGCGTGTTTGGCCAGCACCCTCCTTGCAAAATTGTCGATCCATATTTGCCAATATGTTGGTAGAATGCCGGGAAAGCTATGCAGGTAAGCATATACGCAAGTTGCGCTGGTCATGCATGGGGCCATTACGCTATGGGAATCAGCAAATAAAACGTCGTAAAAGGCCATCCTCTCTTGGGTTCCAGCGGATCAACCACAGTCTCAGATCATAGAATGGCACAGGCCAAGGCGATCTTCGGCATTACCATCAGTGACATGACATGCGATATTGCCCTTGCCCGTTTCCAGCAGGCTGTCGATGCGCGCCAGCATACCAAGATAGCCTTCTGCAACGCGCATACGGCCAACCTTGCCTATGGTGATAATCCATTTCAGAAAGCACTGTCCCAGTTCACGATCCTGGCGGATGGCATTGGCGTTGATCTTGCCGCACGCATCCTGCACGGGCAATCTTTTGCGGCCAATCTGAATGGTACGGATTTTATCCCCCGCCTCATCAATCAGTTTGAACGGCCCATATCAATCGCGATGATCGGCAGCGAGCCGGGCGTTGCCTTGCGCGCACGCGACAGCTTGCAGATGGCGAACCCTCATCATGCGTTTCCCTTCGTCCTGCACGGTTATGCAACACGGGATGAAACCGAAGCATTTCTGACCGGTCTTGAAAAGAACCCGGTCGATATGCTTCTGGTTGCCATGGGCAATCCACGTCAGGAACAGTTCATTGCCAAGGACATAGCCGCCAAACACGCCACTCTGGCCATTGGTGTTGGCGCCTTGTTCGATTTCATCGCCGGGGAAGTGCCTCGTGCGCCAGTGTGGGTCAGAAATCTTCGTCTGGAATGGCTGTTTCGCCTGATGCAGGAACCAAGGCGTCTCTTCCAGCGCTATGTGCTGGGCAATCCGCTCTTTCTCTGGCGTGTTGTGCTGGCACGGTTTGGCTTGGGCAACGGATGACCACACGCGCGCTTATGGCGATTATCACGCCAAGCTACGAGGGCGACATTGAGCGGTGCCGACTGCTGTGCGAGAGCATGGACCGCATGGCACAGGGTGAGTGGCAACACTACTTGTTGATCGCCGATCACGATGTGCCCCTGTTCCAGTCTCTGACTGGCCCAAGACGCACGATCATCGCAGACAGCCAGTTGTTGCCTGAGTGGTTGAAGCCCTTACGACAGCCCTTTGACGCAAAGCGACGCTGGCGCTGGATCAGTACAAAACTGACCCGGCAGGTCTGGCCGATGACCGGTTGGCACGTGCAGCAATTGCGCAAGTTGTTGGTGGCGCGCCATATCCCGGAGCAAATTCTGGTGATGGCGGATAGTGACAGCGTTTTTGTCCGCGCCTTCAGTGTGGACACGTTTCTGCACGCGGATGATGTGCGCCTACAGGTGATACCAGGTGCCATAACCGCAAACAGAACCGACCTGAAAAAACATGTAAGCTGGACGCGGCTTGCACACAGGCTTCTTGGCTTGTCAGCGCCAGACTTTCCCGCTGATGATTTCGTGCAAAATCTGGTCAGCTGGCGACGTGACCATGTGCTGGCGATGCTGGACCACATCGAGCATTTATCTGGAACGGACGTCGTGACTGCCATGGGGCGGCACCGGACATTCTCCGAATACCAGATTTATGGTGCCTATGTTTTGCACTGTCTCAAAGGCAACGGACACTGGCCTGTGGCGCAACCCCTTTCCCATACCTATTGGGATGGTGCGGCACTGACAACTGAGTCATTTGCAACTTTCGCGGCTGATCTCGGGCCTGATCAGATTGCGCTATGCGTACAATCCTTCACGGATACATCCCTGAGCGTGTTGCGGCATATTGACGGCAGCGTTATTGCGCAAGTCGGCGATACGTCACCAGCGCGGATGTGAGATAGAGCACTACAAAAACAGCGGTCAGCGGCATTGCCCAGGCTTCAATCTGACCGAAGTGATTGATCAGTAGCATCATCAAAAGGAGTTTCAGACAGGCAAGAACCGCCAGCAGCGCAAGCCGCGTGACGACAAATTCCCGCGCGTAAAGCAATTCACCCTGATACTCGACCATATTGCGCAGGGCGGGTATCGCCAGCATCGGCAAAAGCAGAGGAGCGGCACGCGCGACATTGCCGCCCAGGGCATCAGGAAACAGCCATAGCAGTACAATGAAGGCCAGAAGCCCAAACGTGGAAACAGCAGCGATGGCCAGTTCCACTAGCGCCTGTTTTATTGCAGAAAACTTTCTTGCTTCAAACACCCCTGCACTATCGCGCATGACCCGTTGCACCAGCATCTGGTTGAAACTGCGGACTGGAATGGCAGTCAGATCGATCAGACGCATCGCAATGGCGTAAAGCCCGGCCGTACGGTCCCCGGCCATTGCAAGCACCAGCATTTTATCGAGCTCCGACTGGATATAGAATGTCAACTCTGACAAAGCCGCAGTCACCGCATCGCGCATGCGTCTGGGATAGAGTTCAGGCACGAAGCGCAGACGCATGGCAGGCGCGAACAGGACCAGGGCAATGAGCAGCGTTGCGCCATTTGCAGCGAGATAAAACCAGATCCATGTATCAAGCCCGCGCCATGGCAATGAAAAAAACGCTACGGCAGCCAAGGTGCGTAACGATGATCCGACGATGACGAGGCTTGCCGCTTTGCCAAAACGCGACAACCCGTTCAGCATGATCACCACATATTCCGTGACACGCCAGAACAAGATTTCCGCCGCAAGAATGACAAGGAATGCGGTTTGGGCTATTTTTGAAGCAAACAAAACATAGTACAGCAGCAATGCGAATACCATTATGAACGGCACAGAGACAAGCGACAGCGCCACAAGACCGCCCGTGTATGCCCCCAGCAATTGCGGACGAACGGTCGCCACTCTGTAAACCGGCGAGATAAAACCAAAAGCCAGCAGACGGGACAGAACCAGGCCAAGCGCTGATACGGTTGCAAAAATACCAAACTCTTCAAGGGACAGGATGTTTGCGACAATCAGGAAATAGATAACAGAAATCGCCAATCGCCCGAACACACCTGATGTGATCGTGAGATAATCGTGAAGTGTTTTCCGTTCAAAAGTCATGAAGAAGGATATTATCGATAAATCCCTTCCGTAACCTTGTCGAAAGATAACGGGGGAATTGATTTGCGCATTTTCATGGGAAATAATATCGCAGGCGTATGCAATCGGCTTCTGATCCACGCCAAACTGCCAATGGAATGACACGGCGGGCTGTTATGACAGGCCTGATGGCGATGCCATTGGCAGGTGTCGCAGCGGCACAGTCACCTTCGACTGGTGGCTTTCGCTATGGGGCGGCCGCCATGAAAGAGAATTTTGTCGATGATCCGCTCTACCGCGACGCACTCGTTCGGCATTGCGACATCATCGTGCCAATGAACGACCTGAAGTGGGAAGCGGTTCATCCCGAGAAGGACAGATTCAATTTCGAGGATGCTGATCGCATTTTGGACTTTGCAAGAAAACACGAAAAAGATGTGCGTGGCCATACCCTTTGCTGGTATGATGCAATGCCTCCTTGGACCAGGGAAATAACCACGCGCAGGCAAGCTGAGTCAGAGCTTCGGCGCCATATCGAGACTGTCGTAGGCCACTACAAAGGGCGCATTCCTTCATGGGATGTCGTCAATGAAGCACTGGCATATGACCCGATGAAACAGGGGGTATGGCGCGATACGCCTTGGCATCGGTTGTTGGGTCCCGAGCATATCGACATCGCGTTCCGAGCAGCCGCAGAAGCCGATCCGAAAGCCCAGCTCGTCTATAATGATTTCGACCTGGAGAACACGGGCGAGCGCCAGGAGATGCGGCGCCAGAATGTTCTCGGGCTTGTTCGGCGTCTGAAAGACAAGAAGATTCCCATTCATGCCATTGGCTTCCAAGGCCATCTTTACGCTGAACAAACAATCGATACAGAGGCTGTAGGCCGGTTCGTGACTGCCCTGAAAGCCATGGATGTGGCGGTTCTGGTGACGGAACTGGATGTCATCGACTGGCGTCTGCCTGCCCCTCAAGCTGAGCGGGACCGGATTTCCGCAAGACATGTCGAAACCTTTCTCAAGGCCATAACTTCGGCTGCTCCTCTGCAAGCCGTGATCACATGGGGAATCACAGATAAATACAGCTGGATTCCCGAACATTTCAAACGGCAGGACCGATTGCCAAACCGCCCTTTGCCACTGGATGAAAATTACAGATCCAAACCCATGATGGATGTCATCGCCTCCCTGCGCACAAAGCGCTGAAATCACGGTTTGTTTTGATATGGTAAACCAAACCTTAGGGACTTTCAGCCACTACTGATTGGTCAAGAAGGGGACGATTCCAGTAGCGGTTTGTTGCATTGGTGCAATCTGGATGAGTCGAGTTCCGGTAGATGTTTCAGTATGGTCGTAAAACAGGGGCTACCCAACCGTCCGTGCCCGTCACGGCGAACGGCAGCTTTGGCCTTGTTGATATCCCCGGCGCATTCTGGCGGCAAAAATGGCTTGTCCTTGCCCTGCCCATCCTGTTCGCGCTGGTAACCGCTGCCTACACAATGCTGCTGCGCGATCAGTACTTTGCTGCTGCACAGATTTTGGTCGACCCGCGTGAGTTGCGTGTACTGGCGACAGATGTCTCCCCCGCTGGCCTCAACAGCGATTCCATAACCGCCTATATCGAGAGCCAGTCGCGGATTCTGCTCTCCACAGATATGCTGAAACGCATTGTGGACCGTGAGCGCCTGAGCAAGGACACGGAGTTTGCTAGCCCGAGCGGCATCCTTGCCCGCTTGATACCACAAACGCGTAGTGGCGATGAGACCTTGCGCGTGGCGGAAGTATTGCGCCGCAAGATGTCGGTAAGACGCGGTGAGCGCACCTTCATCATTGATGTTGGCGTGACAACTGAAACGCCTGAGAAATCAGCTCGTTTGGCCAACGCATTTGCAACGGCCTTTCTTGAAGACCAGACTAACACACGTGCCGAACAGGCGCGGCGGGTAAACACGGCAATCACGTCCCGTCTGAATGAATTGCGTGACCGTGTAAGGCAGTCCGAAGACCAGGTAGAGAACTACAAGAACCAGAAGAACATTGTTGGTGCCAGCGGCAAACTGGTGACCGAGGAACAGTTGGCAGCAGTGAACAGCCAGCTTGCCTTTGCACGTTCCCGCGTGGCGGATTCAAAGGCGAAGTTTGAGCAAATCGAAAGCATCAAGGCGCAAACACTTGAGCGCGGTTCCATTCCCGAAGCCATCAGTTCCCAGACCATCGGGCTTTTGCGTCAGCAACTGGGTGAGGCGCAGCGGCGGGCCGTCAGCCTTTCCACATCGCTTGGCCCTATGCACCCTGAGTATCTTGCCGCTCAATCAACGCTGCGCGACGCCCAACGGGCTGTCGGTGAGGAGATCGGGCGAATCCGACAGGCGGCAAAAGCCGAGTTCGATCGTTCACAGAGCAATGAAAAATCGCTTGCCGCGCAGGTCGATAATCTCAAGAAGCAAACTCTTGACGGTGGGCGGGATACGGTTGGCTTGCGTGAGTGGGAACGGGAACTTGAGGCCAACCGCAGCATCTATCAGTCGTTTTTACAGCGTGCCCGCGAGACCGGCGAGCAGGAGCGGCTCGACACGTCCAACGCGCGTATCATAACCACCGCCTTTCCTCCGCTGGAGCGGGTTGGCCCGCAGCGCCGTGCCATGGTGCTTATGGCAGCCATCGCGGGCCTGATACTCGCCTTGATCATTGCCCTCATCATGGAGATTGTCTCGCGAGGACTTCTACGCAAGCCCGTGTATGAAGAGTCCACAGATGCATCCTCAGTGGATCGATCAGCAGGGCAAGCTGATGGAGAATTTCAATATGTTCAGCAGCCAGTGGATAGCCAGACAGCAACACCCAGAAGTGTGAATCAAGGTTATATGCGGCAGTCACTCAACGAGACGACCAGTCAGGAAGATCTGCGTCGCATGCTCAGGATGATGGGGCAGCTGGAGAAGGCGATTGACCGATACGGTATTCCGCAGTGAAGCGCAGACCGATAACCGCAATCAGCAAACCGAACCACACCGGATCAGCCCGGCGGAAATAATAAGTCTCCAAGCACATGCCAAGCGAGACGAACATCCAAATCCCCAGAAACATTGTGGCGACATATCGGTTGTCGCTGCTGCGCTGGCACTGATGAAAATCAATCACCGGTCGCAGCAGAAAAACATAGGCCACCAGCAAGAGGCCCGGAATGCCAAGGGTAAGGGCGATATCAAGGTAGCTGTTGTGCCCGTGGATGATCTTTTCAACTGCCCAACCCAGTTCCAGACGCGACTCACCTTGCAAGGTCGTGCTGGTTTGCCAGAAAGCCTCGTAGCCGTAACCAAGCCAGGGACGTTCAGCCAGCATCTCGAAACCATAACGCCAGATGTCAAACCGCCCGGTGAAGCTGGGATCATTCATGAAGGTTTTATTGAAGGCGGCAATCTCGGGAAAAAGCACACCGCCCAGTGTCAGAAGAAGGAGCAACAAAACAGGCCCAAGACAGATGATCACCCGCACAAACAGGACGGGGATGCGCTCGGCTGTCCAGACGAGCAGAATGACGAGGGGCAGCAGCCCCAGTGACGTTTTCGACTTGGTGAAATAGAGAAAGACCAAGCCTCCAACCAGCAAGATGGTGCCAATCCACAATCGTTTTTGCCTTAGAGCGTAGACACCGATGATTGCGAATATCGCCATCATGGCACCGGCGATGTTCTTGTGATCAAAATGGCCTTTCCATGAGCCCGCGTGTTCGGGTTCAAACGGATCGAAATCCGTGTGCATGCCCCTTGACGGCATGACGAGGACACCGAAGTAAGACAGAGCCATGGTGATCAGGCAGGCGGCAAAAAGCAGATTCTGAAACTGATACAAGCGTTGCGGCAGGGTAAATAGACACGCTGCGAGAAACATCACGATCAAGGTGAAGGCAAAGGCCCTGAACGAAATCCCGGACTGGGTTGTGGTGACTACACAGACAATCAGCCAGAGTACAAGAACGGCATAAGAAGGCATAAGGAGTGGTGCAAGCGCCCGCCGGTCAATCATTGTCAAGGCCAGCATGGCGGCCAGCGCAAGGCCTGAGAATGTTATCTGGTTGACGATATCACCGGATGGAACGGTGCCATCCTCGGGCGCGATGGTGAATGGCCGCATCGAAACCCATACTGCCAGCAGAATGAGCAGGAATAGCGCCTGCCGGAATAACCCGCGGGCACGCAACTCCGTTTCAGGTGACTGATTGTCCTGAACCGGCACGGGTGTGGACAGTGTCATCCTCAGTTCTTTTCCTCAGTTCTTTTCCGGCTCGCGGTATTGCTCGATCGTGTAACCAAATTCAGCCAGCAACCGACCTGCCGCAATCATCATGTGATAGGACCCGGCATAGAAAGAGCCCGTTTCTTTCCACAGCATGATCGACCGTATGGGCGAAAGTGCCAGAAGGGTGAGGCTTTTCAGGATAACCTTGCTGCGCCCTGCAATGCCCGGATTATGCTTGCGCTGGATAAGTGCAGAGATCAGGCCATTGCGCAGGGAACGTGCTGTTATCCAGCTGCGCTCAGTGCGGCGAGCCGGCACGGTTTCTGTCACTACCGCATCTTTGGCCCAATGGAACCGGAAACCCTTCTGCCGACAGCGCGTGAAGAAGTCCGTGTCACCACCCCCAAGAAAATTAAACCGCTCATCCAGCCAGTGTGGCCCCATGGCATGCAGCACCTTAACCGCCATCAGGCAGTTGCCTGTGCTGGTGATGAGGCCTGCACTGCCATTGACGGTATGAGCCGGACGAAAAACCGGGTGATTGGCAAACCGTGCGGCACCCAGCTTGTCATCAAATACAGGAAGCTGCGGACCACCGACAATATCAGCGTCTGAAGCAGCGACGATCAATGTTTCAAGCCAATGAGGAGTGGCAATCTCGTCATCATCAATGATGGCGACATGGGTGAGATTGGGGAATGTGGCAAGCGCAGATGCAAAACCCGCATTGTAGGCATTGCAATTACCTTGACGCGGCTCGACGATGACCAATCCTCTCGCCTTGCCAACCATAAAAAGACTTGCGGCAGCAGTAACCCCCTCACCGCCTTTCTCATCATTTTCAACGACCACGACGGCATGAACATGCCGTGTGATTTGCTGCGTCACGGAGTTCATGGTCCGGACAATATGCTCGGGGCGCTTATAGGTAGGGATAACCACGGCAATACGGATGTCCGCCGGATCAAGACCCGGGGAGACGGCATGCGGCTCGATGCTGAAAACGGACATATGATCCAGACTTGCGGCGATTCACCTTGATTTACAGCAAAATTGTCACGGATCATAGCAATGCAAGCGGTTAGGGTTTACGCCACAAGTGCCGACTGACACGCCTAAAGCTGTGTTATGGCTAGAGCCTGATTTGAAACGATTCCATGCGCCTTGCATTCATCACATCCCTGCTTCCAACCGGTCGCGCTGATACCGGATTTGATATCGCCAATTCCGCCATTCTGGATGCGCTTGACGCTGCGGGATGTACCGTGATGCAGTTTGGTTTCCTGCGCCCCGAAGATCCGCCTCTACTGGCAGCGGATGCCGTGGTGCTTGGCCGCATGACCATCGAGAATGCCGTGGCTTCCCGCGTTCAGAAGGCCCTCTGGCTCATGCAGAGTTATCAGCTTGGATTGCCCGTTATCGCCACAAAACTGGCGGCCTTTGGCGAGGCAAGACTTCGCGCGGCGCTCGACGCAAATGGCCCTTTCGATGGCTATATCATCAATAGCGCACCGGTGGCCGGGGCCTTTCCCTCATTGTTTTCTGACAAGCCTGTCATTCTTGTTACCCACAATGTCGAACATGCCTCAGCGCGTGAGAATGCGGTTCATACTTCGGGTTTGACAGGCAAGCTCTATCAAAGAGAAGCCAGATTGCTGAAGACCATCGAGCATGCGGCTCTTGCTGCCGCCCGTTTTGTCTGGTGTTTTGCCGAAGAGGACAGGCAGGGTTTTGGTGTGGATATCGATGCCAAATCCTGTGTTCTGCCCCTCATCCTGCCCCCTTCGCCTGCGCTTTTACAGACGGAAGTGGCTTACGACGTTGGCCTTATTGGCACCTGGACATGGCAACCCAATCTGGTTGGATTACGCTGGTTTCTGGACGAGGTTGCGCCGCAACTGGGCGAGGGCATAAAGGTTGGCGTGGCTGGTCGCCTGCCGGCAGGCATCGAAGCCAGCAACGCCGATGTCACTCTTCTGGGCCGCGTGCCGGATGCAGCGGCATTTGTGGCTTCATGCCGTGTGATGGCGCTGACCAGCCGCACTGGTACAGGCATTCAGCTCAAGACCATCGAGACATTCCAGATGGGTAAGCCAGCAGTAGCAACACCTTCATCCGTCCGTGGATTCAAAAAATTGCCGATCAACTGTCTGGTGGCTGACAAGGCCAGGGATTTTGCCAATGCCGTGACCAAACTGGCGCGCGATGTGGCGGCGGAACGTACATCGTCAGTTGATGGATCAGCCTTTACTGAGGCACGCCGTGTCGCGATGATCAAAGGCGTTCAACAAGGGTTGGCGGCTCTCAAATCGTAATCCAGGCTACTTTCTTCTGGCTTCCCATTCTCCACCTGGAATGGCCGCAATCAGCGCTCTTGTGTAAGCATGTTGAGGGTTGCCGAATATCTGATCCGGTGGTCCGATTTCAACGATCTCCCCGTAACGCATGACAGCGATACGGTCCGCAATCTCGGATGCGACACGCAGATCATGGGTAATGAACAACATTGTCAGGTTAAGGCGCTTCTTCATGTCGGCTATAAGCGAGAGAACCTGCGCCTGCACAGACACATCAAGCGCGGATACGGGCTCATCGGCGATCAGCAATTCAGGCTCAAGCGCCAGCGCGCGGGCCAGACCGATGCGCTGGCGCTGACCACCGGAAAATTCATGAGGAAAGCGCGTGGCGACAGTCGGATCAAGACCTACAAGAGCCAACAGCTCCAAGGCTTTTCTCAATGCCTCGGCTCTGGGCGTACCATGGGTCACAGGCCCTTCAGCTATGATATCGCCCACACGCTTGCGGGGGTTGAGTGAGGCAAAGGGGTCCTGAAAAACCATCTGGATTTGCCTGCGCAGGGGTTTCATTTCTGCCGCAGAAAGCCCTGTGATCTCGCGGCCATTGACATGAATGTGCCCCGATGTTGGCTCGAACAGTCGCACCACGCAGCGCGCCAGTGTTGATTTGCCTGATCCACTTTCCCCCACCAGCGCCAGTGTTTCACCTTTTGCGAGGGTGAGGCTTGCGTCTTTCACAGCATGCACAGGTGTCTTCTTGACAAAAAGCCCACCGCGCCAGTAGGTTTTGGAGACATTGCTGATCTGTAGCAGCGGGGGCGCTTCAATCTGTTTAATGTGTCGCATAGCAAGCCGCGGTACGGCAGCGATCAGTTTTTGTGTGTAAGGATGCTGGGGCTGATCGAGCACAGCATCACGCGCACCTATTTCGACAATGCGGCCATGCTGCATGACCGCTATCCGGTCTGCGATTTCAGCGACCACGCCAAAGTCATGAGTGACGAACAGCACGCCCGTACCACGTGTCTTCTGCAAATCACGCACGAGCGCCAGAATTTGCGCCTGAGTCGTGACGTCGAGCGCAGTGGTCGGTTCATCGCAGATCAGGATGGCGGGGCGTAAAGCCAATGCCATGGCGATCATCACCCGCTGGCGTTGACCACCTGACAAGCGGAATGGATAGGCATCCACCGTCTGCTCGGGTGAAGGAATACCCACTTCTGTCAGGAGTTCGATGGCGCGGACACGGCGGCTGGCATCATTGCCCTCGCCATGCGCTTCCATCACCTCCGCAATCTGCTTGCCGACCGGCATGATCGGGTTCAGCGCGGTCATCGGTTCCTGAAAGATCATGGCGATGCGACGGCCCCGCACACCGCGCATGTCCTCCTTCGAGAGCTTCAGAAGGTCCTGCCCATCAAGCAGAATTCGCCCGGATGTTGCGGGCAGCTGCTTGGGCAACAACCCCATGATGGCTGAAGCTGATATGGATTTTCCGGATCCTGATTCGCCCACGATGGAGAGGATCTCGCCCGCCGCGAGGGTGAAATCGATATCCTCTACAGCATGCGGACGATCCCCCCCGGCAGGCAATGCAACGGTTAGGTTCTCAACGCACAGAAGAGGCGCGCTCATGCCTCGCCCCTGTCATGCAGGCGCGGGTTCATGGCATCCGATATGCCCTCGCCAATCAGGTTGAGCGACAGCACAGTGAGAAAGAGCG
>JANMLW010000009.1:0-10712 GCA_031372765.1 Hyphomicrobiales bacterium
GCTCCACGCTGCCGATAACGCCGGGCTGCAACCGCGCTACAACCGATGTGCTGTCACTGTCGCGCTCATACAGGGCGATAGAGGCCTCTTTTAGCTTCGGGTTGATCTGGGCTGTGCGGCGACCGGAGAGTCTGGAGTGAAAGACCCAGCCGTCATCACCTTCCGAATCACGCACGCGCCGCCAGTTCTCGAACTCGGCGATGATCTCGACGGGCACACCCTCTTTCTTGAAAACCCATTTGATGCGGTGATCCTTGCTGGGACCTTCGCGCATGGGCGTATCGGAGGGTTTCAGGCTCACAAAGCGAGGAATGGGCAAGCCGCTGACAGAACCCGTGGTTTCCTGCGCAACAACAGGTGAGAGGCTCATGAAACCAATCAAAACCGGCAATGCAATCAACAAATTCGCAAATATGACCAACAAAGGACGCAACATATTTCCCCTATCCGCTTTCTGCAGACAACTTGGTCGCACCGATTTGAGACGCGAACAAGGCAAAAGCGGCAACCTCTTCCTTGTGCTTGGGCACAAGATCGCTAAACCCAGAGGAAAAGCTGTGAACAGATCACCAACATTCCAATTGGTTTTCGCAGTGGTCTGTTAAGGGTGTATGAAAATGGGTGCGTTATCAGGTCGATAGCGCTGGAGATGTCGGGCAAAGATGCCTTATCGTAAATCAATCGTTATCGTAACGCGCAAATTGCCGGAAATGGTCGAGTTGCGGATGGGTGAACTGTTCGATGCGCGTTTCAACGCAGCGGACTTGCCGATGGATTCTGCCGCTCTCAAGGCTGCCGTCGCCATGGCTGATGTGCTGGTCCCAACGGTTACGGATCGTATCGATGCCGAGATCATTGCCGCTGCGGGACCGCAGCTGCGGCTGATTGCCAATTTTGGCAATGGCGTCGACAATATCGATGTGAAGGCTGCCTATGCTAGGGGTATCACAGTCACCAATACGCCCGGCGTGCTGACGGATGACATGGCTGATTTTACCATGGCGCTGATTGTCGCCGTCTCGCGCCGCTTCATTGAAGGGTCGCGTGCCATGACCAACGGCACGTTCAAGGGCTGGTCACCGGGGTGGATGCTCGGCCAGCGCATTACCGGCAAGAAACTGGGCATCGTGGGTCTGGGGCGCATCGGATACGCATTGGCCAAACGGGCCAAGGCATTCGGATTGCAGATTCACTATCACAACCGCCGTCCCGCAGCGTCACGCATCGAGCAGGAACTGGACGCAACATACTGGGACAGCCTCGATCGCATGTTGTCGCGCATGGATATTGTCTCGATCAATTGCCCCCACACACCCGCAACCTATCACCTGTTGTCAGGCCGCAGACTGCGGTTGCTGCAGCCCCATGCCCTGCTGATCAACACTTCCAGAGGCGAAGTGATTGATGAGGATGCGCTGACGGATCTGCTGGAACAGGACAAGATCGCCGGCGCTGGTCTGGATGTCTTCGAGCACGAGCCAACCATTAACCCACGTCTGCTGAAACTGGCTGAGGGCGGCAAGGTCGTCCTTTTGCCGCATATGGGCTCGTCGACACTCGAAAGCCGCATTGAGATGGGCGAAAAAGTCATCATCAACGTCAAGACATTTGCGGATGGTCACCGACCGCCCGACAGGGTTTTGCCAGGAATTGATTGAACGAATTGACTGAACCGATTGGCTCACCCGAGTGACCGTTTGGGTCTCGCAGACAATCACATATCTGGAGCAAAATCGTTGCAGTATGCCATAGCCTGATGCCAAAGGGCTTGGGTGTCCTGACCATTTAAAATCACCGTGCGGCCCCTGATACACCTTAAATGGCAGCCCGCCCCTCTATAGCGCCAAAGTCTTCACTGGCCGCAACCCCTATACACAGGCTGGGATCAAGGGGCAGAAAGTCCAGACAACGGTCGCCGTCATTAAGAAACAGCCAGGCTGAACTTTGCCGGGCTGCGTGCTGGAAGAAATCATTACAGAGGGTGTATCGTAAGGCAGGGCGGACAATTTCCTGCGTCCATGCATATTTAACCACACAGTCCATTTACTAAAATCCTGCTTGCGCTATGGTATGACAGAGAAATGGACCTTGTGATGCTGCAAAAGATCAACCGTACCAGCCGCAACAAAACCGAAATCCCGGCCAACGAAGATGCTGCATCCGTAACCACATCTTCCAAAGCAGTGTCTCCAAAAACAGTGTCTTCCAAGTCAATGTCCTGGACGCAGGACCCAGAAGGCGTACAGCGCAACATACTTGAGGCAGCCCGCATCGAATTCTCCGAGAAGGGTCTGAGCGGCGCACGGGTTGACGAGATTGCGGCACGCATCTCCACCTCCAAGCGCATGATCTTCTATTACTTCAAGGACAAGCAGGGGTTGTATATCGCTGTTCTGGAAGAAGCCTATGCCCGCATTCGAGCCATAGAACGCAACCTTGATCTGGCCCAGATACCGCCGCTTGAAGCGCTGGCAACCCTGACGGGATTGACCTTCGATCACCATGCAAACAATCCGGATTTTGTTCGCCTGGTCATGGTGGAAAACATCCACCATGCTCGCCATCTCAAAATTTCCGCCAAGATAAGTGAGCTTAACCTGTCAGCAATCCGTGTGGTCGAGGAAATCTACCGGAGGGGCGTTATTGCTGATGTCTTCCGCAGCGGCCTCAAATCCATCGACATCCATCTCACGATCAGCGCGTTGTGCTTCTATAATGTCTCGAACCAGGCAACGATCCTTGAGGTATTTGGACATGACATGGCCGACTTTGAGGCGCGTCAGCGCAGGCGCGCCAATGTGATCGAGACGGTTCTCTGTTCTGTCCGAAAATAAGGTGAACACCGTCAAATTGCCGTCATTACCTTACGAATGCGCTGGATGAAGCCATTGCGCTGATCCAGCGTCGCCACGTTCATGTGATAGAGCGCCATATAGCGGATGCGGGCCTTGCCGTGGATCAGGCGTGGCAGATACCGCGTGATGATCTTGCGGGGCGGATCGCCCACATACATCGCCACCCAGCGCGGGCGACCATAAGTCGATATGCCGATGACCTCGCGGATATTGGTGAGCATCGGCTTGACGTTCTTGGGGTCTGTCAGATCGAATGACACGCCAGGCATCAGGATGCGGTCGAACCAGCCCTTCAGCATGGCAGGCAGCCCGAAACACCAGGTGGGAAACTGCACGACCAGCATCTCGGCCGCCTGTAACCGGGCCACATACGCCTCAAGCCCCTCCTGATTGCGGGAGAGATCGTGATAGTTCCGGCGGCGCTCGGCGGTCAGGACGGGATCGAACCCTTCGGCATAGAGATCACACAGATCAACCGTATGCCCCTTGTCTTTCAGCGACTGGACAGCCTCACGCATGATTCCGGCGTGAAAGCTGTCATCAAGGGGATGGCAGTAGAGATAGAGAACATGCATGCTGTGATTTACCCGGCGGCCATTGTGCGTGTGTCTTCAAGACGTTTACCTTCAAGGTGGTTGCCTTCAAGCGTTGGAAGTCGGCCAGGATTGAGCAGGAAATGCGGATCAGCCTCGCGCTTCAGGCCTTCCTGATCCGCCTTGATCCGCTTCCAGCCCGTGCCTTCAAGCGTATAGATATGCGGATTGGATACCTTGAGGCCATTGGCTTCGAGCTTGGTCATGATCTCGGTCAGGCGTTCCGCCGTGGTAAAGCGCACCAGCGGCAGCGACGAGTTGGTGAAGCCCGCAAAGCGGCGCTGGAATTCCAGATGCCACAGGATCTCACCGGCAAATTCCTTCTCGGCCCATGCGATGCTTTCAATGTTCTTGCCCATGGGAAACAGCACTTGCAGATAGGTCATTGCCGGTTCCACCTTGATGGCCCGCAAGGTGGTGTGGTTCCAGCAAAACTCATAGAGCGGCGGGATAGGGTCCTGCTGCCCAAAGGCCGATGACTCGGCAGCCGCGGCATCGCGCGTATAGGTCACCGTTCCACCATGCGGCGCGGCATGCACCGGAAGTGCCCATAGTTGTGGCTCGGACACCATGACGATGACGAAAGCCTTTGTCTGGGGCACAAAGGGTTGAATACGCTTGCAATAAACCGAAATTCCCGGCGCATGCACCGATACCAGTTTCTTGGCGATGATCTGGTCCTCAACCAGGGCCTGCGCAAAGCGCGAGGCATCGACAAGTGTGTCGAATGTCACGATCGCTTCCGCCCAATCCTGTCTTGGTGCGGTCGGCAAAGTGACGTCGATGACGATGCCATTGACCCCGTAGGCATGCACGGCCTTCATGGTGTCGGGACCTTCAAGCGTGAAGATGCGCGGCTCTTCCTCCATGGAAATCAAGGTCATGGCCTGCACGGCACCGGCATCACCGATCTGCCCCCAGGTGCAGGATCCAACGCCTGCCGCACCACCGCAGATGAACCCCCCAATGGTGGCGGTTGCCCGAGTGGAGGGAAAGACGCGCAATTCCCAGCCGGTAACTTTTAACTCGCGGTCAATCTCCAGCATGATCTTGCCAGCCTCGACCTTGACCATGCCCGGCTGCGTTTCAAGTATCCGGTCCAGTCCGGTCATGTCGAGCACGATACCGCCATCAAGCGGCACGCACTGGCCGTAGTTGCCCGTGCCTCCTCCCCGCGTGGTGAGCGCGATACGCCGTTTTGCGGCAAGAGCCACAACCTTGATGAGATCATCCCGGTTGCGCGGACGGACAATGGCATAGGCCCGTTTGTCTTCAAGTTGCGGCTTGAGGATGGGCGAGAACCAGAAGAAATCCCGCGATTTCAGCTTGATGGTTCCGGCATCGGTGGCAACCGGCACATCGCCGAGATCCTCAATGAACTGGTCAAGCGCTGTTCTGGACATCGGTCAATCCATCTTCTGCCAAAGCGTTTCCAGATCAAAGGCATGGATATCCTGCAGGAGTTCCAGCATCTTGTCGGTGACAACGGCGATGGTCGCATGGCCCTTGGCGGCAGTCGCGATGGAGGCATCACCAACCGTGCCATGAGCACCAAGGTCCTGCGCAATCCAGCCAAACGCCGCAGTGCCATGGGCGCGCAACTGCTTGTGCTTCTGCACCAGACGCTCCTGCAGGGAGTGGAATTTCTCGGCTTTTTCCATGTTTACAAGGTCGGGTGTCAGCGCCAGCATGACGGAGGTTTCCATGTCGCCGCCATGGATGCCGTAGGCCTGTTCCCATTCACTGTAGAGGCCAGGCGGCTGCCCGAGCCTCGACCAGCTGGCGACCACAACCAGCATGGTATGCCGCACACGCAATTCCCGCGCCACGATATCAAGCACGGCGATGTTGCCACCATGGGAATTGGCAAGCACCAGCTTTCGCACACCCGCTCGCGCCACGCTGTCGCCGATATCGAGGAGGACACGCGCCAAAGTGTCATAACTCAGGGTGAGCGTACCCGGTGAATGAATGTGCTCGTTGGATTTTCCGATGGATTGCGTAGGCAGGATCACCACTGGCAAATCCGCCGGACACTTGGCAAGCAACGCGGCAACATTGCCCTCATTGATAGTGGTATCGGTCGCCACCGGCAGGTGCGGGCCATGCTGCTCAATGGCACAGACCGGCAGCACCGCGATCCAGCCAGCCGTATCCGACGCTGTGAAATCCACGGTCGTCATGTCTTTCCAGTACCGGCGTGGAAGGCGTGTCATGTCAGAAACTCTGGTTTACGTTTGTTGGGGCTGAACAATCATTTTCCATGCCAGAAATAAGATGGCGGGTCCAACCGGCATCACTCACTTCGCGAGCGATGTATAGATTTCAAGCAGCGTCTTTGCCTCGGCTTCCCAGTTCAGATGACGGGCGGCCTGCACAGCCGCCATCTTGGCCATGTTGATCTGATCGTCTGTCAACGCATTGATGGTGTTCGCCAGGCACGCAGCCGAAAGCTGGGGCAGTGTGACGCCGCAACCGGTCTGGCGCAAAAGTGCAGCAATATCGGGCGTATCCGAGGTCACGACCATCAGGCCCGCAGCGATGTATTCAAACAGCTTATTGGGAAAAGCGTGGCTCTGCTGGCGGGTTTTCTGGTCAGTCAGGAACAATCCTATATCAGCGGTGCTGACAGCATGGGAGACTTGCTCCGGCGAAACGGGCGGTTTCCAAAGCACGCGTTCGGCCACACCGCATGCCTGCGACAGACGCTCCAGGCTCTGACAATAGCGCTCTGCGCCAAAGCCCATGATGTGCAACCGATACCGTGCATCGAGGCGCGCAAGACTCCGGATCATCAGGTCAATCTGCCGCTCGGGGCGGATAAGACCGACATAGGTCAGAATGCGCTCTTCCCCAACGGGCCGGAAAAGCCGTGCCTCAAAATGCGGCATGTTGCGCACAACAGTGGGCTTTGCAGCAAGGCCCGGATAGAGTTGGTGCAGAGCTTCGGCCAGCCCGTCTCCGACAGTCATGACATGGTCAACGCGTGCGATCATCATATGTTCGATCCGTCTGACATGCGGTTGCACCACAATCTGCCAGAGCCTGTTGTCGCCATGCTCGTCGGTCGCCATCTCGTGACTGTCGTAGATCACACGCGCTCCCGAACGCATCTTTGCACGCATGGCTGCTGGCAAGGTCATCCAGTCATTGGCGTGAATGATGTCAGGCTGAGCCATGGCAAGAGCAGCACGCGCCGCCCGTACGGTCGGATGCAGATTGTGGAATGGATCAGCCAGAACAGGCAAGATTGAAGAAGGTGCCATCAGGGTTGCTGACAGAACGACATCCTGACGCGTCTTCATGAACGAGGGAATGGTGAAATGCCCTGAAAGTCCTGATATGTCAGGGGCATGATCGGGCGATATCAGGACAACATGATGGTTTGCAGCAATCAACGTCCCGCAAATGCGGCGAACGCGCGCATCGCGTACAACCGGGTAATAGGTCAGGACGACAATTCTACTCATGGTCGCGGCGTTGCGTCGCCATTTCTCTGGCTCGGCATCTTTTTTACCAACGCCACAAGGCTGGCTGCCCGATGGGTCCAGTCATGCTTGATGACAATTGCAGCTGCACCTTTCTGGCCCATTCCGGTTCTTGCAGGGTTCAGATAAAGATCGCGCACGGAACATGCCAATGCCGGTGCATCGGAAGGCGGAATGACCACTCCGCATCCGGTTTCAACCACCAGTTCGCGCTGCCCGGCAAGGTCCGTCGCCACAATGGCAATGCCCGAAGCCATCATTTCGTAGAGTTTAAGGGGAGACACCTCATTGATGCCACGCTGAGCCAGTGTCTCCAGAGGACTGAGACCAAGGGCCGCTGATCGCATGAGCTTGGCAAGACCCTTCCTGTGCTGGAGGCCGATATAGGTGATCATGTGATTCTGGGCTGCGGCAGCCCGCACGCGATCAGCCTCCAAACCGTCCCCTGCGATCAGCAGGCGCAACCCCTTGGGCCAATCGGGGTGCTCGACAGCCTGCAGCAAGGTGTCGATGCCATGCCAGGATGTCAGGGCACTACAGAAAATAGCATAGTCACTGGTTGAGGAAGCCTTGCTGTCAGGGAAGAACATTGTTGAATCAACCCCGTTGGTTATCACCTCGATGGGGGCATTGATGGCCAGTGTCTGCACTTGCCTGGCAATTTCACCAGTGACGCAGGCAACCCCGGAAGCGGCAACCAGCTGCCGCCGGTAACTCCAGGCGATGGGTATTTGCAAGGCTCGCAACCAGGGATGGGTGGTGGAAGCGTCCTGCAACAGGCCATTCATCTCTTGCACGACGGGAATGCCCCGCAAGCGCGCCGCCATGACCCAGAAGAAATTGGCAAAATGGGCTCTTGCAACCAGCACATCGTGGTTTCTCATGGCCACGATCGCATCAAAGTTGATGATGACGTAGCGCAGGAACCGCGCCGGTATGCTGGTTGTGAAGTAAGATCCCTTACTCCCTCCAATGATTGTTGTCAGATGACCGAGTTTATTCAAGCCCTCGGAAAGGCCCGTTATGTGGGTATGCGCGGCAAAGCCCTCAGAAAGGGCTTCGGCTGAAACAAACATCACCCTGAGCGGTTTTGGTTGCAAATGGACCACTTCGCTTGCGGATCAAATAAAATAAGTCAGTGAGCGGAGTTCCCGAATGCCATCCGACCAACTTACACCATAAGGGAGCTTTGTGCCCCTTGTGTGTCTAGGTGATCACGCCACAGCTATGGCTTCGCGCACCGCATCAATGATGTAATCCTGTGTGGCAATATCGAGATAAGGATGCATCGGCAATGCCATGACCTCGAATGACATGCGCTCGGAAACAGGCAACCCGTTTCCAGCAACAGGAAACTTCTTGTAGGCCGTCTGCTGGTGCAGGGGTTTGGGATAATAAACGGCTGTCGGAACTCCCTTTGTCTTCAGATGCTCCATGATCGCATTGCGACGATCAGCGGACACGCGGATGGTGTACTGCGCCCAGACAGACAGGCAGTCATCCATGACGAAGGGTGTCTTGGTGACATCAGACAGACCGGCATCGTAACGCTGCGCCACAACCTGACGCTTCTCTATCTCATCCTCATAGATTTTCAGCTTCTCGATGAGGATCGCGGCCTGAAGCGTATCGAGACGGGAATTCACACCAATACGCACGTTGTCATACTTGTCGCTGCCTTTGCCATGCACCTGCAAAGAGCGGATGATGGCGGCATACTCATCGTTGTCCGTGAACAATGCCCCACCGTCGCCATAGCAACCCAGTGGCTTTGCCGGGAAAAAACTGGTGGTGGCAAAAGTGCCGATGCTGCCGGAGCGACGGCCTTTGTAAAGACTGCCGAAGCCCTGCGCTGAGTCGGCAATAAGGGCGATCTTGTGTTCCGCGCAGAAGGCTTCAATGGGATCATAATCAGCTGCCTGACCGAAGAGATCGACGGCGATCAGCGCCTTGACCTCAAGATTGTTCTGTTTTGCGGTGACCATGGCCTGCTCCAGGCCAGCGGGATCCATGTTGTAGGTAGCCTCGTCGATATCGACAAAAATCGGTGTGGCACCAAGCCAGGCAACAACCTCGGCGGTTGATGCAAAGGTAAAGCTCGGGCAAATCACGGCATGGCCAGGACGCAGCGCCATCGCCATCAGGCAAAGGGCGATGGCATCGGTGCCATTGGCGCAGGCAATGTTGTGTTTGGCGCCGGTAAAGCGCCCCATATCTGCTTCAAACGCCTTGACCTGCGGTCCCATGATGAACTGCGCTGCGTCAACCGCACCCATGATCGCCTTGTCCATGGCATCGCCAATGCGGCGGCGCTGGGCCTTGAGGTCAATGAATTCGATTTTGGGCACGGCAGCAGACATCAGACGATCTCCTCAAGTATATCCTGTCGGGTCTTGGCATCCTTGACGACCCGGTAACAGCGTTTGGTTTCGGGGCAAACCAGATCATCGCCAAGTTTGGTGCCGACATGACTCATCCAGCCAATGCGTCTGGCGGGCACACCGGCCATCAGGGCGAAAGCAGGCACATCCTTGGCAACAACCGCTCCGGCCGCGATGAAACAGAAAGTGCCAAGCGTATGACCGCAGACGATCGTGGCGTTCGCCCCGATCGAGGCACCGCGCTGCACCAGCGTTGGACGATACTCGGACTTGCGGGCAATTTCAGAACGCGGATTGTTGACGTTGGTGAACACGCAGGACGGACCGCAGAACACACCATCCTCCAGGGTCACGCCTTCATAGACAGAGACATTGTTCTGGATTTTGACATTGTCACCGATGGTGACTTTCGGCCCGATCACGACATTCTGGCCAATGTTGCAGTTCTTGCCAATGCTGACCTGGCCAAGGATATGGCTGAAATGCCAGATCTTGGTGCCTGATCCAAGCGTCACGCCATCATCGACATAAGCCGACGCATGGATCGTGGCGCCAGGATGACTGCCGACGACCGCAGATGCCGCAGCAGGTTTTGCTGGTGTCGCACTCAGAATGGATGCTGTCGCCTTGGCGAGGACACGCTGGACCCGAAGGCCTTCCGCACCATCCGTGCGCGGGGTGGCGCCACTCGTCATGCAATCGAGGAAATGCTGGCATTCCGCTTTCAGCGGTTCAGCCTTGTCAAAAGGAATTGCTTCCGCCTCGCCCTTTTCCGGCGTCGGAACACCATTTGCCCAGTTGATCGTATGCGGATAAAAAATCAGTTTTTTGGCAGGATCAGCCTGGCTATCCTCAAAAACAGCCGTACCACGCTCACCCACGACGACCAGACGCTGTTCCTTGAACGGATGCAACCAGGATACAAAGACATGCGCCTTGACACCGGACGGGAATGCCATCTGGACGTGGCACATATCACCAATCGTAGCGTGCAAGGTTGGTGCTGCTGTCGCCGATACCAGCTCCGGTTCCTCTTCGACCAATCCCAGGATCATGGAAATATCATGCGGGGCGAAGGACCACAGCACATCTTCCTCGCGGCGAACCTTGCCCAGTGAAAGGCGGTTTGAATAAACATAGGTCAGCCGACCCAGGCGTCCACTTTTCACCAGCGCCTTGAGGGCCATGTAGGCCGGATGGTATTGCAGAAGATGCCCGACCATGAGACGCCGATCAGAGGCTTTTGCCCTGGCAACCAGATCAGTGGCATCATCAACGGTCAGCGCCAATGGCTTCTCAACAAAGACGTGCTTTCCTGCGGCCATCGCCTTGCGGGCAATATCAGCATGCAAAACCGCGGGTGCCGCAATGGCAACACCTGTTACCTTGGGATCG
>JANMLW010000044.1:0-31614 GCA_031372765.1 Hyphomicrobiales bacterium
ACGAAATCGCGGGTAGCACCGACGCCGATCGGCACGCTGGCTACGATCGGTTGCCCGAAGGTACGCTTTAGCCACTGAGCTGCCTGTCCGGCGATTTCGGGATAAAGCACTACATTGAAATCAGCATTGCCAAGGCGCGCGATGTCCGCAGGGGAGGCATTCCACGGAGCCACAACATTGATCTCGACACCCATGCCTGTCAGCAAGGCGGAGACGGCCTTGATGTCATCACGGTGACGGAAGCCAAGGGCCGTTGGTCCAAGGATGTTGCAGCGGGCAGGGGTGCCAGGAACCCTTGCGGCCCGGGCGCCTGCATGGGCAGGAGCCATCGCGCCAGCCAATGTGCGGACCAGCTGATAAAACGTTTCAGCGGCACCCCAGTTCTCTTTCTTTTGGTAGCTTGGCAGATCAAGTGCGATCACCGGGATAGGCAATCCAAGCGCCTTGGCCAGACCTGCCGGATCATCCTGAATCAATTCGCCTGTGCAGGATGCGCCCACCAGCATGGCTTTGGGTTTGAACCTTGCAAAAGCATCGGCAGCAGCGGTTTTGAAAAGCTCCGCCGTATCTCCGCCCAGATCACGGGCTTGGAACGTTGTGTAGGTAACCGGCGGGCGCTTGTCGCGGCGCTCGATCATCGTAAACAACAGGTCGGCATAGGTATCGCCCTGGGGGGCATGCAGCACATAATGCACATCACGCATGGCTGTGGCCACGCGCATGGCACCGACATGGGGAGGGCCTTCATAGGTCCATACTGTGAGGTGCATGGCTAGACCTCCAGCCTTGCACGGCGAATCAGGGGGCGCGCAAACAATTCGGCAAGATCAGCCGCCTGCTCATATCCCTGGATCGGTGTAAAAACGAGTTCAATAGCCCACTTGGTCGTCATGCCCGCGGCCTCAAGAGGGTTGGCAAGACCAAGCCCACAGACCACGATATCAGCCTGCGAAGCGTAACAACGGTCGATCTGGCGATCAACATCCTGGCCCTCGCTCAGCATGACATCAGAAGGCAGTAACGCCAGATCAGGGGCCAGATGGTCGCGCTGAAGATAGGGCGTGCCAACCTCCGTCAATCCCATGCCAAGCTCACGCGAAAGAAAGCGGGCAATAGGAATTTCAAGCTGGCTGTCAGGGAAGAAGAAAATGCGCCGTCCGGCCAGTGTCTCGCGGTGCCGCTCAAGCGAGCGGATTGCCCGCAGTCTGGCAATGTCCGTTGCTGCCGTGAACATCTCTTGTGAAACGCCGAAAGCATCAGCAGCGGCCTTCAGCCAGGCGGTTGTGCCTTCAGCGCCAAGGGGAAAGGGTGCTGCGAGGCGTTTGGCGCCCAGCATATCCAGCGAGCGTGCCGTGTCATTCAGGAAAGGCTGTGCCAGCAGATAGGAAGTGTTGGGGCCGACAGCAGGCATTTCACCCGCTCGCCGGGCTGGCAGAAAATCGACCCGCTTGATGCCCATGGCTTCAAACATGCGACGGAACTGATCTTCAACCGCATCGGCAAGCACACCAACAATCAGCAATGAAGGGGCGGCACCTGGAGCGTGCCGGGGCAGGGTAGGAACAAGAGCATTGAGGCAGGCGTCCTCGCCCTGGGTGAAGGTTGTCTCGATGCCGCTGCCGGAATAGTTCAGCACGCGGACCGAAGGGGCAAAGCGTCCCGAAAGCCGTACTGCTGCACGCGACAGATCAAGTTTTATCACCTCTGAAGGACATGAACCGACCAGAAAGAGTAACTTGATATCAGGACGCCGCTCAAGCAGGCGCGTCACGACGTTATCAAGCTCCTCGTTGGCATCAGCCAAGCCTGCAAGATCTTTTTCCTCGATGATGGCGGTAGCGAATCGCGGTTCTGCAAAAATCATGACGCCCGCAGCAGATTGCATCAGATGAGCGCAGGTGCGGGAGCCAACGATCAGAAAAAAAGCATCCTGAATTTTGCGGTGAAGCCAGATGATTCCCGTCAGCCCACAAAAAACCTCTCGCTGGCCGCGCTCGCGCAGCACCGGATGATTCTCGCAACCCGAGGCAGATTCCGCACGGCTTAGCGGCTGACGTATGGCCAATGAGGTGCTGTTACCTGAGGCTGTGGCAGTCATGGTGCCATCTCCAGACCTTCCGAAGTCAGTTCGGCAGGCCGTACGGTCTCAAGGCGGGCGGCGCGCAGCTTAAGCAGGAATTGTGCGGCATTAAGGACGTAAGCGGCATAGGCGCTCAGTGCCAGCAGCATCAGGCCCGTGGGGCTCAACGCATCGGAAACAAGTGCAAGGATATAAAGGGAATGCAGGGCGATGACACCAAAACTGACAACATCTTCCCAATAAAAGGCGGGCGCGAACAGATAACGCCCAAACACGGCATGCTCCCAGAGTGCCCCCGTCCACATAATCAGATAAAGCACCAGCGTCTTGGCAACGATAGACCATGTGGCTGCCTGATACCCGTCACCTGTCAAAAGGTAGCGGACAACCAGATAGAGACTGACAAGAAAGACAACGAACTGAAAGGGAGCGAGAATACCCTGAACGAGTGTCCAACGGGTCTTGTCGCGCCTTTGTCTCTGTTCTGCCGTATAGAGTGGCACATGCATCTCCCTGTAAATGGAACCATTCAAGGGTCCCATAATGACTGAACAACCCTGCTTGTCCGTCCGTCTATAAAATGAGTTTGGCCTGCCGCAATCAAACTGTCAATTCAACTGGACACTTTATTTGTCAAATGTTATGGTCACTTTAATGAGACGTATACCTGCTGTGGAATTGGCACCCTAATGCCATGAAATAACAGGACATAATGCGCTTTCCATCGATGGCCTTCGCCTTGGAGATGGTAAAAATAGCTGTATTGACGTGCGTAGCTCTGTTTGTTCAAGCCGTGTTTTCATTGTTTAGGGTTTGGTAAGGCCCATTTCCTGCACAATTTCTGCCCATCAACGATTGCAGAAAGGCCAGTGACGTGCTTTCTTTGGAAGAATACAAAGAAGGAAGTGTGAGTTCGCAGCTCTCGATGATCTTTGATTCGAGTGCTGTTACAGTGCTTATGGGAATGGGCGCTGTTTCAGAATATCACCGTCGTCAGGGAGGCGGATTGATGACTGGAAATAATGACAACCGGAGTTCGTCGGATTCAGACACGCGCGAAAATCGTTTTTCATCACGTCAATCTGATTCTGCCCAGCAAACAAGTGAGGCATGGTCCAGTGATGGCAGCAACGCCGATGCTGAGACGAACAGCACTAACTATGACGCAAACCTCGCACGTACGATCGAAGCCGAAATCATTCCGCGGCTTTTGCTGACCCATCTTGCCACCAAGACTATCGGCAATGTGCGCACCATACCCGAGCGTATTGTTATCGAGCCAGTCTACACAATTGCACAAATCGCCGTTTTCGCTGATCTGGTCAGGCAAAAGCCATTGCGTGCGGCTATCGAACTTATCGATGCCTTGCTTGCTTCTGGCGTCTCAACTGAGAGGATGATCACCGATGTGCTGTCTCCCACGGCGCAGTTTCTCGGTGTTCAATGGGAACAGGATCTGATCACGTTTGTTGATGTGACTTTGGGCTTGTCCCGCTTGCAGCAGCTTCTGCGGGTTTACGGTCCTACATTCGAGGCTGATTTTTCACCCAAGCAGGAAGGCCGTCGCATCCTGTTGGTATCCATGCCCGGTGAGCAGCACACTTTCGGGTTAGCCATCGTCGAGGAGTTTTTTCGCCGTGATGGTTGGGACGTTAAGTCTGAAGCAAATATCTTGCGTACGCAGCTGTTGAACAGGGTGCGTGACGAATGGCTGGATGTGGTTGGCTTGTCGGCCAGTGGAGATGCCTCTCTGGCATTGCTGACTCCGCTGATTCAGGCCATCCGCGACAATTCCACTAATCGTCACATCCGCGTCATTGTTGGTGGTTGTGCTTTCCTTGCTGAACCCAAGAACGCGCTGGCACTTGGCGCTGATCTGGTGGCCTGCAATGGGCGTGATGCTGTTTTGAATGTCGAGCGTTTGTTGGATCCCAAGAAGGTCATGTGATGAAAAGCATGGTCATGGGGAACTTTAAGCGCACATTTTCGTTGTTACATCGCTCTGGCCACTTCGCCTGATACAACCTGGAACGCAAACGCAATGGACGACTTTGTCACACGGGGACTACCCCAGACATTCACCGGTCCCACGCACTGGCTCAACAATCTTACGCCTGAAGTTGCGGGCAGGTTGATTACAGGCGCATCCGATATCGCCCTTGTTCTCGACAAGGACGGCATCATTCAGGATGTGGCGCTGGGCAACGACGATTTGACCCGTGAAGGTTACAACAACTGGCGGGGCCGGGCCTGGATCGATACCGTTACAGTGGAAAGCCGTCCCAAGGTTAGCGAAATGCTCAGGAGCGCCGGCACTGCGGGCTCGAATCGTCCCCGTGAAATCAATCATCCCAGCATGACTGGACCTGATTTCCCCATGCGCTACTCGATCGTTCACACAGGGCCTGATGGGCGGACAGTGGCGCTTGGCCGTGACCTGCGCAATCTTTCGACCCTGCAGCAACGTCTCGTTGAAGCACAGCAAGCCATGGAGCGTGAATATGCCCGGCTGCGGTTCGCCGAAACGCGCTATCGCATGCTGTTCCATCTGGCTTCGGAGCCTGTGGTCATCGTTGACGCTGCCAATTTCAAGGTTATCGAGGCCAATCCAGCTGCACAGAAACATATCGCCAGCAACGGCGAAAAGCTGGTCAACGAATCGCTGCTTCAGGTCTTTTCTCCCGCCAGTTCCCAGGAACTGCAGGCCATGCTCGTCTCAGCCAGACTATCGGGCCGCTCCGACGAGATCGACGTAAGTCTTGCGAGAAGCGGACAGGTCTTTGGCGTTACGGCATCCGTTTTCCGTCAGGACAACGCAGCCTATCTGCTTGTACGCATGACGCCTCAGGGCGTGGATCGTGCTGCGGGTACTGACAGCAATTCGACACGTATCCTCAGTGTTCTGGAGCAGTTGCCGGATGGGTTTGTTGTCATTGATCCTGAGTTGAAAATCATCGAAACCAATCCGGCTTTCCTTGATATGGTGCAACTTGGATCAAAGGCGCAAGCCATTGGACAGCCTCTTGAAAACTGGTTGGGTCGCCCTGGGATCGACATGAGCTTGCTTATGGCCAGTCTTTCGGAAAACGGTGCCGTCCGCAATTTCACCACCATCGTACGGGGCGCCTACAGTGGCGCCGAAGAGGTCGAGGTTTCTGCCGTGCCGGCCTTGACGGGTGCTACGCCTGCCTACGGCTTTGTTATCCGGAGCATCGGTGTAAGGTCTGCCGTCTCTGGACATAGTGGGCGGGCATTGCCTCGTTCGGTTGAGCATCTGACTGAACTTGTCGGGCGGACTACCCTCAAGGAACTTGTGCGGGAAACGACTGATGTTATCGAGAGGTTGTGCATCGAGGCCGCTCTTGAACTGAGCAAGGACAATCGCGCTTCTGCAGCCCAAATGCTGGGCCTCAGTCGCCAGAGTCTTTATGCCAAGATGCGCCGTTATGGCCTCGGTGATCTCGACAGCGAGGACATGGACCTGCATTAAGGCGGTTCATCAGTGCACTCCAGCTTGGTCCGATAAATTTGATTAATAACTGTCAAGTTTAGTTGACATGTTTTTTTGTCAACTGTAGCTTACAGTCATGACGCAAGTTCGTTCCATTCTGCCGCAATCTGCCCGATTGGAAGCCTCCGCCGTTCTTGCGCTTTTGAAACCTATTACCTGGTTTCCACCGATGTGGGCCTATGGATGTGGTGTCGTTTCGGCTGGTCTGCCATGGTCAAACAACCTGATTGCTGCCTTTGCGGGCATTCTTCTGGCGGGGCCTCTTGTCTGTGGCACCAGTCAGGCGGTCAATGACTGGTTTGACCGGCATGTTGATGCGATCAATGAACCAAACCGGCCTATTCCGTCAGGCCGTATTCCCGGCCGGTGGGGATTGGCCATAGCAATCATATGGACATTGCTGTCGCTTGCCGTTGCTGCAACGCTGGGTCTTTGGGTCATGGTGGCAGCCGTTGTGGGCCTTGCATTGGCCTGGGCCTACAGTGCCCCTCCTTTGCGCCTCAAGCAGAATGGCTGGTGGGGCAATGCGGCAGTCGGGCTTTGCTACGAAGGCTTGCCGTGGTTCACGGCAGCAGCGGCATTGACCGGCGCTTTGCCTGACAGTCGCATTCTTATGCTGGCCGCACTTTACAGCCTTGGTGCGCATGGAATTATGACGCTCAATGATTTCAAATCCGTGCAGGGTGACACGGTCATGGGCATTCGCTCCCTGCCGGTGCAACTGGGGGTGGACAAAGCGGCCCGTTTGGCCTGCATTGTCATGGCTATCCCTCAGATTGTTGTTATTGCGCTTCTTCTCAGCTGGAATAGCCCCCTGCATGCGCTGTCGGTCGCCGCGCTTCTGGCCGTTCAGCTTGCCTTGATGGTTCGCCTGCTTGCTGCGCCAAGGGAACGCGCCCCATGGTACAATGGAACGGGCATTACCCTCTACGTGTCGGGCATGCTGGTGAGCGCCTTTGCCGTTCGCGGCCTGATCATGGGGGCATGAGAATGAGCCTGCAAAGACCTCCTCTCGGCTGGATGGGAATTATCCGGCTGGGACTGGTGCAGACGTCCCTTGGTGCTATCGTTGTATTGACAACTTCGACCATCAACCGGGTCATGGTGGTTGAGCTTGCTCTGCCTGCGATGGTGCCTGGTGCGCTTGTGGCGCTGCATTATGCTGTGCAGGTGCTGCGCCCTTACTGGGGCCATGGCGCGGATACGGGCGGGCGGTTGACGCCTTGGATCGTGGGCGGCATGGCTGCGCTGGCGCTTGGTGGTGTTGGAGCTGCCGTCGCCACGGCCTTGATGGCATCCTCCTTTCTGGCCGGATTGCTCCTTGCCACACTTTCATTCCTGCTTATCGGCATTGGGGTAGGGGCCAGCGGTACGTCGCTTCTCGTCTTGCTTTCCAAGCGCGTTGCCGATCATCGCAGACCTGCGGCAGCGACAGTCGTCTGGGTCATGATGATTGCAGGCTTTATCATTACTGCCGGGACCGCCGGGCATTTCCTTGATCCGTTCTCGACTGGACGCCTTGTGCTTGTCACGGCGGCTGTGAGTGCCATCGCCATGATCGTGACACTCTTTGCCGTAGCGGGTGTAGAGGGGCAGGATAGCGTCTCGCAGACAGAGACATTGATTTCCGGTGACCGGTCGGCTGCCGCATTTCGCGCTGCGATGGTTGAAGTCTGGTCCGAGCCTCAATCGAGACTGTTTGCAATCTTCATTTTCCTGTCGATGATTGCCTACAGTGCACAGGATCTTATTCTGGAACCGTTTGCCGGTGCAGTCTTCGGGTTTACGCCCGGCCAGAGTACCAAACTCGCTGGGGTTCAGCATGGCGGCGTGCTTGCTGGCATGATCCTTGTCGCCCTTGGAACATCCTGGAAGGGCGGACGTATTGCAGGATCATCCCGTCTGTGGACCGTTGGCGGGTGTCTCGCGTCTGCGGTGATGCTGTTTGGTTTATCCATGGCCGCCTTTGTCGGGCCGGAATTTCCCTTCCGTGTCGTTGTCTTTTGCCTTGGGGTTGCCAATGGCGCTTTCGCTGTCTCGGCTATCGGCGCGATGATGCGGCTGGTGAGCAAGGGTCATGCTTCAAGGGAAGGCGTACGCATGGGCATGTGGGGCGCTGCGCAAGGAATCGCATTTGGCATTGGTGGCTTTCTGGGCACCGCTGCGGTTGATCTGGCGCGCCTGCTGACGGCTAATCCTGTGCATGCCTATGCCTCGGTTTTTGCCGCAGAAGGTCTGCTGTTCATCCTGTCCGCCGTTCTGGCAGACCGCGTTGCCCGTCAGGCAGCGAACATGAACACTCCTGTGACCAGAGAGCCTACCCCTCCTGCCCATTCCCAGACGCAATCCTGTTCAGACGGGCCCTACGCCCTTGGCGCAACAGCAAGGTGAGTTCCATGATGATGAATGAAGACGAACTGCTGCCCGAGTATGATGTCATTGTCGTTGGAGGGGGCCCGTCGGGTGCTACCGCTGCGCATGATCTGGCAAGGGAAGGATACTCTGTTCTGCTGATTGACAAGGCTGGGCGCATCAAGCCCTGCGGCGGTGCCATTCCACCGCGCTGCATTCGTGATTTTGATATTCCGGCCCATCTCATCGTGGCACGCGTGACTTCTGCACGGATGATTGCGCCTTCGAACGCAGGCGTCGATATGCCAATCGAGAACGGCTATGTTGGCATGGTCGACCGCGAACACTTCGACGAGTGGCTTCGCATTCGGGCAGTTGAGTCAGGGGCTCACCGTTTGAAAGGCACATTTGACGATCTCACACGCGACGTGGATGGCACGGCCTTGGTCCATATCCAGCCAAAACACGATGATGCATTGCCGGTGGCAATCCGGGCACGGATGGTCATCGGGGCTGATGGTGCGGTCTCAGGTGTAGCCCGCATCGCCATGCCGGAAGTCGGGCGTGTTCCCTTTGTCTTTGCCTACCACGAGATCGTTCGTGCCCCTGCGGAGCCAATGCCATATTACAATGCCAAACGCTGTGACGTGATCTATCAGGGTTCCATTTCGCCAGATTTCTATGGCTGGGTTTTCCCGCATGGCAACACAATCAGCATCGGCACAGGCAGTGCGAACAAGGGCTTCTCGCTGCGGGGTTCCATCGCTGCTTTTCGCAAGGCCAATGGCATGGATGGACTGGAAACCATACGCAAGGAGGGAGCCCCTATCCCCATGAAGCCGCTGAAGCGCTGGGACAACGGCCGTGATGTGCTGCTGGCTGGCGATGCAGCAGGGGTTGTTGCGCCGGCTTCGGGGGAGGGTATTTATTATGCCATGCTGGGCGGACGGTTGGCCGCAACGGCTGTTCAGCAGGCGCTTGCGGCAGGAACGTCTAAAGCCAGAGGCAAGGCACTGGCGGGAGCCCGCAAGTCCTTCATGGCGGAACATGGTCGTGTCTTCTGGGTTCTGGGCCTTTTGCAGTATTTCTGGTACCGCAACGACAAGCGCCGTGAGCAGTTCGTGAAGATTTGCCGCGATCCCGATGTGCAGAAATTGACGTGGGAATCCTATATGAACAAGGCTTTGGTTCGTGGCCGGATGATGACCCACATGCGTATCTTTCTGAACGATGTACGTCACCTTATGGGTTTTGCGAAAGCCTGAGAACGACCCGGTTTTGAATTTACGCAAACACTTTTGATTGCAATATCCTTGCCTCCATTGTGTTTGCCAATCATAGAGGCGCTATGCCCGATCTTGACCCTGCCTTCTGGCCGCCTATTATTGTTTCCGTCATCATCGCTGTTGTGGTGGCCATTGCCGGGGGCGTGGCGACAGACGTTGGCCCCTGGTACGTTGCCCTGAAAAAACCCTCGTGGCAGCCGCCAAACTGGGCTTTTGGTCCGGTCTGGACAACCATCTTTGCGCTTGCCGTCATCGCAGCCGTGCTTGGCTGGCGTGGAGCAGAGAGCAATCAGGACAGGGTCCTGATCATCGTTCTCTTTGCCGTGAATGCCGTTTTGAACATCCTGTGGAGTGTCCTGTTCTTTTCCATGCGCCGTCCTGATTGGGCCTTGATCGAGGTTGTGATGCTGTGGGCCTCGATTGTCGCTCTGATCGTGTTTTTCTGGCGCTTTTCCCCGTGGTCCAGTGTGCTTCTGGCGCCCTACCTGGTCTGGGTCAGCATAGCATCCTATCTCAATCTCACCATACTGCGCCTCAATGGGCCATTCGGGGCTTCGGGGTGAACATTCTGTCCAGCCTGATGACATCGCTGGATTACAATCAGCTTATTCTCGCAGGTGTCGATATTGCCATCTGGATATTGCTCATGGAGGGGGCAATGCTTGGTGCTTTCCGCTGGCGAACAGGACGTGGATTGCCTCTTGCAAGCGTGATCCTGATCTGCCTTTCCGGCCTCGGATTGCTCCTGGCTCTGAAGGCTGCCCTTGGGCAGGCGGGCGTCCACTGGATAGGTCTTGGCCTGAGTGTTGGCGGTGCCGCCCATGTGATCGATCTGGTGCGGCGCATAAAGCAGCATAAACAGAATGTCTGATTTATTTGACAGTTTAATGTAAACCTAACTTGACATATTCACCCCTGATGAGGATTGTTGTTCATGAAACAATCATCAGGATGATAATGATGCCTGACACGCCCTTGCTGAACCTTATCCACTCGCCAGCTGACATGAAGTCATTGACCCCGCTTCAGCTCAAGCAACTGGCTGACGAACTGCGTACAGAGACGATTGACGCGGTTTCCATGACGGGGGGACATTTGGGCGCAGGGCTTGGTGTCGTCGAATTGACAGTGGCACTGCATCATCTTTTTGATACGCCGCGTGATACCCTGATCTGGGATGTGGGCCATCAGGCTTATCCGCATAAGATACTCACAGGGCGTCGTGACAGGATACGCACCTTGCGGCAAGCTGGGGGCCTTTCCGGTTTCACAAAACGCAGCGAAAGTGCGTATGATCCCTTCGGCGCTGCACATACTTCCACCTCCATATCCGCTGCTTTGGGGTTTGCAGTCTCGCGGGACCTGCAAGGCAAGGATGGCCATGTGATCGCTGTGATTGGCGACGGTGCCATGTCGGCTGGCATGGCTTATGAGGCCATGAACAATGCTGGAGCACTTGGCTCGCGTCTCATCGTCATTCTGAATGACAATGACATGTCGATTGCTCCACCAGTTGGCGCATTGTCGGCCTATCTCGCGCAACTGCTGTCGAGCAAAACCTATCTGTCGATGCGGGACAAGGGACGCAAGATAACCCGTAAAATGGGGCGAAGCGTTGACAGCAAGTTCACCCGCGCTGTCGAGCATGCGAGAAGCTATCTGACCGGTGGTACGCTGTTTGAACAGTTGGGCTTCTATTACGTCGGGCCTGTCGATGGACATAATCTCGATCAGCTTCTGCCTGTCCTGAAAAATGTTCGCGACGCAAAAGATGGGCCGATCCTCGTCCATGTCGTGACCAAGAAAGGCAAGGGCTATGTGCCTGCCGAGGCAAGTGCCGACAAATACCACGGTGTGGCCAAATTTGATATTTCAACAGGTGCGCAGGAGAAAGCCAAGCCCACTGCGCCTTCCTATACCAAGGTTTTTGGGCAGAGCCTGATTGCTGAAGCCGAAAAGGATGAGCGCATCATCGCGATCACGGCAGCGATGCCATCGGGAACTGGCGTGGACATGTTTCAGAAACGCTTTCCGGACCGCTCCTTCGATGTGGGCATTGCCGAGCAGCATGCCGTCACCTTCGCGGCTGGTCTTGCGTGTGATGGCATGAAGCCATTCTGCGCCATCTACTCGACATTCCTGCAGCGTGCCTATGACCAGATCATGCACGATGTCGCGCTCCAGAATCTGCCTGTGCGGTTTGCGATTGATCGTGCCGGTCTTGTGGGGGCAGACGGACCGACACATGCCGGAGCATTCGACACGGCCTATCTTGGCTGTTTGCCAAACATGGTTCTGATGGCAGCCGGAGATGAAGCCGAGCTTGTTCATATGGTGGCCACTGCCGCCGCCCATGATTCCGGGCCTATCGCGCTGCGGTATCCGCGCGCGGATGGCAATGGTGTGCCACTGCCTGAAAAGGGCATTCCTCTTGCCATCGGCAAGGGTCGTATCCTGCGTGAAGGCGAGCGGATTGCTATTCTGTCCTACGGCGCGCGGTTGGGCGAATGCCTTGACGCTTCAGCCCTTCTTGAGGCAGCGGGGATACCCACCACGGTAGCCGATGCTCGCTTTGCCAAGCCACTTGATCTTGATCTGATCCGCCTTATGGCTAAAAATCACGAAGCGATGATCATTGTCGAGGATGGTTCGATCGGTGGTTTCGGCAGCCATGTCGTGCAGATGCTTGCCAATGAAGGCCATCTTGAAAAGGGCCTGAAGGTGCGTACGCTGCACCTTCCTGATCTGTTTCAGGATCATGCCAGCCAGAAGCAGTTGTATGCTGATGCGTTGCTCGATGCGAATGCCATTGTGAACATGGCACTGTCGCTTGTAGCCCCCAAACTTGTGCGCAGTATTTCTATCTTGACTGCCAAGAAGACCATTCCTCTTGTTACTGGCTCTGTCCCGATCCTCGTATCATCCCGGCAATCCCATGACACAATGCCGGTTCATGCCGGAGCAGCCGGCTCATGAGTATCGCTACGACCAGTGTCCGGGATTTGCCGCTACGCCACAAGAAGCGGCAACTGGCACCGCTCACTGTGCTACTGGCCAAGCCAAGGGGCTTTTGTGCAGGGGTTGTGCGTGCCATCGATATCGTTGACCGCGCCATCGACCGCTACGGTGCTCCTGTCTATGTCCGTCACGAAATCGTCCACAATACCCATGTGGTTGAACAATTGCGCCGCAATGGCGCGGTGTTTGTCGGTGAGGTTGATCAGATTCCTGAAGGAGCGGTCACTGTCTTCAGCGCTCATGGTGTTTCCCGAACAGTGGAGCAAGCCGCTGAAAAGCGTCATCTCGATGTGATCGATGCTACCTGTCCGCTGGTTTCCAAGGTTCATCATCAGGGCCAGCGCTATGCTGCACAGGGCTACGACGTCGTGCTGATCGGACATCAGGGGCATGCCGAAGTTGAAGGGACACGGGGGCAGATCACGGGGCGCTTGCATGTGGTTGCCAAGGCTGATGAGGTGAATACACTGCATGTCCTTGATCCTGACCGTGTTGCCTATATCACCCAGACAACCCTGAGCGTGCAGGATACGCGCGAGATTATCGATGCTTTGAAATCGCGGTTTCCGCTGATTGTGGGGCCTGACACGCGCAATATCTGCTATGCAACACAAAACCGGCAAGTCGCCGTACAGGCCATGGCGGAGAGGTCTGATCTAATTCTTGTGGTAGGCTCCGCTTCAAGTTCCAATTCCAGCCGGTTGCGTGAAGTTGGCGAACAGGCCGGGGTTACCAGCTATTTGATCGAGGGACCGGAGATGATCGATCTGTCCTGGTTTGACAGTGTTGATACAGTAGGACTGTCAGCAGGTGCTTCTGCGCCCGAACAATTGATTCAGGCATCCATCGACTATCTGCGTTCGTTTCGTCAGGTCACTGTGGTGGAAATGGACGGCGTTGAGGAAGGTGTGGTCTTTCGGCTGCCACCGCGGCTTGCCGACACCGCCGCATGAGCCAGACGATGAGACTGTCCTTTCCGTTTGCTGCCATTGTCGGGCAGGACGATATGAAACTGGCGTTGCTTCTGGCAGCCATTGATCCTGCAATTGGCGGGGTTCTCATTTTTGGTGACAGGGGAACAGGTAAGTCCACGGCTATCCGTGCGCTGGCCGCATTGCTTCCTCCGATGAAGGCTGTTGCCGGCTGTCCGCATGCCTGCGAGCCTGACCGTCCTGCCGGTTTCTGCACAGTGTGCAACGGGGCATCATTATCACTGAAATCACCCAAGACGGTCCAGGTTCCGGTACCCGTTGTCGATCTGCCCCTGGGCGCGACAGAGGACCGCGTTGTGGGGTCGCTCGATCTTGAAAAAGCCCTTACCAAAGGGGAGAAAGCCTTTCAGCCGGGATTGCTGGCGCGCGCGCACCGCGGCTTTCTCTACATAGACGAGGCCAATCTTCTGGAAGATCATCTGGTGGATGTTCTGCTGGACGTCGCTGCCTCTGGTGAGAATGTCGTCGAGCGTGAGGGCCTGAGTATTCGTCATCCCGCGCGGTTTGTGCTGGTGGGCAGCGGCAACCCGGAAGAAGGGGAACTGCGTCCGCAATTGCTGGACCGTTTCGGTCTTTCGGTTGATGTCATGACGCCCACCGATATCCCGACGCGTGTTGATGTGATCAAGCGCCGTGATGCCTTTGACCGTGACCCTCAGACCTTTACCGAACTCTGGAGAGCAGAAGAGGACAAGCTGCGCCAACGTCTTGTGACTGCCAAGAAACGCCTTGGCAATGTCGCAACACCTGATGCCGCCTTGATACGTGCTGCCGAGCTCTGTCTCCATCTTGGCACTGATGGCTTGCGCGGGGAGTTGACCCTGATGCGCACAGCCAGGGCTCTTTGCGCTTTTGAGGGAGCAAAAGCCGTAACGGACAAGCAAATCCGTGCGGTCGCGCCCATGGCCTTGCGCCATCGCCTGCGGCGCAATCCGCTGGATGAGTCCCGCGCAACCAGCCGCGTCGAGCGGGCTTTGAGCGAGGTTTTTGGTGCATGACACCCGCTCCCGCTGATGCACAGACAGTCTGGGACATGGCCTTGACGGCTGCTGCCGTGTTTGCCGTTTCGCCCCATGCCCTTGGCGGTGTGCGGTTGCGCAGCCCTGCCGGAATGGTTCGTGATGCTTGGCTTGATAAGGTGCGTTCCGCCATGCCGCCAGAGCTGCCCTTCCGGCGATTGCCAGCGGGCATCAGTGATGGACGCCTGCTTGGGGGCCTTGATCTGGCAGCAACGCTGCGGACAGGCCAACCTGTAGCTGAACGCGGGATTTTGGCGGAAGCCAATACCGGCGTGCTGGTTATGCCAATGGCCGAACGCACGAGTGCCGGAACAGCTGCGCGCATAGCCGCCACTATGGATCAGGGCATGGTCACCACAGAACGAGATGGGATCACAGCGTTGAGTGCGGCTCGTTTTGGCGTGATTGCGCTGGATGAGGGGCTTGATGAAGACGAGCAACTGCCGCGCGCTCTGACCGAGCGGCTTGCCCTCGTTCTCGATTTCAGAACATTGTCCCACCGGGATATCACGCAGGGGCCAGACAACAGCTCGGAGCGTGTTTTTGCGGCGCGATCGCTTCTGGGGCAGGTGAGGGCCGACGATACCATCATCACGGCCCTTTGCAGTGCAGGCCTTGCCATGGGCGTTGTATCGCTGCGCACATCACAGCAAGCCCTGCAGGTCGCCCGGATTCTGGCGGCTCTGGCAGGGCGCAACAATGTTGCCGAGAGTGACGCTACAATGGCCGCCATGCTTGTTCTGGCCCCCCGCGCCACACAGCTTCCTGCAATAGCGGAAGAGTCGGAGGAACAAGACGGACCTGATGAAGATCAACTCGAGAGTAACCGCGACGAGCCGCAAGAGGATGCTGCAACGCCTGAAAGCAGCAATCAAACCGATGCCACGAAACCCCTTGAGGATGTGGTGCTTGATGCAGCTGTGGCAGCCATTCCGGCTGGTCTTCTCGCTCTGTTGAAGGCGGCGGGACCGCAACCGGCTTCGCGATTGGCAGGGCGAGCCGGTCAGGCGCAGGCATCTCCAAGTCGTGGTCGTATCATTGGCTCGAAAGCGGGGGATGTCCGGAGCGGTGCCCGTCTGGATGTTGTCGAAACCCTCCGTGCTGCTGCACCATGGCAGATGCTGCGTCGGCGTGAGCTAACTCTCGATCATAGGGGTAATGGCATTGCTATCCGGCGAGAGGATTTTCGGATCGCGCGCTACAAGCACCGGACACAGACAACAACAATCTTTGTCGTTGATGCATCGGGTTCATCGGCACTCCAGCGACTGGCCGAGGCCAAGGGCGCAGTGCGGTTGTTGCTGGCTGATTGTTATGTCCGGCGCGACGAAGTGGCGATGATCGCCTTCCGTGGGCAGTCCGCTGAGATCATCCTGCCGCCAACTCGGGCCCTGGCGCGTGCACAGCGTGCGCTTGCCGCGCTTCCTGGTGGGGGCGGAACACCCATCGCAACGGCCATGGATGCGGCTGTGACACTGGTTGACTCTGTCCGTCGGGGCGGACGCACGCCTACCATCGTTGTCATGACCGATGGGCGGGCCAACGTGTCACGCAATGGCAGAGGGGGTCGTCCGGCCGCACAGGAGGAAGCAAAGCAGGCTGCGCAGGTTCTGCGGGCACGTCAATGTGCGACCATCCTTATTGATACATCACCGCAACCCCAAAAGCTGGCCGCTGAACTGGCAGTCTGCATGGGCGCGCATTACGTGCCGTTGCCTCAGGCCAACGCCCAAAGTGTTGCAGCGGCCATTACTCGGCTTCGCACGGATTCATTGGCACTTCGCATGCCGGGGGTCGCAGCATGAGTGCCGCACCTGACTGGGACAAGGAAGGCCTTGATTGGCCCCATCGTGAGACCAGCCGCTTTGTTGATGCGGGTGGTTTGCGCTGGCATGTCCAGATCAGCGGTCAAGGGCCTGTTCTGCTATTGCTGCACGGCACGGGTGCATCCTCCCACTCATGGCGAGAACTCGTACCGATACTCAACCAGCACTTCACAGTGATTGTGCCAGATCTGCCGGGGCACGGCTTTACGGCGTCGCCACCTCCAGCCCAGCTTTCCCTACCCGGCATGGCTCATCTTGTGACTGCGTTATTGACCGAACTCAAACATCAGCCGGAGATCATAGCGGCGCATTCGGCCGGTGTTGCCATCGGCTTGCGCATGTGTCTGGATGGCATCGCATCACCTCAAACCATCGTCAGTATCAACGGGGCTCTGATGCCATTCGGAGGCGTGGCATCGCAGCTGTTTCCGGTTATGGCGCGCATGGTGGCCTTCAATCCTTTTGTGCAGCGGTTTGTTGCCGGCAGAGCCGAAGACAAATCAGCAGTGACACGCCTTATCGAGGGCACGGGTTCGCGGATTGATGCGCAGGGACTTGAACTTTACAGACGGCTTTTCAGTTCACGCAGCCATGTCGCTGCCACGTTGGGCATGATGGCAAACTGGGATTTGCGTGGCTTGCAACGGGATCTGCCCCAATTGAAGCAAGCACTTATATTGATTGTGGGCGAAGCGGACAAAGCGGTGCCACCAGAAGATGCACGGGTCATCCGCAAGCGCATTCCCAGGGCGAGCATTATCTCCATGCGCGGTGTCGGACATCTTTGTCATGAGGAGCGCCCAGAAGAAGTTGCAGGAATGATCATGCATGCCTTTCAATCAGGCGAGACACCAAAAATGGCACTGGCAAAAAGGAGACAGTCATGACATCTGATGTGTCGACCGCCAGATTGGCGACCCACACACTGGGCAAGATTATCAAGGCAAGTTTGCCTGATCGCCATTTCGAGCGCGGAAGGGCGACCACCGTAAACGGCGATGCGCGTCCGCATGCCATCGTGATCGGCAGTGGTTTTGGCGGGTTGGCGGCAGCTATCCGATTGGGTGCGCGTGGCTACCGCGTCACTGTAGTGGAGCAACTGGATCAGGCGGGTGGTCGTGCCCGCGTTTTCAGGCAAGACGGGTTCACCTTTGATGCCGGGCCCACAATCGTAACGGCACCATTCCTGTTCGAGGAACTCTGGTCTCTCTGCGGGCGGATGATGGCCGATGACGTCACGCTGAAACCGATGTTGCCTTTTTACAGATTGATGTTTGCTGATGGTACACAACTCGATTGTTCAGGCGACGATGATGCTATGCGTGCGCAAATCCGTCAGCTGTCACCGGAAGATATTGCGGGATATGAGCGGCTGCTGAAGCGGTGCGAGGAGATCTACAAGATCGGCTTCGAGGAATTGGGACACAAGCCCTTCACCACCGTGATGGACATGCTGAAAACCATCCCCAAGATGGCCATGCTGCGGGCGGACAGAAGTCTTCATACGCTGGTTTCAAAATACATCCGGGATGAACGGTTGCGACTAGCATTCAGTTTTCACCCGCTGTTCATTGGCGGAAACCCGTTTTCGGTGACAGCCATTTATGCACTCGTGCTCCATCTGGAGCGCAAATATGGCGTTCATTATGCCATGGGTGGTACCGGCGAATTGGTGAAGGGCCTTGTCTCGCTGCTTGAGGGGCAAGGCTCTGAACTGAGGCTAAACAGCAAAGTTGCGCAGATCACGCTTGAGGGGCGCAAGGCGACAGGCGTGTGCCTGGCCAGTGGCGAAATAATCCCGGCGGATGTCGTGATCTCCAATGCCTGCACGACATGGACCTACCAGAATCTTTTACCCGACAGCAGCCGAAAGCGCTGGCGTGATCGAAAGATCAAAAAAGTCCGGCATTCCATGAGTGTGGTGGTCTGGTATTTTGGCACAAAGTGCCGCTACGAAGATGTGCTGCATCACACGATACTGCTCGGCCCGCGCTACAAGGGTTTGCTGGATGATATCTTCAACCACAAGATTCTGGCCGATGATTTCAGCCTCTACCTGCACCGGCCATCAGCTACTGATCCCTCTGTTGCGCCTGAAGGATGCGATGCATTCTATGTGCTGGCGCCCGTGCCCAACCTTGAGGGTAACACGCACTGGGAGACGGCAGCCGAACCTTATCGCCAGAAGATCGAGGCTTTTCTCGGCGCAAGCATTCTTCCCGATCTCGCCAATCAGATCGTCACATCACGGATGATGACGCCACTGGATTTTCGGGATGGACTTCTGTCGACCCATGGCGCAGCTTTCGGAATAGAGCCGGTGCTTCTGCAAAGCGCCTGGTTTCGTCCGCACAACCTGAGTGAGGATATCGACAATCTGTTTATGGTCGGCGCGGGAACCCATCCCGGTGCCGGCATGCCCGGTGTACTTTCCTCTGCCCGTGTCCTCGATTCGGTGGTGCCCGATGCCTCAATCATTGCAGCTTGAAACGGTTGGACCCTTCATGGTGGCGGCGAATGCGCCATCCCCGCAGGACGATCTGGACGTTTGCCGTGCCTTGCTCAAAGGCGGGTCCCGATCATTTTATGCTGCATCCTTCCTGTTGCCCCGCGAGACGCGCGATCCTGCAACAGCGCTTTATGCCTTTTGCCGCCTTGCAGATGATGCGGTTGATGAGGGGGAGGGCAATCCAAACGTCATTGCCGAACTCAAGAGCCGCGTTGCCCATGTCTATGCGGGCAATCCACTGCCCCATGGTGTTGACCGTGCTTTCGCCCGTGTCGTGCAGGAGCATGCCTTGCCGCAGGCTGTTGTCGATGCCTTGATAGAGGGCTTCACCTGGGATGCAACAGGCAAGCGCTACAAGACCTTTGATGATGTTCTGGCTTATGCCGCCCGCGTGGCAGGCTGCGTCGGCATCATGATGACAACGGTCATGGGGCGTCGCAGCTATGATGTCCTGGCGCGCGCGGCTGATCTGGGGGTTGCGATGCAACTCACCAACATTGCCCGCGATGTAGGCGAGGATGCCCGCAACGGGCGGCTTTATCTGCCGCTCGACTTCCTTGAAGCGGCAGGTATTGAGCCTGAAGCCTTTATGGCCAACCCTGTCTTTTCTCCTGCCCTTGGACAAATCATCAAACGCCTGCTGGATGAAGCGGAGGTGCTTTATGCGCGGGCGGATTCCGGCATCGCCCTGCTGCCATCGGGATGCCGTTGTGGCATTCGTGCAGCACGGCTCATCTATGCTGCCATTGGCCATGAAGTGATCCTTCATGGATACGACTCGGTTTCGCGCCGGGCCGTGGTGCCTTTTTCCGCGAAGCTGCCATTGCTTGCCAGAAGCCTCATCTCAACGGAAGATCGGAAAGGTTTCGTTGCACTCCCCGCACTGCAAACCAATCAGTTTCTGGTCAATGCCGTTCTGGCCAGTCCGATCAAAAGACTCGCGACGGTCAATGACACAACGATACAGAAGCCGGACAGATTGCCGCCCTGGTGGGATCTGGCAGGACGGTTTGTCTTCGTTCTCTCCATTTTTGACAAACTCGAGCGCGTAAGCCGCAATGCGCAACCCCCACGGGCTACACTGGTTGTGCGTGCATCCGTTCAGCGATTACGCGCGTAGAAGCAATGTCTTACCTATCCACCATTTGTTCTTCACTGACGGCACGCCCCAGCAGTGGCTTCATCCCGCGAGGTTGATATGAGTGGCGAAACGCTCGTGATCATTGAAATGACGATGACGGCTGTGCTGTGCCTTTCCTTCGGCTTTTACCAGCTCTGGTCTCTCAACCGTGACAAGAAACGCGCCTTGCTGGAAAAGCAGGCAGCGGTTCTCGAAGAGAACGGCAAACGCTGACATTCCTGACCGGAAAAGCGAAGACCTTACCCCAGTCTGGTCCTATCCGGTCTGGTCTTACCCCCGTCTTGGCATTCTAAAAGGCAGCATCAGTTGCACGATCGTGCGGTCAAAGCGATCCACAGACAAGCTTTCATGCACGGCCTGCACATCCTGCCCCGCAATCCGCGATGCGATGATGGACCGCGCATAGAAGGGAGTGTCCTCCAGTGTTTTGACGATGTGCGGTGGATGTCCGCTCTCGCTTCGCGCAGAGCGACTGATCAGCCATCCTGAGCGTGACAATGTCGTGAATGGCGGAGACGCAAGGGGCGTCACGCCGCCATGGTCATCAAAGCGCAAGCCGAGGTTGAAGGCCTCGCCGCTCTTGCGGATACCATCATAGAAAACAGCGGCTCCATCCTTCAATGATGCCCGCGACCAAGTCCAACTCTTGAAGCCTTCGGTGATGGGCACGGCACCCCTGTTATGATCGAAATAGGCATGGCCTGACCAGCGCATCCCAGGCTCGGTCAGCGTGACCTCCACGCGGGAGATTGGCGCAATCGGTCGCCAGACGTGCTGGCCATGGGGATTGAGCGTATATTCCTCCTGCATGACCGTGTTGGGAAGAAGGCGCAGCGTGCCGCGAATGCGTCTTGGAAAGGGGACTGAGACCTCATCAAGATGAATGGTTAGCGCATTGCCATCCCAGACCATGGCGCTGGGGCCCACCCTGAATGTGTCCGGACTGACATCAAGCGCTGATCGGGCACGCTCGGTCATGGCCCAGCGGGTCTTGTTCCGGCCATAGAGCGCTACATTGATGGCGCAGTGATTGGTCGGATCAACCGGAGCGCCTGACCGGGCGGCCCTGTGGCGCGCCAGGGTATAGTAAGGCGAAAAGACGCTGCCGATAAATCCGATGACGGAAAGGCCAAAAGCTCCGTCGTCACTCACCGCGTCGACATACCACCAGGTATAACCACCCGGCGCTACCGGCGCGTCGAAGCCAAATCTGCCAGAAGACTGTGGGCCGCCAGTTGCCCCGAGATTGCCACCATGGGAACGCCCGCTCCCGGATGCACGCTGCCCCCCGTCAGATACAGCCCCCTGATCCGGGACCGGGACCCCGGACGCGAAAACGAGGCCATCGCGCCATGTGTGGCCTGTCCGTAAATCCCGCCGCCTGATCCCGGAAACATCCGCGCAAAATCGTTTGGTGTCGTCACCGGAGAGGGCGCCCCCTGTTTGTCGATCCGCAAACCACATTGTTCCAGCACCGAGGACATGTTGCGATGGCATCGATCGATCTCCTCAGGATTGAAAGTGTGTGTGTCGCCTGTGGCCGGGGCGTTAACCAGAACGAGCAAACGCTCTGCTGCGCCATCATTTGTTGCCGGTGATGCAAGATTCCCGGTGTCATCGCGGTCCTGAGCACACACATACACCGTTGGTTCATCAGGAATCATCCGGTGCTTGACCAACGAGTCAAACTCTCTCCGGTAATTACGGGAGAAAAAGACGTTATGGCGCAAAAGGCCGAAACCGCTCGTTCTTGCCACCATGTTCCACGTCAACGCCGAAAGAGAGCGCATGGCCTGCGGCGTTGTCTTGACGCTACGTCGTGCCGCATCACCCAGAACGCCTGTGGCGAGCGCGTTGACATCGCCGTTGAAAATCACGGCATCGGCCTGCATCACCGTGCCGTCAGCAAAGCGGATACCGCAGGCCTTTTCGTCATTCACAAGAATTTCGCCAACCTGAGCGCCATAGCAGAATCGCCCACCGCGGGCTTCGACAAGCGCGGCCAAGGCCTTTGCCAGTTGATGCATTCCGCCTTCAATCAGCCAGACACCATCCTGCTCGACATGGGCGATCAGCATCAGGGTGGCGGGCGCCAGGAACGGGGAAGAGCCGCAGTATGTGGCATAGCGGCCAAATAGCTGCCTCAATCGCGGGTCATCAAAGCGGCTCTGGAGAGCGGACCACATGGTTGCCCATGGCTTTGTGCGCAGCATGGGCAAGAATCCTGCCCGTTGTACCAATCCGACGGGGGAAGGTCTTTCCACAGTCATGAACGTATTCAGGAGGGTATCGTGGATCGCGCGGCCTTCTTCACAAAAGGCGAGGTAGTTACGGCCTTCCGCTGGCGATGAAAACCGAGCGATGGCGTCTGCTGATTCTTCACGACTGGCAAAAAGATCCAGCTGATGCTTCTCTGCCGCTGTGTTTGCCGGCCAAGCGTGGCGTGCAAGCGTGGTAACGGGGTGCAAGGTAACATGGTTTGAGAGTGTTTCGCCCACAGAATCGAAGATAGCCTCAAACACCCTACGCATGGTGAAGACGGTAGGCCCGGCATCCATCGGCCTGCCAGCGACAATAACCTCGCGCATTTTGCCGCCCGGCCCCGCAGCGGCCTCTACGACCGTTACATTGAGGCCTTGATGCGCAAGTATCAGGGCAGCGACAAGCCCGCCGATTCCCGCTCCAATGATGACAACACGGCGCTCAGTCATCAATGGGCATCATGCATGCGATGTCCGGCGTTGCCAGTCGTTGGAAGCAGCGGCTCTGAAAAAGTGTATGTTGTGCTTGACATTTTATGCTGTCCATTCTTCCTTACATAAATCGATGTAGCGAAAAAGCCAACGCACAACCGGAGCTTTTCATGAATGGTTTCGAGCAAAGCCTGATTACGGTGCTGGAGACATCCAAACAGAATGGTTGTCCGCCGCGTCTTGCTGATGCGATGCACCATGCGGTGTTTCCTGGCGGAGCGCGCATCAGGCCCAGGTTGACCTTGGCTGTTGCCAAGGCTTGTGGTGGCACATCCAGCGCTGTCATGGTCAGCGCGGCAGCGGCCATCGAGTTGTTGCATTGTGCCTCGCTGGTGCATGACGATCTGCCTTGCTTTGATGATGCAGCAACGCGCCGTGGCAAACCATCCGTGCATGTGGCTTTCGGTCAGCCGCTGGCAGTCCTCGCAGGGGATGCCCTCATCGTTCTTGCTTTCGAGACATTGGCGCGGGGAGCCATGACAGCGCCTGATCGGTTAACGCCGCTTATCCGCATTGTCGGAGGGGCTGTTGGCAGCCAGGGTGGAATCGTTGCCGGACAGGCGTGGGAATCTGAGCCGACGATTGATCTGGCGCGCTATCATCAGGCGAAGACTGGTGCCTTGTTTGCCGGCGCTACCATGGCCGGTGCCGCTGCTGCGGGCGTCCCGCATGAGGACTGGCGTTATCTTGGTGAGCATCTTGGTGCCGCTTTTCAGGTTGCCGATGATATTCGCGATGTCGCTTGCAATGGTCAGGAGCTTGGTAAGCCGGTGGGGCAGGATGCTGCGCTTCATCGCCCCAATGCTGCACATGATCTGGGTCTGGCCGGTGCGATCCGTTATCTTGATGACCTGATTGCCAAGGCCGTTGGCACCATACCCGAGTGCGCCGGTTCTGCTGAACTGCGCACGCAGATCATCATGGAAACGCAACGTTTTCTGCCTGAGGGTCTGGCGCGCAGCGCAGCCTGATGCAGATCGCGGATCAACAGCCGGTGCTTCGCCGCCTGCAAGATCGGATTTATCTGCGTTTCTTCAAATGGCGGGACGGTCTTGTTGCCAATGCCCGCTTTCAACGCTGGGCAGCTTCCTTTCCTTTCACGCGACCGATGGCTTCGTCGCAGTCGCGCAAATTATTCGATCTGTGTGCCGGTTTTGTCTATTCGCAGGTTCTTATGGCCTGTACCGAACTGGACATATTCCAGATTCTGGCGAAAGGCCCGCGAACGGCACAATCTCTGGCAGCTGAAATTGCCCTTCCGGTGGAGGCGACAGAGCGTCTGCTCAGGGCTGCAACCGCTCTTGATCTGTGCGCCGTCCGGACACTACCCGCCGGAAACTTATATCATGAGCCTTGCTACGGCCTTGGCATGCTGGGCGCCGCGCTGCTGGGCAATCCGGGTGTCGTGAGCATGATCAGGCATCACCAGTTGCTTTACGCTGATCTGGCTGATCCGGTTGCCTTGTTGCGTGGTCAGGTTGGACCCGCTGGAACGGCCCTTTCGCGGTTCTGGCCTTATGCGCAAGGGGCAAATGCCGAAACAAATGAGGCCTCATCGCGCTACAGCGAACTCATGTCTGCGTCACAGTCACTGGTGGTTGACGATATTCTCGAGGCCTATCCCTTCTCTCAACACAAGGTAGTTATGGATGTGGGAGGAGGGGACGGAACCTTCCTTGTGAAACTTGCCCGTCACGCGCCAGCTGCGCAACTCATGCTGTTTGATCTGCCCACTGTCGCTGCACAAGGTAAGGCGCGATTCGAACGCGAAGGCCTCGCCGCCCGGGTGACTGTCCATGGCGGGGATGCATCAGCCAACGATATCCCCCATGGTGCTGATCTGATCACGTTTATCCGTGTTCTTCATGATCACGATGATGCCAAGGCGCTCGCCATACTTCATGCGGCTCACGCGGCGCTCCCGCCCGGTGGAAGCGTGCTGATTGCGGAGCCAATGGCGGGTGTCAAAGGTGCAGAGGCGCGGGGAGATGCCTATTTTGGCTTCTATCTGCTGGCCATGGGCACTGGACGCGCGAGAACAGGCCATGAATTAGGACAACTGCTGCAACAGGCCGGTTTCACCGATATCCGCATCCTCAAGACACGTCGCCCCTTGATGACCAGTGCGATTCAGGCACGGGCAGGCCGACTGTCTACGGGACTTGGCGAGAGGGAAAATTCTTCCCCTTGAATTGTGTAAAGTTAAATTGACATTTCATATTGTCTGATTAAATTGACACTTATGCCTCGCGGACGACGGTAAAAGTTTGCCAGCGAGATAAAAAATGGGCGGGAAAAAGTGCGGACGAATACGCTGGCAGTCGTGATGGAAAAACCGGAGCACCTCGTGCTTCGCCGTCTTGATCTGTCGTCCGCAGCGGATAGCGACGTCATTGTTGACGTGGAGTGGAGCGGGATCAGCACCGGTACAGAGCGACTGTTGTGGTCGGGCCGCATGCCAGCTTTTCCAGGCTTGGGATATCCGCTTGTACCGGGATATGAATCGGTCGGTCGCATCGTCCAGGCCGGTTCTCAATCAGGACGTTCGGTTGGTGAGCGGGTGTTCGTGCCCGGATCGCGTGGCTTCCGCGATGTCCGCGGACTGTTTGGTGGCGCGGCTGCATCCATAATAGCCGATGGTGGCAAGGTTGTGCCGCTTGATGATTCCATCGCTGAGCAAGGTGTTCTTCTGGCGCTTGCCGCTACCGCATATCACGCGCTTGCTGCTCCCGGTGCAGTGCCACCCGATCTTATAGTCGGCCACGGCGTACTTGGCCGCTTGCTCGCGAGAATCGCTGTGGCGCAAGGTGGCAAGCCTGTTGTCTGGGAAAACAACCCGCAGCGCGCAAGCGGTGGCGCGGGATATGATGTCATTGCACCCGACACTGACACCCGTCGTGATTATCGCAGCATCTATGATGTGAGCGGAGCCGTTGGTCTGACAGACACATTGATCGCACATCTCGCGCCGGGCGGAGAGATCGTTCTGGCTGGCTTCTATGAAGCGCCGATTTCATTCCAGTTTGCACCAGCCTTCATGCGTGAGGCGCGGTTGCGGGTTGCCGCCGAATGGCGTGCGCCTGACCTCTTGGCCGTCAAGGCTCTCATCGCAAATGGCCGTCTCTCGCTTGACGGACTGATTACACATTGTGAACCCGCCACGAACGCTCCTGAAGCCTATCGCACTGCTTTTGGCGATGCAGGATGTTTCAAGATGATCCTCGATTGGAGAAACGCCGCATGAACCTCCAGATCAGAAATATGGACAAGCCTGCTCCTGTATCGCTCGATGAGCCCATGGGCATTACCGAGATGTTGAGGGCAGAAGCGGCTGAGCCTCTGGATGAAGTGTCAACCTTGCCTGTCACCAAGGAAACCCAGGTGATTGCCATTTATGGCAAGGGCGGTATCGGCAAGAGCTTCACGCTTGCCAACCTTTCCTACATGATGGCGCAGCAGGGCAAGAAAGTGTTGCTGATCGGCTGTGACCCGAAGAGCGACACGACTTCGCTGCTGTTTGGTGGCCGCGCTTGCCCCACGATCATCGAAACATCTTCAAAGAAGAAACTCGCTGGTGAGGACGTCAAGATTGGCGATGTCTGCTTCGTGCGGGACGGTGTGTTTGCCATGGAGCTTGGCGGCCCTGAAGTGGGTCGAGGCTGTGGTGGCCGGGGCATCATCCATGGCTTTGAGCTGCTTGAGAAGCTCGGTTTCCATGAATGGGGTTTTGACTATGTCCTCCTCGATTTTCTGGGCGATGTTGTGTGCGGCGGCTTTGGCCTGCCGATTGCCCGCGACATGTGCCAGAAGGTGATTGTGGTTGCATCGAATGACCTGCAGTCGCTCTACGTTGCCAACAATGTTTGCTCGGCGGTTGAATACTTCCGCAAGCTGGGCGGAAATGTGGGAGTCGCGGGTGTCGTCATCAACAAGGATGACGGTACGGGCGAAGCGCAGGCTTTTGCTGAAGCGGTCGGTATCCCGATCCTTGCTGCCATTCCCGCTGACGAGGATATCCGTCGCAAGAGTGCCAAATACGAAATCATTGGTCGTCCTGGCGATGCCTGGGGTTCGCTCTTCGAGGAACTCGCCCAGAACGTGGGCGATGCGCCCCCGGTTCGTCCCAAGCCCATGACGCCCGAAGGTCTGCTTGGCCTGTTCGATAGCGATACTGTTGGTCGGGACGTTGTCCTCATACCTGCCACGCTCGAACAGATGTGCGGCAAAAGCGACATGACCAAGCCAACCCTTGAGGTTGTTTACGACACCGTCTGATCATTCTTGAACACGAAAGCCCTGAAGCCGATTTCATGACCATTCACCAGCTCATCCCTGATCCACTCAAGGCAGTTACTCCTGCTGATGCAGCTTCGCCTGTCATCAACGCGGCTGCCACAAAAAGTGACGGTCTGGGTTGCCATGCCGGGAAAGATGAAATGCGCAAGGCTGCCGAAGCGTCAGGATTAAGTGACACGCTGGCGCGCTATGCGGTTGATTATCCTGCAGGCCCGCATGATCGGCCTCAAAGCATGTGTCCGGCGTTTGGTTCGCTCCGCGTGGGCTTGCGCATGCGCCGCACGGCAACAGTGCTTTCCGGCTCTGCCTGCTGTGTTTATGGCCTCACCTTCACATCACACTTCTATGGTGCCCGCCGCAGTGTCGGCTATGTGCCTTTCAATTCCGAGACACTGGTGACAGGCAAACTGTTCGAGGATATCCGCGAGGCTGTCTTCAAAATGGCTGACCCCGAGCTTTACGACACTATCGTCGTCACCAATCTGTGTGTGCCAAGCGCCTCGGGTGTTCCGCTCCGGCTGCTGCCCAAGGAAATCAACGGTGTGCGAATCATCGGAATCGACGTGCCGGGGTTTGGCGTCCCTACCCATGCCGAAGCCAAGGATGTGCTGGCCGGTGCCATGCTTAATTATGCGCGTCTTGAAGCCGAGCAGGGACCTGTGCAGGCACCCAAGGCCGGCAAGTCTGACAGACCCACAATAACACTTCTTGGCGAGATGTTTCCGGCTGATCCGGTGGGCATCGGCATGATGCTTGAACCTTTGGGACTGGCCGCTGGACCCGTTGTTCCCACGCGGGAATGGCGGGAGCTTTATGCGGCACTGGACTGCGCAGCTGTTGCGGCCATTCACCCGTTCTACACCGCCTCGGTCCGCGAGTTTGAAGTGGCGGGTCGCAAGGTTGTTGGCTCCGCGCCTGTCGGCCATGACGGTACAGCTGCCTGGCTTGCTGCAATCGGGGATGCTTGCAACATCGAGCCTGCGAAGATCGCCGCTACCCAGAACAAGCTGCTGCCGGTGATCAAGGCGGCACTTGCGACAAAACCCATCAAGGGTCGTATCACGCTTTCAGGCTATGAAGGCTCTGAACTGCTCGTGGCGCGACTCCTTGTCGAGAGCGGTGCTGATGTGCGTTATGTGGGAACGGCCTGTCCGCGCACGGTCTGGTCCGACCCTGACCGTATCTGGCTGGAAGAGCGCGGCATTGAGGTGAATTTCCGCGCGTCGCTTGAGCATGACCTTGCGGCAATGGAAGAATTCAAACCTGATCTGGCCATCGGCACCACGCCGGTTGTGCAGAAAGCCAAGCAGCATGCCATTCCGGCTCTTTATTTCACCAATCTGATTTCAGCGCGGCCCCTGTTTGGACCTGCCGGTGCTGGATCATTGGCCCAGGTCGTCAACGCAGCCATGGGTAACAAGGCCCGCTTTGATGCCATGCAGGACTTCTTTACCGGTGTTGGTACAGGCACCACCGCTGGCGTGTGGCAGGATACACCGAAGGACTATCCGGAATTCCGCAAGAAGATGGAAGCGCGGACGATGATGGCTAAGAAAAGTGCAGAGGAGATCCCCTCCTGATGCTTATTCTTGATCATGATCGCGCCGGTGGATACTGGGGTGCCGTCTACGTATTTACAGCCATCAAGGGCCTACAAGTTATCATAGATGGCCCGGTTGGTTGCGAGAACCTGCCCGTTACCTCGGTTCTGCATTATACGGACGGGCTGCCACCGCATGAACTGCCGATCGTCGTGACCGGTCTCGGTGAAGAGGAACTCGGTCAGCACGGCACGGAAAATGCCATGAAGCAGGCTTATTCCACGCTTGATCCGCATCTTCCTTCCGTTGTCGTCACGGGTTCCATCGCCGAGATGATCGGCGGCGGTGTGACGCCACAGGGCACCAATATCCAGCGCTTCCTGCCCCGCACCATCGATGAAGATCAATGGCAGTGCGCAAACCGCGCCATCTATTGGCTCTGGACCGAATATGGACCGAAAAAAGGCATTGTTCCCAAGCTCAAACCCCGCAAGGAAGGGGCAAAGCCGAAAGTCAATATCATCGGCCCGGCTTATGGCATGTTCAACATGCCCTCTGATCTTGCCGAAATCCGCCGCCTTGTCGAAGGCATTGGTGCTGAAGTTCACATGACCTTTCCGCTGGGTTCGCATCTGGCGCAAGTTGGGCGACTAGCAGAAGCTGAGGTCAACATCTGCCTCTACCGCGAGTTTGGCCGGATGTTATGCGAGGCGCTGGACCGGCCTTATCTCCAGGCCCCAATCGGCCTGCACAGCACGACCAAATTCCTGCGCTCGCTTGGCGAACTTCTGGGATTGGATCCCGAACCCTTCATTGAGCGTGAGAAGCATACTACCATCAAGCCTTTGTGGGACCTTTGGCGGTCTGTGACCCAGGATTTCTTTGGGACTGCATCCTTCGCCATTGTCGCCAATGAAACCTACACCCGTGGTGTGCGCCATTTTCTCGAAGACGAGATGGGACTGCCCTGCACATTCGCAGTGTCACGGTGCACTGGCATGAAGACCGATAATGAAGCGATCATCAGGGCCATCAAGCAGACTCCACCGCTGGTGATGTTCGGCAGCTTCAACGAGCGGATGTATATGGCCGATAGTGGCTGTCGGGCGATGTATATTCCCGCATCCTTCCCGGGTGCTATCATCCGGCGCCACACCGGTACACCTTTCATGGGGTACTCGGGTGCCACTTACCTGATCCAGGAAGTGTGTAACGCGCTGTTTGATGCGCTGTTCAACATCCTGCCTCTGGCCAGTCAGATGGACGCTGTTGATCGTACGCCTGCCCGGTTCCACAAGGAGCTTGCCTGGGATGACGACGCCAAGACGCTGCTTGATGACTTTCTCGAAAAGCAGCCTGTTCTGGTGCGGATTTCAGCTGCCAAGCGCATGCGTGATGCAGCCGAGCGCTCAGCCCGTTCTTCGGGTGAAGACAGGGTTACCACTGCCCACCTCGATGCAGAGGCCAAACCAGCAATCAAGACACCTTCCATTCCCGAAACCGCAGGAGCCGGGTCATGAGTACGAGCCACCCTTCATTTCATTTTACCGTCTCACACAGAGCCACCGGGACGGCAGCGTCCCATCAGGACGTGCCCGTCATTCTTTTGCCCCACAAGGAGACATCCATGACCAATTTTGCTCCGGCCTACACCTCTGACCGCATGCAATCCCGCGAGAAACAAAAGCGGATGTGCCAACGTCTGGTGCAGCTTACATGCGTGTTCTTTGTTCCTTTTGTCCTGCTGCGCCGTCTGACGGCAACAGCAGCCGAGAAAGGTGCAAATCAGCTTTCTGTACTGGCAGAAGCACGCGCTGATGCCAGTGCCATCATTCCGTTCATCTTCATGGGATGAGCGACCGAGCTCGTGCCTGATAATCTCAGGCAGGGGATTTGCTGCGGATGAAACCACAGCTAACCAGCCGCACGGGAAGTGTGCGGTAACGGCCGAAAGGCCAGCACTAAGGACGACACTCATGGCAGAGAGAAAAGAATCCCTGACCGGACTGAATGATGACGAAGCCAGGGAATTCCATGGCTTCTTCATGACCAGCTTCATTGCATTTACCGTGATCGCGATTATCGCACATTTTCTTGTGTGGCAGTGGCGTCCATGGTTCCCGGGCACGAAAGGTTACGCATCACTCAATGACAGCGTGACAACGACTTTCGCCAGCCTTGTTTCGCTGATTACCTGACAGAAGGGAGAACGCTATGTGGCAAATCTGGAAAATCTTTGACCCGCGCCGCACGCTGGTCGCACTTTTCACTTTCTTGTTTGGCCTGGCCATTCTCATCCATTTCATCCTGCTCTCCACAGACAGGTTCAACTGGATTGAAGGTCCTCGCGCAGCACGGAAGACTTCGGATGCAACGATCCATATGGTTCCGCCTGCACCCGGTATCGTAACGACATACCGTATCGGTTGATTTCAACCGTTTCGGTACTTCGGCGGGGCGTCCCTGTGGACGCTCCGTCAAATCTGACCCAATGATTTCTAAAGAACCGTATCACTAAATCTGCACTCTTTGCCTGCCCGACGTTGCCCTGTGAACTGCGGCAAATTCCGGTACTGGCGTGGAGTAACAGGGAGACATGCCATGGCCTTGCTCAGTTTCGAACGTAAATACCGTGTCCGCGGGGGAACCCTGATTGGAGGCGATCTCTTTGATTTCTGGGTGGGCCCTTTCTATGTCGGGTTCTTTGGCGTGATGACAGTCTTTTTCGCTACACTGGGAACAATGCTTATTCTTTACGGAGCCAGCCAGGGACCAACCTGGAATCCATGGCTCGTCAGTATCAACCCCCCTGATATCAGTTATGGGCTCGGATTTGCTCCCATGATGGAAGGTGGTCTCTGGCAAATGGTCACGATTTGCGCTATCGGGGCCTTCGTTGCCTGGGCGCTGCGCGAGGTTGAGATCTGCCGGAAACTCGGCATGGGATATCACGTGCCTTTCGCTTTTGCTGTTGCCATTTTTGCTTATGTGACACTTGTCGTCATCCGCCCGGTGCTGCTTGGCGCCTGGGGCCACGGCTTCCCGTATGGTATTTTCAGCCACCTGCAATGGGTGTCGAATGTCGGCTACCAGTATTTGCAGTTCCACTACAATCCCGCACACATGATCGCTGTTACGTTCTTCTTCACCACGACATTGGCGCTTTCGCTGCATGGTGGCCTTATTCTCTCCTCCACCAACCCTGCGAAGGGGCAGCCTGTTAAAACACCCGAGCATGAGAACAGCATGTTCCGTGACACCATCGGTTACTCGATCGGTACGCTGGGCAT
>JANMLW010000102.1:0-4032 GCA_031372765.1 Hyphomicrobiales bacterium
GACAGTTTGGCATTGTGCCTGGACATGTTGCGGGTGGAAGCCTTGAGATCGCTGATGATGATGCGCAGGCGGTCCTCACCGATGCCCTGCTCCATTTCATCAACGGAGCCGTTCAAGGTTCCACGGTAGTCGTTGATTTCGTTCTTTGCGGATGCCAGTGCATCGCCCACTGTATCCATCTGGCTCAGCAATCGTACCGTGGCACGCTCCGCTTCAGCGGTGAAGCGGTTGGTGTTGATGAAACGATCGTAGATGTCATCAAGTTCTGACTGCGTGACCCGGCCAAACTTGCGCAAGAGATCGTTGATCGCACGCATCAGGGCAGGGTGATGGCCTGTTACATAGGTGTACCATAGCTCGTAAGCACGGGGATAAGCCGCAGTTCTGTGGCCACGAATATGCGCAAAGGCTTTCTCGCCAATCGAGATGGTGCGCTCGTAGTCGCTCCTGTTCTGCGACATTATCTTCCCCGAAAATTTACAACTATGGGGAGTATTACACAGGGATTTTAAAGGCAGGTTAAGGGGAAAGGTCGAGAGCAATCTAACTCTGATAAATTGCAATCAATAAAAGGGCATTTTGCCCTTTACCGCACTATTTCCCGGTTTTCTTTCTGACCGACGTCATCAGGAACCCTGGCATATGATCGCCCATGCCTTTGACCGCAGGGCCGTTATCCTGATCGGCATAATGCCGACGGGGCTCTGGTGGAATTACACCAGCTTGAGCTGGATTGCTGCTTCTGGCCCGGTTTGATCTCTCAGGTCTTGAACCAGAACGCTCAGGACGGGGAGCGCCATGAGGCGCTGGGGGGGGCGATTGAGGGGAGGCTGCTTGTCTTTGTGGCCGCTCACCGGACGATTCAAGCGCTGCACCACGTGAAAATTCGGAGGTTTGATCGCGGCGATGCGGTGCACGGTCCGGTCTGCCGCGGGCACCTCGGGGCGTCCTGCGTCCGCCTTCGCTCTCACTCTCATCGCTGACCGGAACGACATAATCGGCAAGGGATACGCCACCGTCCCAGTCAAATTCCTTTTTGAGAAGGCTGGTAATGGCCGCCAGATACCGATCGTCGGCCTTTGAAGCGATTGAATAGGCTGTTCCTGTCCTGCCAGCACGGCCTGTACGGCCAATGCGGTGGACATAGTCGTCCGCATGGATCGGAATATCGTAATTGATGACATGGCTGACATCGGGAATATCTAGCCCGCGTGCAGCAACATCGGATGCAACCAAAAGTGGTACGCGGCCTGCCTTGAAGGATTCGAGCATGGCCATACGTGCCCGCTGATCCATATCACCGTGCAAGCCGCCGACGTTAAAGCCGTGCTTTTCGAGTGATTTCACGACAGTCGCGATATCACGCTTGCGGTTGCAGAAGATGATCGCGTTCTTCAAATCAGCGGAATTGCGCAGGATGCGTCGCAGGGTATCGCGCTTTTCAAAGTCTTTCGATCCCGATGCCACAAGCAACTGCGTGATCGTTGTTGCCGCTGTCGCGGGCTTTGAAACCTCGACCCTGACCGGATTTGACAGGAACTGCTCGGTTATCCGCTGGATTTCCGGTGGCATGGTTGCGGTGAAGAACAATGTCTGGCGCGTGAAGGGTGTCAGTTTGCAGATACGCTCAATGTCAGGGATGAAGCCCATGTCCAGCATACGATCCGCTTCATCGATTACCAGAACCTCGATGCCGGTCATCAGCAGTTTACCGCGCTCGAAATGATCCAGCAGACGTCCGGGCGTGGCAATCAGCACATCCACGCCCCTGGTGATCTTGGCATCCTGATCACCGAATGAAACGCCACCGATCAGCAGCGCGACGGAGAGTTTGTGCTCGGCACCATATTTATTGAAATTTTCTTCAACCTGGGCTGCCAGTTCACGGGTTGGCTCAAGAATGAGCGTGCGCGGCATGCGTGCACGGGCGCGGCCTTGTTCCAGCAATGTCAGCATGGGCAAAGTGAACGCAGCAGTCTTGCCGGTTCCGGTTTGTGCTATGCCCAGAACGTCCTTGCGTTCCAGCACATGCGGGATCGCCTTTTCCTGAATCGGCGTCGGCTGGGTGTATCCAGCTCCAGTGACTGCCTTGAGTACCTTCTCGGAAAGGCCGAGTTCTGAGAATAACATGAGGGTGTTTCGTCCAAGGTGCAAAAACGCACGCAGCGAAGTTTGATGAGGCTTTGAGGCCAAACCCGTTGTAATGCAATGTTTTTCGAGACACACACTGCAAAAAAGGATGATGTTTGATGGATGATATTGTTTTTGTGCCCGGCCTTAACTGCACTGCGGCACTTTTTGAGCCTCAAATGCAGGCTTTTGCAGGTTTAGCCCGCTGCCAGGTGGCGGATCATGGCGCGCTGGACAATCTTGAGGGAATTGCGAAAGCCATTCTGCTCAAGGCACCGGCACGGTTCTCTCTTATCGGCTTGTCCATGGGAGGCTATGTCGCATTCGAGATGATCCGCCAAGAGCCGGATCGCATCACCAGACTGGCGTTGCTAGACACTCGAGCCACGATGGATTCGCCTGAAAACCGCGACATGCGCCTGAAAACCATTGATCTGGCAGCAAACGGACAGTTTGAAAAATTGCATGACATTCTTTGGCAGCGTCAGGTGCATCCTGACCGTTTGAATGACCAGCCGCTTCAGGACATCGTGATTCAGATGATGCGTGATACCGGGGCCGAACGCTTTATCCGCCAGCAGACAGCGGTAATGAACCGAATCGATTACGCGGCATTGCTTGGCACCATTAAGGCCCCATCGCTGGTCGTTGTCGGCGCGCAGGATGTCATAACACCGCCAGAAATGGGCCGGGAGCTGGCGAATGCCATTACCGATTGCGGCTACGTCGAAATCGCTTCGTGTGGGCATCTTTCGACACTTGAAAGACCAGCAGAAGTGTCAAAAATCTTGCTGGACTGGTTCAAGTGATAAGAGAGAACAGTGCAGGAGGTAGCTGAATTATCTCTTTTCTTTCCCTGTACAGGGATCCAGAATAATGGGGCGGCCTGAAATGGAGCCTGTTGAAATGTTATCATCAAGCACCGATCGTGTTATGGTCGTAATCTCACCAGGGGCACGCTGTTGACCTGTGGCGATACGCTGGGGCAGTGCCTGGCGTTGCGCGACTTTCATGTTCTCAACCATGGTATTGATGACGCCGACTGCGATGAAACAGACAACCGCTATCGCTCCGCTGGCAAACAGAAAGTCACGGGCGAGCTTATGGGTTTTTCCGCTTACAAAATCACTGATGCTGCTCATTGTCGCTGTCTCCTTGATGCAAGAAGGCTACAGCGTGCGAGTTAACGCCCGGTTTACCATGATAATAGGGTTCAACGTGGGAGAAAACCCTCAAACACCATCTGATCAGCAAAGGCTGTCGCGGCGGCCACATCCTCCGGCGTTCGTACGGTCCATGTCATGACCGGGATGCCAAGGGTTGTCCGGCAAAGGTGCGGCCCGGCGTGAGGCAGGTTCTTGACATTCCAGGAGATAAAATCAGGCTGCATCTCTTCAAAATGCAGCAGGTTGGCCATGGCCCGCTTTTCCTCGGCTGGCACAGTTGCGTAGTCAGCATATTCGTACTGGGCCATGGCAACGATACCGCGGGGTCTTTCCGGCATCATCATGCGCAGCGCAGCCACAATACGCGGATCGAAGGATTTGACCGCAATGCGCTCCGGACGGTCTTTCAAGACCTCCACAAGGCGGCGGGTGAGGCGCAAATCACCGTCAAACCGGCTTTTGATTTCGACTACGATTGGGCAGCGATCCGCCACGCTATCAACCAGATGCTTCAATGGGCGTATGGTATTGCCGTTGGCGCAATCCGTGAGGGCATAATTTGCCAGTTCACTGGCTTTGCTGTCGATAACAGCACCCGACTGACCGGTGAGGCGATCCAGTGTAAAATCATGAAACACCACGGCTTCACCGTCGCCGGTCAACTGGATGTCGCATTCCATGGCGAATCCATGCTTCACAGCAGAAGAAAAGGCCGAATCGGAGTTCTCGATGATGC
>JANMLW010000113.1:0-4898 GCA_031372765.1 Hyphomicrobiales bacterium
ACCAAGGCCGATTGGGCCGCGCTGATGAAGAAGGCAGGTGTCAAGGGTATCCACATCGCAGAGCGGGATACACAGCGCTCCAAGAACCCCAAGCCTCCTAATGTCTTCGTCAACACCTGGTCTGTGGAAGGCTTTGTCTCGGAAGGGTTGCAGCCCGCCGAGCTTGGCTGGGGCACACATGAGAAGTGGATGCCCAAGAATGCCAGGAAGCATAAAACCGGTTGCAAGTCGGCTATCTATATCCTGCAAGCGGGCGCCAGCACCAAGGTGCGCTCATGGTGCCCGACACCAGGCGCCCAGCACGGCTTCCTCGTGACACATAACGAAGCGATCTCGATTTCGGATTATTTCACCGTATGCGACGGCAAAGAGGTAAAATACCGCCCGACGTGCCACTATGCCTACCATCCCGCCAATGACGCCGTGCTGTCTTTGCATGAAATGTTTGGCGCGGCGGGAAAAAAGCAGGCGGCTAATCATATTCTTGATGAGAACGAGATTGTCGACGGAATCGATGAACTCGGTGTGCTGCTCTATGGTCACAAGAAGAATGCCTATTGGTATGGCTCGCAGCTCTCGATCGAGGAAACACGCCGTCTGGCCCCCTACCAGAATGCCACAGGCTTACAGGTATCGTCCGCCGTTTTGGCAGGCATGGTCTATGCGCTTGAAAACCCGGATATGGGAATCGTCGAGGCCGACGACATGGATTACAAGCGCTGCCTTGAGGTCCAGATGCCGTATCTCGGCCCGGTGATCGGCACCTACACCGACTGGAACCCGCTGAAAGACCGCCCCGGATTTTTCCCCGAAGATATCGACGCGAAGGACCCCTGGCAGTTCAGGAACATTCTGGTCAGGGATTGAAGGGGGCAGTTTTTGGCACCAGATTTTTGCAACGGTTAAGCCGTTGCAATCATTGAAGGAGGAAATTGGTGCATAAATCTTGAATTGAGCAAAAGTACGCCAGCTTGGGCATTTCTTGACGCCTTCGAGCTAGCACGGCAGAATCCGTGTGAACGAAGGACATTTGCCATGACGAAGAATTCCCCAAGTAAACCAAAACGATACCTTGGCGGATGCCTATGCGGTGAGACGAGGTTCGAAGCTGTGGGCCTACCTGAAAAGCCGCATACTTGTTCATGCCGTATGTGCCAACGACATACAGGCAGCCTCACGGCAGCATGGGTTGAGTTTCCAAAAGAGGCCGTCAGTTGGACTGGTTCGGCTGGCATACCTGCAACATGGCGTTCGTCCGATTTCTCCAGCCGCGCGTTTTGCGCCAGATGCGGCAGCAGCCTTGGGGCTATAGATGACAAGCCAGTGGTCGCTCTGCTTGTGGGCATCTTCGACAGCCCCAACAAGCGCGAGTTGCTGCCGACATATCACTCCTATCGCAGCCCACGTCCAAAATGGTGGCATATTGAAATTGATGCGCGAGCCTCGAAGTCCTGACGACGCTGGTGCACAATCCTTGATTTGTGCACCACAGTTGTAACGACCAGCCTAATCACACCAACCGCAATTCCATCAGGTGATCATCAATCACCCTACCGTCCATCAGTTTCACCATGCCCAGTTCCGTTCCGTAGATCACGAAACCAAGGTCCTGATAGAGTTTTACCACAGGGGAGAGATGGCTTGAGGCTGTGAGGAGAATAGCCTCATAGCCAAGGGTAATCGCTTCACTGATGCATGTCTCCACAAGCCGCCGTGCAAGGCCAGCTCCGCGCGCTCTTTCGTCCACGAAAACCGCCCAGAGTTCGCATTTGTGCCGCATCTGCCGCAAGGGGCGCGCCGAGCGGGCCAGTATGGCAATGCCGATCAGATTGCCTTCGGCGCAAAACGTACCGAAACAGCGATCTGTTTCTATGCGCCTTTCGATTTCGGACAGCGGATGATCCCATTCTTCGGGTGTGGAATGAAAAGCATCGGGCGCTTCGCGCAGGCTTTTCAATCTGAATGCCTTGAACGCGGCGGCATCATCGACAGTGATCAGGCGAATGGTGCAGGTCATGGTCTATCCTGAGAGTACGGCACAAATCTTGATAATCACTGGATCAAACGCAACAATCGAGGCCTTGCAGTGCCGTTTTGATGCAGAAGGGTTTTGCGATGGTGTATCGTTACAGCATGGCGTCCCGAAGGGGTACAGGATGACGATTGAAACAACCAATGGCCTGATCGATCTGGGTGATATCGGTTATCATGCACCGCTGGCAATGGCAGGGCCGGACCTCAGTCTGGCATATCACTGTGAGCCTATCACCATGGCAGCTCTTGAGAATAATCGTGCCGATTGGCAGCGTCTGGTGAACAACGCTGTTGATGACAACCCGTTCCTGTCGCCTGCCTTCCTGATTCCGCTGTCGATGCACAGTGATCTCGATGAGGAACTATCTTTGGTGGCGATCTGGCGGCAAACGCAGGTCACGCGAGAGCTTGTTGGTCTTGTTCCTCTGGCTGCACAACGCTGGAAATACGCGCGCGGCCTTATGGGGCGTGGTCAGGCGAGCCTGTGGAAGCATGCCTATCAGCCCTTTGCCTTGCCGCTGCTTGCTGGACCGCTTGCTGATGCGGAGGTGGCACTGGCAACCTTCACTGACTGGTTGTTGCAGCGTTGGCCCCGCATTCGTTCTTTCGCAGCCCCCTCCGTCGATACGCTGACACACTATTGCGAGATGCTGGCCGCACAGTCCATGCAGCGCCAATGGCCCCTGCACAGGGGTGCGGATCGCTCCAGCACGCGTGGGCTGGACTTCAAGCCCACAGGCTCCATGCCCTGTGCCATAGCGGTAAAAATCCTCGCCAGTCCGGAGGATATCCGCCCCGGAATCGAACGCATGCTGGGCTTTGATGCGACCAGCCAGGACAGGCTTTCCAACGGTGAAGCTGCCCTGCTCAATCCGCAACGCTCGGCTTTTCTGCGGGCGACCATCCGCAGTTTCGCCAGTGAAGGCAAGGCGATCCTCTGCATGCTGGATGATCATACTGGACGCTCAATGAGCCGTGCCGGAGCCATGGTCATCGCAGGGCGCGATAAGGGCTTCCTGTGGTGGCTGGCTGGCCCGGATGAGAATAACCCGATGGTCGAGGCCTCATTGTCCGCCGCTGCCGAAAAACATCTGGGCAAGCCGGTTTTCGCTGCCTGCCAGAACCAGCTGGCCGGCCTCTGGGCACAACCGATCCGCACCGAGGACTGGCTGATGCCGCTTGAGGCTGACCGGAAGGCGATGCGGGCCTGATACTGCCGCCTAGTACTGCCGTGCCACCATCATCTTCTTGACCTCGGCGATGGCTTTGGCCGGGTTGAGACCCTTGGGGCATGCCTTGGAGCAGTTCATGATGGTGTGGCAGCGATAGAGCCGGAACGGGTCTTCCAGATTATCGAGCCGCTCACCGGTTGCCTCGTCGCGGCTGTCGATGAGCCAGCGATAGGCCTGCAAGAGGACGGCCGGGCCAAGGTAACGATCACCGTTCCACCAATAGCTGGGGCAGCTGGTTGAGCAGCAGGCGCACAGGATGCACTCGTAAAGGCCGTCGAGCTTCTCGCGGTCTTCCGTTGATTGCTTCCATTCCTGCGCGGGTTTGGCGGTGTCTGTTTTCAGCCATGGCTCGATGGAGGCATGCTGCGCGTAGAAGCGCGTCAGGTCCGGCACCAGATCCTTGATCACCGGCATATGCGGCAGGGGATAGATCTTGATGGCGCCCGAAACCTCGTCCATGCCCTTGGTGCAGGCCAGCGTGTTGGTGCCGTCAATGTTCATGGCGCAGGAACCGCAGATGCCCTCGCGGCAGGAGCGGCGGAAGGTCAGAGTGGGGTCAATGTTGTTCTTGATCCAGATGATGCCATCAAGGATCATCGGCCCGCAGTTATCTCGGTCAACGAAGTAGGTGTCGACACGCGGGTTCTGCCCGTCCTCCGGATTCCAGCGATAGACGCGATACTCCTTGAGGTTGCTGGCCCCCGATGGCTTGGGCCAGACCTTGCCCTCGGTGACGCGGGAGTTCTTGGGGAGTGTGAATTCAGCCATTGTGATGCGTCCTCAATACACCCGCGCCTTGGGCGCAATATACTCGATCTCGTTCGACATCGTGTAGGTATGCACCGGGCGGTCATCCATGCGCGTTGTCTTCTTGTCGTTATCGATGAACGCCAGCGTATGTTTCATCCAGGTCTTGTCGTCGCGGTCCTTGAAGTCCTCGCGGGCGTGGGCGCCGCGGGATTCCTTGCGGTTCTCAGCCGATTCCATGGTGACAACAGCCTGCACGATGAGGTTGTCGAATTCCATGGTTTCGAGAAGGTCCGAATTCCAGATGAGCGAACGGTCGGTGATCGAGATATCCTCGGAGCCCTTCCAGACCTGATTGATCTTCTGCTTGCCGGCGATCAGTGTTTCGCCGGTGCGATAGACCGCGCAATCCGCCTGCATGATCGCCTGCATGTCAGCGCGCAGCTTGGCGGTTGGCGTGCCACCCTTGGCATTGCGGATGCGATCAAGCCGCGTCAGCGAAAGATCTGCCGAGTTTGATGGCAGCGGCATCTGCTTGGCACCGGCTTCCACCAGTTCGCCACAACGCAGGCCAGCCGCACGGCCAAACACTACGAGATCGATGAGCGAGTTGGAGCCAAGACGGTTCGCACCATGGACGGATACGCAGGCCGCCTCGCCAATGGCCATCAGGCCCGGCACGGTATGGTCAGCATTGCGGTTCTTGTTCCACTCTGGCTTGTGAGCGTGACGCGGGTGCGCTAAAGCCGCGCGCTCACGGTTGCAGTGGCCGGGGCGAGGCTGCGGGCGTGGTGAAACTGGTAGACACGCCAGATTTAGGTTCTGGTGGCGCAAGCCGTGGGGGTTCAAGTCCCTTCGCCCGCACCACGCCGCGGCAGTACAGAA
>JANMLW010000157.1:0-8643 GCA_031372765.1 Hyphomicrobiales bacterium
GCCAAGGACATTGCGTCCGGTCAATGCGACATCGGCATCGCCAACACCTATTATTATGGTCTGATGCTGAACAAGGAGCCGGACCGCAAACCTTGGGCCGAGGCAGTCAAAATCATTATGCCCCGCTTTGTGGATGGCGGCACGCATGTGAATATCTCGGGAATGGCTATTGCGCGTCATGCGCCCAATCTGGCCCAGGTGCGTATTCTTGCTGACTGGATGGTGGGGGATAAGGCACAGTCCATTTATGCGCGACAGAATTTCGAGCATCCTGTCAAACCCGGGGTTGCGCTGGATCCGACAGTGCAGGCATTCGGACCACTGACACCCGATGCAACACCGATGGGTGACATTGCAAAAAACAGAAAGCAGGCCAGCATGCTGGTTGATCAGATAGGGTTCAATGCAGGGCCCGGCTCCTAACCCATGCATGGGTTATCATTAAATCCTTCGGGTGATCTCTCTCGCCTGAGTCTTCTGTGAGCGAACATTCAAGCAAGCTATCGGCATGGGACGGAACTGCACTTGCAGTGTCTGTCCTTGTGCTTGCTCCAATACTGGCACTGGTACTCCTGGCCTTTCAGACTGGAGCAGCAGACAGCATTCTGGCTTTGACCCGAACGACCCTTGGTTCATCGCTGCTGGAAACAATGCTGCTGGTGGTAGGCGTGCTTGCACTGGCAGGGATGATTGGCCTTGTCAGTGGCTGGCTGGTTTCCACTTATGATTTTCCCGGCAGACAATGGCTGAGCTGGGCACTGGTGCTACCCTTTGCCATACCGACCTATATTTCCGCTTACTGCTATGTTGAAGCTTTTGATTTCTTTGGGCCATTGCAGGGCTTTTTGCGCCTGATGCTGGGTTTCAGACTGAAGACTGAATACTGGTTTCCTGATGTGCGTTCGCTATCAGGTGCCATCATCATCACAGCGCTTGTGCTCTATCCCTATATCTATGTGGCCAGCCGGGCCGCTTTTGCTGCACACGGGGCGCACCTCACCGATGCAGCCAGAAGTCTTGGCTGCAACCGAGCGGAAGCGGCCATACGGGTAATTCTGCCGGCAATCTGGCCGATGCTGGTGGCCGCAGGCACCCTTGTGGTTCTTGAAACCCTGAATGACATCGGGGCCAGCCAGCATCTGGGTGTCCAGACGCTCACGGTCACAATTTTTAACACATGGCTGAACCGGAATGATCTCGGCGGGGCGGCACAGCTTGCCTTGCTGTTGCTGGTGATCGTGATGGCGCTGCTGTGGTTAGAACACAGCATTCGTAACAACAAACGCTATGCCCTGCCCGCGCGCGGACAACGCCCGCATCAGCGTATCCTGTTAAGGGGTGCAAGGGGTTGGTTTGCTTTCCTGATCACTGGATTGCCTGTTCTGGCTGGGTTCGGATTGCCTGCATTCATACTGGTGCAGGCAGCCACCAGACAGTTCAAAACCGACGGTTTGGGGGGGGGCATGGTCAAGGCCTTGGGCAACACCTTGCTTGTCTCCGGCATGGCCACCGTAATCATCCTGACACTTGCCGTTCTTCTGGCACTCGCCCAACGCTTTACACGCTCCGGCATTGCATCGGGTGCCAACAGGATAAGCATGATGGGCTACGCCCTGCCCGGCACAGTCCTCGTGATTGGCTTGTTGCCGCTGCTTGGTCTCTTTGACAGCACCATAAACACAATCGCGACATCTCTTGATCTGACACGCCCCGGCCTGTTGCTTTCAGGCACGATTATCGCCGTTGTTCTGGCTTATACGATCCGGTTTATGGCTATCGGTCTTGATCAGACACAGGCCGGTCTTGGCGCATTTTCACGCAACATGGACTTTGCGGCCCGCACACTGGGCTGCAAAGAACAGCGGATCGCATCCCGGATTCTTGTACCGGCAATCCATCCGGCAATCGCCGGGGCTGGCATCCTCGTCTTTGTGGACTGCCTGAAAGAGTTGCCGGCGACGCTGCTGTTGCGTCCACTGAACTTCGAAACCTTGGCCACGACACTGTATGGCCACGCCTCGCGAGGCAGCTTCGAGGATGGAGCCATTGCAGCTTTGCTTATCGTGACCGCCGGCCTTGTACCGCTGGTCGTGATGAGCCGATTTCTTGAAACATCAAACCGGCCTTCATCCGAGATATCGCATTAGGGTAAAGTCGTAAAGCGCTCTACTGCAAGGCGATCTTGAATTTTGCGACAGTCTTTGCTTTTACGTCGGCGAGCGTCACACCTTCCGCAAGTTCGATAAGGGTCATGCCGCCCTTCTTCCTGTCGATCGAGAAGACTGCCAGATCGGTCACGACCATGTCGACAACACCAGCACCCGTCAGGGGCAGATTGCAACGCTTGAGCAACTTCGACTCGCCCTTGGCTTCATGCTCCATGACCACGACCACGCGCTTGACACCGGCAACGAGATCCATTGCGCCCCCCATGCCCTTGACCATTTTTCCCGGAATCATCCAGTTGGCGAGATCACCGTTTTCGGCAACCTGCATGGCGCCAAGAATCGACAGATCAATATGTCCGCCACGGATCATTGCGAAGGAATCCGCGGAAGAAAAATAACTTGTTGTCGGCAGTTCGGTGATCGTCTGCTTGCCTGCATTGATTAGATCAGCATCCTCATCCCCCTCATACGGGAATGGCCCCATGCCCAGCATACCATTTTCGCTTTGCAACTGAACACTCATGCCCTTGGGAATGTAGTTGGAAACCAGCGTCGGAATGCCAATACCAAGGTTGACGTAAAAGCCATCCTTGAGTTCCTGTGCAGCACGCGCTGCCATCTGTTCACGGGTCCAGGCCATGTTTGTCTCCTGACGCAGCGGTTATTCGGTAGGATGATTATTTGATAGGTTTAGGGCGCGTGGTACGCTGCTCGATGCGCTTCACCGGGTTGGCAACCTCGATCATGCGCTGCACATAGACGCCCGATGTGTGAATATGATCCGGATCGATCTTGCCTGCCTTAACAATTTTCTGGGCCTGTACGACCGTCACCTTGCCGGCGGTTGCCATCATAGGGTTGAAATTACGGGCCGTCTTGCGAAACACAAGATTGCCTTCGGTATCAGCCTTCCATGCATGAACTAGCGAGACATCGGCCACCAATCCGCGCTCCATGATGAACTTCTCGCCATCAAATACCTTGATCAGCTTGCCCTCGGCAATCAGCGTACCAACGCCAGTCCTGGTGAAAAAGGCAGGAATACCTGCACCGCCAGCGCGAATACGCTCTGCCAAAGTGCCTTGTGGATTAAACTCCAGTTCCAGCGCACCTGAGAGATACTGCTCAGCGAACAGTTTGTTTTCGCCGACATAGGATGAAATCATTCTCTTGATCTGCTTGGTTTCCAGCAGAATGCCAAGGCCAACACCGTCAACACCGGCATTATTGGAAATGACAGTCAGGCGCTTGACGCCTGAATCGCGCACAGCCTCGATAAGGACATCAGGAATGCCGCACAGGCCAAAGCCGCCTGACATGATGACCATGTCATCCTTGAGGATACCTGCCAAAGCAGCCTTGGCGTCCGGGAAAATCTTGCTCATGCTGGCGAACTCTTGATAAAACTGCCTGTATGAAGATCGTCTTAAGCCTGCTGAAGCGGTGCAGCAAGTCTCTTTTGGCAGCTGTGTAACCGTTGCATGACCAGCACTGTAAAGCTGACATGGCAAGGGTGTGTTGATGAGCTAGGCTTTGAAAGGACGAGACTTTCGTTCTATTGTCACCAAATGAGTCTGAAACTCACATCAAAGTTGGCCCTAAAAAAGACTTGGCGAAATCCATGGCTGCCAGCCTGCCTTGCAGCCATCGGCCTCGTCATCCTTGCCGGATCGCTGGACTATACACTTACAAAATCATTTATCGAACCGCGGCTCCAGCAAGCACTTCAGCGTGACACTGGCTATGCAATCAGAAGCATGAAATCGGCATCTTTTAACGCTTTGCCATGGCCCAGCATACGCATTGAAGAGCTTGATCTTGTCAAGCCAGGCTCAACACAGGAGCGTGTGTCCATCCCCGTTGTCAAGGCGAGGCTCAATCTCGCCGCATGGATTTCAGGCAATCCGCGCATAACCGCCTTGATATTGTTGCGACCGCAACTGAGACTTGCTGGTGACATAAATGTGACCGAGACCGAAGCTATGTCAGCTACGGTCTTTCAGGAACTACGCCGCGACCGTAGGCCGGAACTGTCTTCACTCAGGGTAATCGAGGGAACTGTCTGGCGAGATGAAAAGCCATGGATGTCTGGTCTGAACCTGAATGTGCTCAACCATGTCGGGCATGACATGCGCGTGCGGGCCAGCGCCTTCATGCGTGGCGTCCCGTTCCGGCTATCATCGGATATCAACCAGACCGAAGGCTATGCACGCCGCCCGATTGCATGGAACCTTGCAACCGCAGCTGGTGAAATCAGCTTTTCCGGATTGCTCATGGGACGACGCTCGCTTGACGCGGAAGGCTCATTTTCGCTCCTTGTGCGCGATGCAAGCCTGCTGGCTGACAATTTTACTTTGAGCCGTGATTACCTATCCCTGATCAATGGCATGCGTATTTCTGGTGAAACACGGGTTGCACTGCCTCTTGTGCAAATCCGTTCAGCGACAGTCACGCGTGGTGACGAGCGCATGACAGGCTCCGTTGAATTGAGTCTGGGCGGCACGCGGCCGACATTGTCAGCCACACTTCATGCTCCGAAGTTTGATCTTCTGCCGCTAGCGTTGCCGTTTTTATCCCCCATGACAACGCCAGCTGGCAAATGGGCGGTGTCGCAATTGCCCTATGACTGGATGCAAGCGGCACAGGTGGACGTTCGCCTATCTGCCGAAGTGATGAGTATTGCTCGACACACCGTGCAAAATGCAGCTTTGTCTGCGCAACTCAACAGTGGCCGGTTTGAGCTGACATTGAATGAAGGCCGATTGAACGGCGGGGCGGCCAAGGGGCGAATGTCGTTCAATACGGCTGGCGACAAACCAGACATGCGGCTTGGCGCCACAATAGAGCGCATGGATTTTGGTGCCCTGCTGACAAGCTGGAACATCAACCGCCTCAAGGGGATGGGATCGCTCAATCTTCAGCTTGATTCACGCGGGTCGACCATGTTCGACATCGCGGGCAACATTTCAGGACGCATTTCCCTTGGCCTGCGAGACGGTGAACTGCTCGGACTTGATATGGACAAACTGGCGATGCGTGGAGAGCGCGGAACACCTGGCATCAACCCGTTTGAAGGGCGCACGCGGTTTTCGCGCATTCAGACTGAACTGCAGATCAAGGATGGCGTTGGCGTACTCGCAGATTCATTCCTTAGCCGTGGCCCCATCCGGCTGCCCGTTGACGGAAAAATACATCTCCAACAACAGTTGCTTGATCTAACTCTGAAGTTGCCCGCCATACCTTTTCGTGATCCCGGAGGTGATACGCGCATCCGCATAGAAGGACCGTGGGCAAATCCGGCTGTCTATCCCGATCTGACAGGCACAGTCCCCAATGGAGTGCAACAAGGTGGAAAAGCGGGACGCACGTGAGCTTAATCACCCTGCTGATTTGGTATTCCGTTTCAAGACAAGCGTTGCTGACAGGATAGCCAATGTCACAACAAGAATGAGAAGGCTCGATATTGCATTGACTTCTGGCGTCACGCCCAACCGCACCTGACTGTATATTCGCATCGGCAATGTCGTTGCACCCGGACCTGAAGTGAAGCTGGCAATGACAAGATCATCCAGCGAAAGCGTGAAAGCAAGCATCCAGCCTGCCAGAACCGCTGGCCAGACAATCGGCAACGTGACAAGAAAAAATGCCTTGAACTGGGTAGCGCCCAGATCGATCGCCGCCTCTTCCAGATTGCCATCAAACGAGATCAGGCGTGACTGAACCACGACAGAAACAAAGCAGGTTGTGAAAGTGATGTGGGCGATGGCAACGGTCCAGAATCCGCGGTCAATCCCCATGGCAATGAAAAGCAGCAACAACGACAGTCCTGTGATGATTTCAGGCATTACCAAGGGTGCAAAGCCGAGGAAAGCCAGCAGGCCCCTGCCCCGGAATGGACGAACCCGGATCAAGGTAAGCGCCAGCGCCGTTCCCAGTACTGTGGCAACCGTGGCAGTGAGGATGGCGAGCTGTAGAGACAACCATGCCGATTGCATCAGAGGGGCATTGTTCAGAAGTCCGCCGTACCATTGTGTTGAAAATCCACCCCATACCGTTACCAGGCGCGAGGCATTGAAGCTGTAGATCACCAGCAGCGCCATCGGCAGATACAAGAAGGCGAAGCCAAGCATAAGACTGGCGATATTGAACCCTGAAAGGCCCCGTCTCACGGCTTCATACCCTGAAACTGACGACGCTGCCCCAGCACGATGGGGACGGCAATGATCATCAGCAAAGCCATCGCCATGGTGGAGGCCATGGGCCAGTCACGGTTGGAGAAAAACTCAGTCCAGACCAACTTTCCAATCATCAATGTATCTGATCCACCCAGCAGATCAGGAATGATGAACTCCCCCATCACAGGAATGAAAACCAGTACCATTCCGCCGATGATGCCGGGTAATGACAAGGGAAGCGTAACCAGCCAGAAGGCTTTCCAGGGGGGGCACCCAAGATCAGCCGCTGCCTCCAGCAATATCCCGTCATGTCGGTCGAGAGCGGCATAAATCGGCAGCACCATGAACGGCAGATAAGAATAGACAATGCCGATCTGCACAGCAATTTCCGTATTCAGAATTTCGAGCGGCTTACCAATGAGACCCGTTGCCAGCAGCAGTTGGTTCAGAAGCCCCTCCTGCTTGAGAATGCCAATCCAAGCGTAAACACGGATGAGAAAGCTCGTCCAGAATGGCAGGATGATTAGAGCCATCAGTAGCGGCTTCAAGCCTTGCGAAGCACGCGCCATGGCCAGCGCCATGGGATAGCCAACGAGCAACGTCAGTAGTGTGCCCAACGCTGCTATGCGTAGCGAAGTGACGAAGGTTTCCAGATAAAGACTGTCAGTCAGGATTGTGTGATAGTTTTCAAGGTCAAGTGCCGTCAGAAAAGGCCAGAGAGCGCCATCCCATAAAGGTTTGTAAGGTGGTTGTGCTGAAGCCGGATCTGACAGGCTCATGCGCAGGATGATCAGCAATGGCAGCACGAAGAACACGCCAAGCCAGATCACCGGAAGTCCGATCAGGCTCCGCTCACGCCATCCTCTGCGTTGACTGATCATGGCGGCAGCAGACGGGCATCGCTTGTTCTGAAACCTGTCACTGCCTCATCGCCAGGTGCAAAATCGGTGTGAGCGGGGCGTGCTGCAACAGCAACCGTTAACCGCGTTCCGCCCTTGGTGCGCATGGTGTAGGATGTCATTGATCCCAGATACGTTTTATCGATGACGGTAACGCTTATCCGGTTTTCAAGAGCCTGATCCGGTTTAGCGACGGGCAGGAAATGCTCTGGCCTGACGACGAGCGTGCTTTCCTGGCCAGCGCCACTCTGAAACGGCAGTGTCAGGGATTGATCAAGATCAGGTGATTGAACAATTGTGTTCGCACCCGAAGTTGAGATCACACTGACGGGAAGACTGTTGATCTCTCCCAAAAAACCAGCGACGAAAAGGCTGGCAGGCTCCTGATAAAGCTCAAGTGGTGAACCAACCTGTACGATCTGGCCAGCCCTCATAACGGCGATACGGTCCGAAAGAGCCATTGCTTCTTCTTGATCATGAGTAACCACTATGAACGTAGTGCCAAGCTGGTTCTGAATGCGCTTCAACTCCGCTTGTGTCTCCTTGCGAAGCCCCTTGTCGAGAGCCCCAAGCGGCTCGTCCAGCAACAGTATCTTGGGTTGACGGGCCAGCGCACGCGCCAGTGCAACACGTTGCTTCTGTCCGCCGGATAACTCGTGAGGCTTGCGGTCGGCCAGCCCTTCGAGTTGGACCAGTGAAAGCATCCCGTCAGTCCTGCTGATAACATCCAACGCAGGCAATTTCATCTGCTTAAGACCGAAGGCAACATTGTTGCGCACGCTCATATGCGGAAACAGCGCATAATTCTGGAACATCATATTCACGGGGCGCTGGTGCGGCGGCATCGCGCCAAGCGTCTCTCCCGCTATGCGCATTTCCCCACTGTCAGGTTGCTCGAAACCCGCCAGCAAGCGCATCAGTGTGGTCTTGCCACAGCCAGATGGGCCAAGGAGCGAAAAGAACGACCCTTTGGCAATATCGAGCGAGACTTCATCAACAGCTATCACGTTGCCAAAGGTCTTGGTTACAGCCTTGATCTGTACGAAAGACGAAAGTGAGTCGGAGTAACTATTGCTCATCACCCTGTCGTTATCACGAAACGTCAGCCAGAATGAAGACCGCAGTTGGCAGCTTCCAGATCAGATCGCCGACAGTCTCCAGGCATGGGGAAAGGTGCCGTAGTCCGACGTAGTCACCTCGTTGCGCATGGTGCCGGGGTAATTGTCCAGCGGCGCAACCACTGTCACCCGCATTGATGCACGTGTACCTGGCTTCAACAATCCTGCATGGACGGCAGCAGCACCAAGGCTGGAATCCCGCGTGTAGATGTCCGTGCCCCATACCTGGCCGTCAGTTACGCCCGTTATGCGGAAGTAATAGGTGGCACCCACCGTGTCGCAC
>JANMLW010000237.1:0-4462 GCA_031372765.1 Hyphomicrobiales bacterium
GCCGGGCCGCGGCCTGCGCAGGGCAGACTTCAGCACGATTGCACGCCAGACCGGTGAGGGAGGTTTTGCCGTATCCGTCGAAATGGACGGCGCTCTGGGTGCTGCCCAACTTGGTGTTGGCCACAACCCGGCCGAGGAGAGCGGGCGACGCTGCCGGATAAACCGCGAAGCGGTGAGTTCCGCGACGGCCTTCGCTGATCATTGCCGTCTCATCTGGTTGACGCCTGATCATGATGGTCTTTTTCGCGCCTCGGCAGGGGAAAGGCGCCGTTTCCTCGACAGACTTGTGCTTGCCGTCGACAGTACGCACGGATCAAGGGTTGCCACGCTTGAAAAGGCCCTGCGCAGCCGCAACCGCCTGCTGGAAGATGACCGTCCGGATTCCACCTGGCTTGATGCGATCGAGAAGGAACTCGCGGAGGTTGCCATGGCGGTTGTCGCGGCACGGCGCGAAACCGTTCAGCGGCTTTCAACCCTTGTTCAGGAGGAGAAGGATCCCTATTCGCCTTTTCCTTATGCCGTGCTTCGTCTTCAGGGTGATCTTGAAACGGCATTGGACAACTCTTCTGCACTTTCAGTCGAGGAATGGTATCGTCAGGCGCTCAAAGACAACCGCTGGCGTGACAAGGGGGCCGGTCGCACCCTGATTGGCCCGCATACCTCTGATCTTGTCGTGCATCACGGGCCAAAAGACATGCCAGCTGTGCTATCCTCGACAGGAGAACAGAAAGCCCTTCTGGTGGGCATTATCCTCGCCCATGCCAAGCTCGTGTCGCAGATGTCAGGCATTGCTCCCATCATCCTGCTTGACGAAATTGCGGCCCACCTTGATCCTGCAAGGAGGGCGTCACTCTATACACAACTGCAGCAGTGCGGTGGGCAAGTATGGATGACAGGCACGGATGCGGCGCTGTTTGAAACAATGCCGGACGAGTCGCTTTGCATGCAAGTCTCCAACAACTGTATCGCGTTGCAATAAAATGGATTTAACGGTTTATTGAGTTAGATTGTGCCAGTGATTTTTCGGAATATATGAGATATTCAAACATTGAAGAGCTGATGGCACTGCCTCAATCCTGTTGAAGCAAAGCCTCGGTAGAATCGCACGGGGCATGATCATGGCTAGGCCGGGGCACAAGATAAAACCTGCAACGACTGAGCTGAAAAGGCTTGGCGGTGCCTTCAGCGGCGTTGCGATTTTTTCTGGCTGCATCAACATCCTTATGCTCACAGGCTCGATTTACATGTTGCAGGTCTATGATCGTGTGCTGGCGAGCCGCAGCGTACCAACACTGATTGGCATATCCGCCATCGTGCTGGTTGCTTTCATCATTCAGGGCATTCTGGATTCCATTCGCTCGCGCATGCTTGCCCGCATCGGCGCGGAGTTTGACCAGACACTTACCCCAAAAGTGTTTGATCTCATGCGTGTCCTGCCCCTGCGCGGCGCACGCAGCGATCAGGCTTCCCAGGGTGTGCGCGACCTTGACATCGTGCGCGGTTTTCTGGGCAGCCTTGGTCCGACGGCATTTTTCGATATGCCCTTCATGCCCCTGTTCTTCGCCGGATGCTTTTTGCTGCATCCCCTTTTGGGTGTCATGGCAATGGTGGGCGGATTGATCATCATAGGCTTGACACTATGGACTGAACGAAAAACCCAGCAAGGGACGCTGGCGGTTACACAATCAGGAGCAGAGCGTCTCATGCTGGCCGACGCGAGCCGCCGCAATGCCGAGGCCGTACAGGCTATGGGCATGGGCAAGGTTTTTCGTGACCGCTGGATTGATGTGAACCAGCGCCATGTTGAAGCCACTTTGATGGTTGCCAATTCCTCCAGCGGTGTCGGTGCCGCTGCCAAGGTGTTCCGCATGGCGTTCCAGTCCGCCGTTCTGGGCGTTGGCGCTTATCTCGTTATCATCCAGCAGATGACACCCGGTGCCATGATCGCCGCGTCCATTCTGACCTCGCGCGCGTTGGCACCGATTGAAACCGCGGTGGCGCACTGGAAAGGCTTTGTGGCATCACGGCAGTCCCTGGCACGTCTGGACGATCTGCTGGCGTTGTCAGCTGATCAGAAAACCAGAACGCAGCTTCCCGTTCCCCACAAGGATTTTGTTGCCGAGGATCTGGCGGCAGGCGTGCCGGGCCGCTCTACCCCACTGCTGGCTGGTGCCAATCTGAACCTCAAGGCTGGCCAAGCGCTTCTAATTGTCGGCATGAGCGGCAGTGGCAAATCCACGCTTGTGCGCGTTCTGGCTGGTGTCTGGCCTGCCATGCGAGGTTCCGTCCGGCTCGATGGCGCGACGCTGGACCAATGGAGCAATGAACAACTCGGCAGCCATATGGGTTACATGCCGCAGGATGTCGAACTGTTCGATGGGTCTGTTTCCCAGAATATTGCCCGCTTCCTGCCAGATGCCACAGATGATGAGATTGTTGATTCCGCCAAGGCCGCCGGTGCCCATGACATGATCCTGAAGCTCTCCGAGGGCTACGGCACCCGTATTGGTGAAGGTGGCGCTACCCTTTCAGCCGGGCAGCGGCAGCGGGTTGGCCTGGCTCGGGCGCTGTTTCGCAATCCGTTCCTGCTTGTGCTGGATGAGCCGAATTCCAACCTTGATGCCGATGGCGAGGCGGCATTGGCTACAGCGATTGAGGGCACACGCCAGCGTGGTGGTATAGCCATCATCGTCTCGCACAAGATATCGCTGCTGCAGGTTGTCGATTTTGTCGGACGTGTGCATGAGGGCCGCTTCCAGATGATCACCCGGGATGAGTATCGTCAGAACATGGTGCGGGCCTCCCAGCCTGCGCAGGCCGGTGCCGCGCAAGCATCACCGGGCCGGACTGGCGAAGGAAACGTCGGCGCAGCCAATACGGCCTCCCCACAACAGGGCGTGCGTCAGCAGGTCGCCATGTTGCGCGCTGCAACGGGTGCCAGTGCGCCAGCATCGTTTCCATTCAAGAAGGAGGATGGTCAATGAGCGTTCCGCAGCAACCGTCAGTCCATCAGGCGTCCATCCGCAAATCATTTCTGCTTGGTGTCGGTGTCATTGCCCTGTTTGGCGGCACCCTGGGCCTGTGGGCGGCAACCTCGCCACTAGCCGGTGCCGTTGTCGCATCTGGCCAGTTTGTCGTTGATTCAAACGTCAAGAAAATCCAGCACCAGACCGGCGGGGTCGTATCAGAGCTGCGCGTGCGTGATGGTGAGCGTGTGAAAGCCGGTGATCTTCTCATCCATCTTGATGAGACCGTGACCAAGGCCAACCTTCAAATTGTGGTCAAGCAGCTTGATGAACTGCTGACGCGGCAAGGACGGCTTGAAGCGGAGCGTGACCAGCTTGATGTGATCACCGTGCCACCAGCCCTTGAACCGCGTGCCGCTTTGCCGGATGTCGCACGATCCATAGAGGCCGAGCGTCGCCTGCTGGTTATTCGCCGTACGCAGCGCGAAGGGCAGAAATCCCAGCTTCTGAAACGTGTTGAACAATTGAACGAGGAGATCAGCGGAATCAAGGCGCAGACTGATTCCCGGGATCGCCAGATAGCTTTTATCGAGCAGGAACTGGTAGGCGTCCGCGACCTCTACAAGCGTAACCTCGTGCCGATCACAAGGGTTATGCCGCTGGAGCGTGAAGGGGCCAACATGCTTGGCCAGCGCGGGCAGCTTGTGGCCAGCAAAGCGCAGGCTGAAGGCAAAATTGCCGAAATCCAGCTTCAGTTCCTCCAGCTCGATATTGATGTCCAGCAGGAAGTTTCGAAGGAGTTGCGCGAAATCCAGGCCAAGTCAGCAGAATTGATGGAGCGCCGTGTCGCGGCTGAAGATCAGTTGAAGCGCGTTGAAATCCGCTCGCCAATCGATGGTTATGTGCATCAGCTCAATGTGCATACCGTGGGTGGCGTCATTTCACCCGCCGAGCCTGCCATGCTGATTGTGCCTTTCAATGAGGACTTGCACATAGAGGCGCGTGTGCAGCCCACCGATGTCGACCAGCTGTCCATCGGTCAGAAGGCCGTGATCAAGGTTCTGGCTGGCAACCAGCGCATCACGCCAGAGATCATTGGCATGATATCAAGGATTTCCGCTGATGTGACCCGTGACCAACAGACAGGACAGGTATACTATACAGTGCGGATGACCACGGATCAGAATGAGCGAAACAAGCTGGGCGATCTGAAGATCATTTCCGGAATGCAGGCAGAGGCTTTCATCCAGACAGCAGAACGTACGCCATTCGAGTTCATGCTCAAGCCGCTGAAGGATCAGTTCAACCGGGCCTTCCGAGAGCGTTGATCATCCGCAGCGCCTGAATCAAAAAGGCCCCGGTTTCCCGAGGCCTTCCAATTTGACGCAAGATTGTTATCAGCGAAAACGGACCTTGTCCTTGATGGCAGCTTCTGCGTTGGCAGGAACAACGTTCTTGGCAACGAAGTCATTCCAGTCCCTGTACGGGCGCTTGGC
>JANMLW010000255.1:0-9674 GCA_031372765.1 Hyphomicrobiales bacterium
AAGCGTACCTTGTCCTTGGTCTGCAGCTCCTGATAATCCGTTGAATAACGATCAACGGCTTTCCAGGACATGTCGGCCGAAGCGGCTTCCACGGCATTGGCGATGATGGCCTTCATTTTTTCAGGCAGGGCATCGAACTTGGTCTTGTTGAACATGATCTCGAACTGCTCGGCGTTCTGATGGTAGCTTTGCAGCATGCAGATCTTCGAGACGTCGGCAAAACCAAGCAGGCGGTCTGACGAGGCGTTGTTGAACTCAGCCGCATCCAGCAGGCCACGGTCCATGGCCGAGACGATTTCACCACCTGGCAAGGCATTGACCGCAGCACCCATGCCGGTGAACACGTCAATGGAAATACCGACTGTGCGGAATTTCACACCCTTGAGGTCATCCACCTTGGTGATGGGCTTCTTGAACCAGCCCAGTGGCTGTGTCGGCATCGGTCCGGATGGGAACGAGACGACATTGGCGCCAATTGAGGCATAGAGCTTGGCGAGCAACTCCTTGCCGCCGCCATACTTGTGCCAGGCCAGAAGCATGTTTGCATCCATGGCATAGCCGGGGCCCGATCCCCACAACGCCAGTGCCGTCTGCTTGCCGTAGTGATACACCAAAACGCCGTGACCACCATCAAGCGTGCCTTTGGAAACAGCTTCCAGCAGGCCGAAAGCCGGAACAACGGCACCCGCAGGCAGAACCTCGATCCTGAGATCGCCGCCGGTCATATCATTCACTTTCTTGGCGAAATCCAGCGCGTATTCATGGAAAATATCCTTGGCTGGCCATGTGCTCTGCCAACGCATGGTAATAGGCCCTTGAGCGCTGGCAATGCCTGGCGCCATAACAGCACCGGCAGCAGCAACAGCCGTGCCTTTCAGAAACCGCCTCCGTGATGGCGTCTCCGTGGTTGAATTCTTCATGGTTTTCTCCCTGCAAATGGCAGTTATCCACCCACTGCCTTCTAACAGTTTAGGCTTGCAATCAAGGCTTGCCAAGGGGTCGAAAGAGACAAATTAATAATGTATTATAAATCTTTGCCGATAATCAGCGGGCCGGTTGTGTGATGATGCTCGCAGTGTTGTTACCGGAGCCTATCCGGCATTCCGATAGGCCTTGGGGGAAACCACGGTCTGGGCAATGATCATCATGTCCATATAGATCGACCAGTTATCGATATAGTGCAGATCATGCTCGACACGGGCCTGCATCTTGGCATCGGTTGAGGTCTCGCCGCGAAATCCGTTGACCTGCGCCCAGCCGGTAATGCCCGGTTTGACATTGTGCCTGCGGGCATAGAGCGCGATGCGCCGCTCATAGGCATGATCATGCGCCAGCGCGTGCGGACGGGGGCCGACAAGCGACATCTCGCCCTTAAGCACATTGAGCAGTTGCGGCAACTCGTCGAGGTTGAAACGACGCAGAAGGCGACCAACCCGCGTGATGCGCGGATCATTGGCTACCGCCTGTTTGACCACATCACCATCATCCATGGTCAGCATGGTACGAAACTTGACGATGCGGAAAGGCTGCTGGTTGAACCCATAGCGGCGCTGCAGGAAGAAAACCGGACCACGGCTGTCAAGCCTTATGGCGAGGGCAATGATGGCAAGGAGAGGGGCCAGCAGCACCAGCGCCAATGTGCCTACGATCGAGTCGAAGATGCGCTTGAGCACCACGTCCCCCATGGAGAGTGGACGGCGCACAAGCTGGACGCTCGAAACCGTGCCAATCCGCGAGATACGCACGTCATGGAAGCGATCAAGAATGGCTTCAGCACCCAGGTGGATGGATGCAGGAATTGTGAGAAACCGGTCGATGGACTGATCGATCAGATGCTTGCTGTCCCATGACATCAGGATGAAGACATCATCCGGGGATGAGGCGCGGGCGCGCATGACGGCTTCATCCAGCGCGGCCAGACTAGCATAGTCGGCATGCTTTTCGGGACGGGGAATAACCGATACACCAGCGATCTCCATGCCCAGATTCCAAGGTTGGTGCCGCGTGGCAAAAGCGATGATCTCTTCCTCGAAGCCGATGAGAAAGATACGCCGGGCAGCGACAGTGCCGGTTTTGCTGGCGATCTGCACCAGACGCACCAGCAGATAACGCCCGGCAACCAGCGCAATAAAGCCACCGGCGTATAACAGCACGACTGTGCCGCGAGAGAAGATCATGCTTGTCTTGGTCATGAAGCCCAGCACGATGGCAGCCATGAAGGCGATATTCCAGAACTGAAAGGTCCGCCCAGCATGGCCGCGAAAATCAAGGAAGTTGCCGATGGAATATTCCTGGCGCGCAACATTGGGGATCAACACGAACAGGGCGACGACTGCACCGATCTGCAGCAGGTTCTCGTTGAACGGGGCCTCGCCCAATGCCATCAGATGATAGGCCCAGCCCACGACAACGGCACTGACAATGATGGTCGCTGCATCAGTGGCTGCTGCAAAGAGTGAGAAAAAAGCGCGGGACTGGGCCGCGCGCGTCCGGCGCGCTGCTCCTTGTCCATTGATGGTGTTGATCCCGATCGCCTGCATCACATTCATTTTCTGTGTCATATTCCGCCAGCCTGTACCATTGCAGGACAACACGGCATCGTGGATCAACGATATCAGTGCCCCCGCATGTCAGATTGCAAACTGCGTACCAGCAAAACTGCGTGGTATTTGGAATTGGGGCGTGCAGCCAGTTCATTGCCCGAGGCGGGCCTGTCATACAAGTGGATTAACCTTTCGTTAAGACATGTCAGCTGCGCGAAAAAGCGTGCCCTGATTGCCAGACAAAAAAAAACCCCCGCTTCGGGCGGGGGCTGCTGAACACAGATGATCTGATGTTTTTCTGAAACATCAGTCCTTGGCGCGTTCCACATAGGACCCGTCCTCGGTCAGCACCACAATCCGCGTTCCCACGCTGATATGGGGTGGAACAGTCGTTCTGATGCCATTTGACAGGATGGCAGGCTTGTAGGAGGACGAGGCCGTCTGCCCCTTGTTAGCGGGCTCGGTTTCAACAATTTCAAGAATGACCTTGGAGGGAATTTCGATCGATACGGCGTTTTCACCAAACAGCGAAAGCTGCACAATCATGTTCTCAAGCAAGTACGGGGCAACGTCGCCGATCACATCGGCATTGACCTGCACCTGATCAAAGTTTTCCTGATTCATGAAGTGGAATATATCTTCTTCCCGGTAGAGATACTGATAATTGCGGGTGTCCAATTCAGCCTTCTCGACGGTCTCGGTCGTGCGGAAGCGCACCGCCACCTTGATGCCATCACCGATGCGCCGCATGTCCAGCTGGGTGACGGGCGTGCCCTTGCCGGGGTGAATGTTCTCGGCGGCGATGACCGTGTGCAGGCGGCCATCCATTTCAACGACACTTCCTCTGCGCAGTGAACTGGCGATGACCCTGACCATGGTGTTTCCTTGACTTGGTGCGGCCAACGTTCGAGAGCAGGCCAGAGAACATTTGTTGCGTTGCTGTGACAGGTTAGCGGTGCCAAGAAAAGCCCTGTTCAAGCCTGAATTGAGGTATTTGATCTGATATGAGCAGAAATGCACCTTGGTGGGATGCAGAAAGCCACGCGGCACGCCGCAGCGGCCTTGTCCTGCGCGGCAGGATACGATCTTCCATCCGCAAGCATCTCGAAGGCCTGCACTTTACCGAAATCGAGGCTGCACAGCTTCAAATCTCGCCCGGCAATGAAACTCACCTGCACGGCTTTGCTACGGAACTGAGCCACGATGACGGGCGGCAGACAAGGCTGTATCTTCATACTTCACCGGAATTTGCCTGCAAGAAACTGCTTGCCGCAGGCGAGACGCGCATCTTCGATTTTGCCCGTGTTTTCCGCAACCGTGAACGTGGCCGCCTGCACAGCCCCGAGTTCACCATGCTGGAATGGTATAGGGCCGATGAACCCTACGAGACATTGATGGAGGACTGCGCAGACCTGTTACGACTGGCCGCCGAAACGACGGGCAGGCGCACGTGGCACTACCGTGAGCGGACCATCAATCCGATGCTGGCGCCCGGCCGCATCACCGTGGCGGAAGCGTTCACCCGCTTTGCCGGGATTGATCTTCTCTCAACGGTTGATGGCGCTTTGACCGACACAGCCGCACTGATGGCGCAAGCGAAAGCGTCAGGCGTGCGCACGGCGCATGACGACACATGGTCGGATGTGTTCAGCCGCGTGCTTGTGGAAAAGATCGAACCTCAAATCGGCAATGATCGCGCCACTATCCTGAGCGAATACCCCATTCCCGAGGCAGCATTGGCGCGGCGCAAGCCGGGATCGAACAAGGTTTCAGAGCGTTTCGAGATTTTTGCCTGTGGCGTCGAGCTTGCCAATGCCTTTGGTGAATTGACCGACCCCGTTGAACAACGCCAACGGTTCGAGGCTGACATGGAATTGAAGCAGCAGATTTACGGCGAGACATATCCCATTGACGAAGATTTCATGGCCGCACTCCCCCAAATGCCCCCGACTTGCGGTGCTGCCCTTGGCTTTGACCGTTTGGTGATGCTGGCAGTTGGTGCTGACTGCATCGATGATGTGATCTGGACTCCAGTCGTCGATCCGTTCAGGGATGGTGTCAGATCATGAGCATGATGCAATCCAACCCAGACAAAACCTTGCGGACAGTCGGTGAGCTTGCAGCGGCTGGTTTTGTCCCAACGGATGAAGCTGCAGCACTTGAGGAGGTGGCGCAGAAATACGCAGTGGCTATCTCTCCGTCCATTCTGGCGCTGATGGATCGGGGCAATCCCGCTGATCCGATGAACCGTCAGTTCCTGCCCTCGGTGCAGGAACTGATCACCACGCCCGAGGAACTGTCCGATCCCATCGGCGACAACCAGCATATGCCGGTGGAAGGCGTTGTGCACCGATATCCGGATCGTGTGCTGCTCAAGATCGTGCATGCCTGCCCGGTCTATTGCCGCTTCTGTTTTCGCCGCGAAATGGTGGGGCCTGGCGGCGACAGTCTGACAGGAGACAGGCTTGCCGCAGCGGTTAGCTATATCGCGGCCCATCCTGAAATCTGGGAGGTCATCCTGACTGGCGGTGATCCGTTCATACTGACCGCACGGCGTGTCAGTGATCTGATGCGGCAGCTTTCCGCGATCCCGCACATCAAGGTCATTCGCTGGCACACGCGGGTGCCGACGGTTGACCCCGCACGCATCACGTCTGCCTTTGTGAAGGCCCTGAAAGTCCCCGGCAAGGCAACCTATATAGCGATTCACGCCAACCATCCGCGCGAGTTCACGCCGGAAGCCGAGATCGCCATTGCCCACCTTGCTGATGCGGGCATCGTGCTGGTGTCGCAAAGTGTGCTGCTACGGGGCGTCAATGACAGTGTGGAAACATTGGCAGACCTGATGCGGGCGTTCGTCGCCAACCGTATCAAGCCCTACTATCTGCACCATCCTGATCTGGCGCCGGGAACATCGCATTTCCGCCTGTCCATTACGGAGGGTCAGGCACTGGTGAAACAGCTGCGTGGCAGGCTCTCAGGCCTCTGCCAGCCGGAGTACGTACTTGATATTCCCGGTGGTCACGGCAAGTCGCCCGTCGGATCAAGCTATCTGTCGGCCACTGCGCAAGGATCGATGATCGAGGACTATACCGGCCAATTACATCCCATCAATCCGTGAGCAATGCACCGTACTGATCCGCAGCATCAGGTTTTTGCATTGGTGGAATCAGGGTTTGAATGATCATCTGGTATTCCGCCTGGACAAGCAGAAGGACAGCGCCATGAGCATCGATCATTCAAGCCTCGATCCTTTTGCAGCCCGCCGCGCTGCCTACCGTACCTTGCATCAAGCCGGCTGCTTTGTGCAGCCAAACCCGTGGGATGCAGGCACCGCCCGCTGGCTCGCGGCACGGGGTTTTCCCGCCTTGGCCACGACAAGTGCAGGGTTTGCCTGGAGTAGAGGCCGTGCCGATCAGGATGTTCCAATTGACCTGATGCTTGGGTACATAGCGGACATGGTCGAGGCAACACCAGAACTGCCGGTCAATGCCGATTTTGAGAACGGTTATGCTCATGACCTAGAAACATTGGAAAGCAATGTAAAACGCTGCGTGGCAACCGGCGTGGCGGGTCTCTCCATCGAGGACGCGACGGGTAATTCCGATCATCCGCTTTATGATTTCGACATAGCGGTGGAGCGCATAAGGGTGGCGCGTCGTGCCATCGATGCGACCGGTGCAGATGTGCTGCTGACCGCCCGTGCCGAGGCTTATCTCACCGGCCATCCCGAGCCCTTGAAAGAAGCGACGCGACGCCTTGCCGCCTTTGCCGACGCAGGCGCTGACGTGCTCTATGCGCCGGGACCAAAGACGCGGGATGACATGCTGGCGATGGTAAAAGCCGCTGGGGGAAAGCCGGTCAACATTGTGGTTTACAATGACTTCGGATTGACTGTTGCTGACATAGCGGCTCTGGGTGCCCGCCGCATCTCCATCGGTTCCGCCATGGCAAAAGCGGCCTGGACAGGCTTTGTAAACGCCACTGAACTGATTGCCATGGAGGGGAGTTTTGCCGGTTTTGCTGACAATATGGCCAGCACCTCATTGAATGATTTTTTTCTGGATGATGTGAAGAAGCGTGGCATATCCTAAGCTGGTCTTGTCTAAGGCACCTTGTACATGAGCAACGATCTATCGAACTGGGTTGCACCCCCTTTCCCGCCCCGTCGGATGCTGGAGGGCCAATGGTGCCGTCTGGAGCCGCTGTCAGCGGACCGGCACGCATCAGACCTGTGGTCCTTGATGCGGGGGCAGGACCGTTTGTGGGACTACATGTTTCCACCCGCACCCCAGAGCAAAGCCGATTATCATGCGCTGCTGAGCAGTATGGAGTCACAGACAGCCATCGTGCCGCTTGCCGTCATCGACAAGGTGGATGGCAAGGCCAAGGGCCATCTCTGGATCATGGAAATACGCCCTGCGCACGGTGTATTCGAGATCGGTTCCATTATGTATGCGCCCGCACTGCAAAAAACCCCAGCAGCGACCGAAGCCATTTTCCTTGTGGGCGAGTATGGCTTTTCACTCGGCTACAGGCGCTATGAATGGAAGTGCAACAATCTAAACGAACCCTCCAAACGAGCCGCGCTGCGTTATGGTTTCATCTATGAGGGGTTGTTCCGTCAGCACATGGTCATAAAGGGGCAAAGCCGCGATACTGCGTGGTACTCCATGACAGATGATGAGTGGCCAGCACTGCGCGCCACTTTCAAGGCTTGGCTGTCATCCGCCAATTTCAGGCCTGATGGAACCCAGATCAGGCCATTGATGGCATGCCGCGAGGGAAATGCGATCTGATCCTCCCTTTTTGGGGGAGGTGGCCTGAAAGGCCGGAGGGGGCTTCTTTACAATCTTTGAGATCGCAAGCCCCACCCGTCACCGCTGACGCGGTGCCACCCTCCCCAAAAGGGAGGGATCAAACCCGCTTCAGCAGCGGCAACAATAACCAGCCGCTGACCAGCAACCAGACTCCGCCAATCCAAGGCAAAAACGGACCAGCAAAATGCTGGAGTGTCAGGCGCACCGCATGCATCTGCACAGCCATGGCCGGGGATGAGAAGAAGCCGAACCAGAACAGGCCATAGCCCGCTGCACCAAGCACCAATGGCAGACACAGCAATACAGACCGCCAGCGGGTACGGTTGGCCAAGGCCAATCTCTTTGACAAAAGAACCCAGAGCGCGATCGCAAGCAGCACACCCAGCAGGGACGGGACATAAATTGAGAGATGTTCGCGCATGTCAGTCCTCTCGTTCAGGCCTGTGGCGTTGTAACGACCGTGTCAGTCTCTCAGCAATTCATTGATCGCGGTCTTGGCACGTGTCTGTGCATCCACGGTCTTGACGATCACGGCGCAATAGAGCGATGGCACAGGCTGACCATCGGCCCTGGGCTTGCCTGGAAGACTGCCGGGCACGACAACCGAGTAAGGCGGCACATAGCCGATATGGGTCTCGCCGGTGGCACGGTCGATGATCTTGGTAGAGGCGGAGATGAACACGCCCATTGAGAGCACGGCTCCCTCGCCGATGATGACGCCTTCCACCACTTCAGAGCGGGCGCCCACAAAGCAGTTGTCTTCGATGATCACGGGATTGGCTTGCAATGGCTCCAGCACACCGCCGATACCCACGCCGCCCGAAAGATGCACGTTCTTGCCGATCTGGGCGCATGAACCAACCGTCACCCATGTATCAACCATCGAGTTCTCGTCCACATAAGCCCCGACGTTGACGAAGGAGGGCATCAGCACCACGCTTCTGGCAATGAAAGCCGAGCGACGCACCACACATGTGGGGACGGCACGGAAACCGGCGGCGGTAAACTCCTCAGCCGTCCAGCCATCAAACTTGGAGGGTACCTTGTCCCACCAGACAGAATTACCGGGGCCGCCCTTGATAATCTCCATGTCATTCAGGCGGAACGACAGCAACACGGCCTTCTTAAGCCACTGATGCGTTATCCAGCTTTCCTTGCCCACTTTACCGGGTATTTTCTCAGCTACACGCAAACGACCAGCATCCAGTCCGGCCAAAGCCTCATTCACGGCATCACGGGTCTCGCCTTTCGTAGTGCTATTGATCCCGGTACGGTTGTCCCATGCCTTGTCGATGCTGGCGGCGAGTGATTGCAGTGTCATGAGATTACTTTCAGAAATGTACGCTGTGTTGCTTTTGGCGGGACTGAGCGATGAGTCAAGGGCTGTCTGGTCAGTCGCGTTTCGCCAATTTGGCAAATTTCTTCAGCACGCGGTCACGTTTCAGTTTCGAGATATAGTCGATAAACAACTTGCCATCGAGATGGTCAATCTCATGCTGTACGCAGGTGGCGAGCAATCCGTCCGCATCCATTTCTTCGATGGTACCCTTGGGCGTCATGAAGCGAAAGCGGACACGGGCAGGCCGTTCGACCTCCTCGTAAAACTCGGGTATAGAGAGACACCCCTCCTCATACACTGACCGCTCCTCGGAGACCCTGAGGATTTCCGGATTGATCAGCACCATGGGCGCGGGCGTCTCATCCTTCTTGGCAAGGTCCACCACCACGAGGCGCTGCGGCACGCCGATCTGGATGGCGGCAAGCCCGATGCCCGGTGCCTCATACATGGTTTCCAGCATATCGTCAGCCAGTTGCAGCACTGACTTGTCGATGGTGGTGACCGGTTCAGAGATCAACCGCAACTGGGCATCAGGGATATTGATGATGGGACGAAGAGCCATGGACGCATTGCCTGTTCGGGAAATTTTAGCGGGCATAGGTGTTTCACAGCTTCTGGTCAAACACGTTCCACTTTCGTTCGATTTTTTCTGCAAATGCAGGTAGGGTCTGTTGATGGAAGATATCGTCCTGATTCTGGGTCAAACACCCATTACCCTGCGTGATCTGCTGCTGGCAGCCGCCGTGCTGGCGATGCTGCTGTTGGTTTCACTGGTCTGGATGGCCATGAAGGCTAACCGGGAACGTGCTGTTGAGGCTGCCGTCTCCGCCGAACGCCAGCGCGAGATGGATGACAAGGTTGCCGCCATGAACCTGCTGCAAGCGGAACTGACCACGCGCATGCAGACCATGGCGGAGATCTTCGGCGGCAAGCATACCGATCTGGTCAGCGCTGTGTCAGACCGCATGGATG